>JBBIVO010000013.1:27883-30944 GCA_037439685.1 Candidatus Bathyarchaeota archaeon | reverse complement strand
GGGCCCATCATAGCCTCAAGGCAGCTCTCAGGCTTCGAGAAGCCCTCTCAAGCTGGGAGGCTAACCATAAGGCCTGGATAGGGCTCCACGGCCAAAATAAGTAACATTTATATACATAACTTTGTTTTCCTACTCCTGAGCGATATGTGCAACCCCCATGAGCACCACCCCTACCACTGCCACATGCCACACCGGATAAGGTATCCGCATCCGAGGCCATGCTGTATGACCATCTACATCTCGGCTGAAGAGGAGATAAAGGCGCTGGAGAGGGCTAAAGAGGCGCTTGAAACCAGGTTGAAGTATGTGAACGAGAGGCTTGAGAGGCTGAAGGCTGGAAGGCAGACGCCTTAAAACCTTAAAGAAACCCGAAGCATCTAGCTCCCCCTTTTTCTAAATCCCCCAATCCATAACCATCCGGATCTGGACGAGACATCAAGTAGAGATAAAGGCTCAAAAGGATCGGGGGAGAGGTAGAGATTAGAAGTGGAGTTTGCCTCCATTGGAGAGTTCGATGTTGAGAGATGAGGCGAGAGACTGGTATGATGGCGCCGTCGTCGACCTAGAGGAGGCGGAGGCTGCCCTTCGGGAGGGCAGGCCTAACTGGGCCCTCTTCGCGGCTCAGCAGGCGCTTGAGAAGTGTTTGAAGGCTGCCATAATGGTTAAGAGGAGGGAAGTACCCCCCAGAACCCATGACCTGGTGGAGCTTGCAAGGCTCTCTGCGCTGCGATTCGACGAGGAGAGCTTGGCCTCGATAGCTGAGCTTTCGCCCTACTACTCGGTCTCGAGGTATCCAAACGCCGGGCTTCGACGGCCCTGGGAAGGGATCAGCAGGAGGACGGCTCGAAGGCTGGTTGATGAGGCGAGGAGGGTGGTGGAGAGGGTTGGCCTTGAGCTCTTTGCCCGATGACCTCCCTTCAAGGGTTAGGGAGGCCATAGAGGATCTGAGACGGGTTGGGGAGGAGGTCGGGATCAGGGAGGCATACCTTACGGGGAGCTTCGCTAGGGGGGATTGGCTCCTCCAGAGCGACATTGACCTCATAATAGTTTCAGACAGCTTCAAAGATAAAGAGATAGGTGAGAGGTTTTGGATGATCAAAAAAATGATGAACATAAATATCCCATTAGATTTATTGGCATATACTTGTGGTGAATTTGAGGAATCTAAAAAGAGAAGCATTATTCTCCAAGACATGCTCAAATACGCTATAAGAATAATTTAAATCAAAAAGAGGGGTTGAGCTCAAACTTTAATATCTTTGAATTGGAGATAATATGTTGTTCTGGGAGGTCTCAACTTCAACTGTATCCTTTCTGAAGTCATTTATCATCTCCTTTATATCATAATCATATTCTTCACTACATCTTTTTATAAGTTCACTTGCCTTTTTCAATCCATAGGATACTATGAGGTTGATGCCTCTCCTTATGATCCTTTTCTTTATGCTTCCCTTGAACCTCTCATCGAAGATCTTGGGTATCCATTCTATGTTGTGCTCCCAACATTTTATGAAGGCCTCTCCGTGCGCTCGGGTCATCTTCGCCAAGGTGAAGGATTCGGAGCCCTTCAGGCCTCCGGCGGAGACGAAGAATAGAGGGACTATGAGGCTCTTGAAGGGTCTAAGCTCCTCCACCAGCCTTGCGGTCTTCTCCAGGTCGCCCTCCGTCTCCCCGGGCAGGCCTAAGATGACCGTGGCGCATGGAACCCAGCTATTCTCCGATAGGATCTCGAAGGACCTGAGGACCACCTCTGGCCATTCCCCTGGGCTGAAGGGCCTGCACTTCCCCAGCATGTGCCTCCTGATGAGGCTGGGGCTCCCAGTCTCGATCCCCGTCTGTCCACCGATGAATCCTCCCCCCTCCCCGGCGCCCAGTATCTTCGATATCTCCTCTACCAGGTCGGGAGCGGCGGCCACGGATGCGATGGCGAAGTGGCTTATCCCCACATGCTCCACCCCTGGAAAGCCCTTCACCGCCTTGAAGAGGCCGACCACCGCCTCCCTGTTAATCTCCAGGCCCTTAGCCCCATATCTCAGCACATCCTCCGCGTGTAGGAGGGGGTCCTTCCCCGCCCTCCTGTTCACCTCCACCTCCCTCAGGATGTGCTCTATCGAGAGGCATCGATAGTTCTGGAGCGTTGGGATGCAGAAGGCGCAGCCCCTCCCGCAACCCCTGGCTATCTCCACCACGCCGTTTATTGTTGCCCCCCTTATCACCGGTATCCTCTCAGCCTCTACGATCCTCCCCTCGGCCCTCCCAGGCAACGGCTCCCCCTTCAGCGCCATATCGAAGAGGGGGCCTACCACCTCCTCCCCCTCTCCAACAACGACGCAGTCTATCTTAAGCGTCCTCCTGGCCTCCTCGTCGATCTGCCATGCCCCTGGCCCACCGACGATTATCGTGGGCCTGTAGCGCTCTATGGATGGGTGCTGGAGGAGCTCCCTGAACTTCAAGGCCATGTAGGCCTCCCCTCCGAAGAGCTGGGTGAAGGTTGAGGTGGCCGGGCCTATCCCCAGTGGGTCGTTCTCCGTGACTCCCAGCACCTTGGTCTCAGGGCCCACCGCCTTCCCCAGATGTTCGGGGTGGGCCACCATCACATCCTCCCTCCTGAAGCCGTATTCCAGTAGGGCAGCCTCGATCTTCCTTGTTCCGCATGGGGCGAACCTGGCTGAGCCATCCTCCCCGGCCTCGACGGGGGGGCATAAGAGGGAGAAGTAGAGCCTGTCCGGGATGAGGCCCCTCGGAACGCAGGCGCTGAATCCAAGGAATATGTGGCCGTGATATCCGCTCATGAGGGTCCTATCCGCCGTCAGAACGATCCTCCTACCTCGTCCCATCGGGGTCTCCCCCTCCTAAGCAGGAATATATCGGAATCTAAAATATTGGGGCTATTAAAACCTTTCCAGTTCCCCTCCTCAAGAACCTAAAGGCGGCTCAGGCCTCTTCGTGTAGGAGGTAGGTGATGAGCTCCCTGATCGGCCTCCTGAAGAGCTCTCGGACCCTCCTCAGCAGCTCGTCCCCCCTCCTAGTGAGGGAGTAACGCTTCACCCTCCTCCCCCTC
>JBBIVO010000013.1:23202-27852 GCA_037439685.1 Candidatus Bathyarchaeota archaeon | reverse complement strand
CTCTCCTCGAGCCTATGGAGATATGGGTATATGGTGTTTGGCCCAGCGCTCCCCCCTGTCAGCCTCTTGATCTCCTTCATTATCCCATAGCCGTGCCTCGGCCTTCTGGATAGGAGCAAGAGGATTATGGGTCCATGGAGGCCCTTCAGGAATGAATGATAGACCTGAACCATCTCGGATATTCAAACCTTAAAGGTTAGATCAGGGTAATAAATCTTAGAGTAAAGGGTTTAAGGATCGCTTTCAAATTTATGCATGCTCCTTATAATGTGAGGGCCTCGAATTGTTGGGGGAGGAGGAGGGCCTCGTCAAGGCGACCATCAGGGGCCTTAGCCGGGTGGCGATCCTGTGGCTTCTCAGTAGGGAGGGGATGTCTGGATATAGGGTAACCAAGGAGATGAGGAGGATGACTGGGCAGCCCTATACCTCAGGGATCATATATCCCCTTCTATATGAGCTTGAGAATAAGAGGCTAATAATAGGAGAATGGCTTCAGAAAGGAAAAAGAAAGCTAAAACATTATTCAATAACAGATGAAGGTAGAAAAGTTCTAAGAAATATAAGAAGTGCATTGGAGAAGCCAGTTAAGGATATCCTCATGGACCTCATAGAATAAACCCATCAAACCTTTAGAAATCCTCCTAAACAGGCCGATCTGCTTCGGTGTCCACACCTCGATTCAAAGCTTCCCCACAGAGAGATCCCTTCACCCATGAACCTTTGTTGAGCCTTTCAAACCCCACGATTTTTATAGTGAATCCATCGTTATCTGGTCTGTTGTCGCCGGAGGAGGCCTTCAAGATAAGACGGTTGAGTTCACCCCCCTATACCGTTGATCGGGAGAGGTTGAAGAGATATGATCAGAGGAGCCTGATCTTCAACCGGGTCTTCATGGATCCCACCTCTCCAGTCTATGGTAGGACGATGGGGGAGAAGGCCCTCAAAAACATTTCTGAGGGGAGGTTAGGCTACACGAGGCTAGACTACGCCCTCTCGGAGGCGGCCTGGACGGTTCACGAGGCATGGGGAGAGTGGCCGAGCTGGAGGAGGCTTGAACGGCCAAAGGGATCCAGCTTCCTCGGGGAGGGGTGGGCCTCGGAGAGGATGGCTGTAGACGACGAGGAGGAGATGGCGAAGAGGGTGAAGAGGGCTGCCCTCTTCTACGGCGCCTCCCTCGTCGGGATAACCTCGGTCGATCCCATCTGGGTTTACGCTAACACCAGGAGCTTGGAGCCGTTAACTTTACCAGAGGGGGTGAGGAACGCGGTGGTGATCGCCGTCGAGATGGAGAGGGTCGGGATAGCCACAAGCCCCGCCTGCCCAGCCTCAGCGGCCACGGGGCTTGGCTATTCGAAGATGGCCTTCACAGCATCTAGCCTGGCCGAGTTCATCAGGAACCTGGGGTACACCGCCATCCCTGCGGGCAACGACATAGCCCTGAGCATCCCCCTGGCGATAGATGCAGGGCTTGGGCAGCTCGGGAGGAACGGCCTCCTGATAACCCCCGAGTATGGCCCCAGGGTTCGCCTCTGCAAGGTCTTCACCGATCTGCCCCTGAAGGCCGATAAGCCCATAGATTTCGGGGTCACAGATACCTGCAGAAGATGTAGGGCCTGCGCGGAGGCATGTGAGGCAGGGGCCATCAGCATGGACCCGGAGCCAGGTTGGAGGCCCGCCTGTAAGAGCAGCAGCCCAGGATCCCTTAAATGGTATGTGGATGGGGAGAGGTGCTACGAGTTCTGGTGTGAGAACGGCGTGGACTGCAGCACATGCATAGCCGTCTGCCCCTATAACCCAGGCCCAAAGAAGGCATCCCCAGGAGATTTCTGGAGAAGATAACCAAAGTTAAACCCTATCTAGGTCGGCTGAGCTGACTTGAAGTCCCTCCCTCCACGCATTCTGGGGGCGAGCTTGATCTGCACCCGCATCTTTAGCTAGAGGAAGGTTTTCAAGGGAGACCCTCTCCTTCAGCCTTCAGAGGTGGATGGAGGCTTGAAGGTCGTAGGGGTTGTCTGCAGCCCGAGGATAGGGGGAAACACCGAGATACTGGTTGGAGAGGTTCTCGCCGGAGCTCGAAGCGAGGGCGCTGAGTCTGAGCTCATAACCCTCGCAGATAAGAGGATAGGGTTCTGCGATGCTTGTGGGAGGTGCGAGGAGGGTGGGCGATGCCGGATCCACGACGACATGCAGCCCATATATGGGAAGCTTTTGGAGGCAGACGGGTTAGTCGTCGGCTCTCCAGTCTGGTTCTGGTCTGTCACGGGCCAAGCGAAGACCTTCCTAGACCGGCTTTACGCCCTGCAGCATCCGAGGAAGAGGCTGATGAACAAGGTCGGGGCCGCCGTGGTGGTGGCCGGGAGGCAGGGGAAGACGAGGGCCTTGGAGGTTATCGTGGAGGCCCTTAGGAGCCACCGCATCATAATAGCCGACACCGTGGACGGATTCGGCTACGAGCCTGGAGAGATCAGAAGAGATGAGAGGGCAATGAGGTCTGCATGGGAGCTGGGAAGGGAGATGGTCCAACTGATAAACAGGAGGTTCACATGGCCTGAGGAGTTCAGCGAATCGCTTTACAGATTGGTCATGAAAAGGTATAAGGTGAGCAGACTTCCAAAACAAGAATAAGATAAAAAAACAGATCACATTTTATTTTTGACAAATGAATTAATGACATAAAGGTGTGAGATCTGTATTAAGCTTAAGGTTTTTGAAGCTAATCTTCCATCCCAAAACTCTTAATAAAATAACTTGGGCTATTGAAAGTAACAAAAGTTCATGTTTAATCGTCCTGACAAGAGCTCTAAACCCTAAGACTCGCTGTGAAGAATCCATTAACGTCATAAACTCCTAGAAAACCCCGACTAGAAACCTTCTTTAATACTCTTTTAGGTTGATCCCATGATGGTAAGCAGGGCGAAGGATCTGATGGAGGATGCAGAAGATTTCCTCGGGGCGGCCATGGACCTCTACAGGACCGGAAGATGGTCGAAGGTCTGTTTCAACTCCCAGCAGGCAGCCGAGTTGGCCTTGAAGGCTGCTCTAAACTTCTATGGATTGGATAGGAGGGGGCACTCGGTGCTAGATCTGCTAGACGAGCTGGCATCAATAGATCCGAGTTTTGAAGCTTTTAGAGAATCTGCTGGGATACTTGACCAATACTACATACCAACCAGGTATGCCAACGCCTTTGCAAGCGGCCCAGCCAAGAGGCACTTCTCCGAGAACCAGGCGAGGGAGGCTCTTGAGATGGCAAGCTCCATCCTAAAGGAGGTTAAGAAGATTGTTACCAAAGGAGAAGCTTAAAATAGAAGCCTATGAGAAGCTGAAGGGGTTTCTAGGTGGAGTTAAACCCTTGAATCCCCGGGCCCTAATACTCTTTGGCTCATATTCTCGAGGCGACTTCACCGAGGAGAGCGATATCGACGTGATCCTCATAGCTGAAAGCCTCCCCGAGAAGGTCATCGAGAGGAGGAGTCTATCATCCCTTTACCATCTCAGGAAGCTGATGGTGATAGGATACTATCCGGAGGAGTTTCTAAAGGAGCTGAAGGGGCGAAACCCCTTCATCCACGAGGTGCTTAACGAGGGGGAGATAATATACAGCGATGGCTTCGTGGAGACGGCGAAGAAGCTGCAAAAGGAGATGAGCCCCAGCCTCAGGGAAAAGATTAATGGCTAGAATAGCCGATGGGGCTGAGACCTACTTTCATTCTCTAGACCCGGCCTCTACTCTATAGTTTCCTTCCTCGCATCGGCGTGGCCTCTCATCTCAAAAGGTGATATATGCTCGATGTGAACTCTCCCCCAAGGCTGAAGGATACCAATTAAGATGGGGTTCAGCCTTTCTCCTTCCCTTCTCCTTTATATCAGGAGAAGTTCTAGGAGCCGGGTGAGGGATTCGAACCCCCGTGAAGCTGCTCTGCAGGCAGCCGCCTATACCACTCAGCCAACCCGGCCAGATAAAGGGAGCGAAAGGGAGGATTTATAATTTTAGTAGGGAAGAGGGGAAGCCGAGTGGAACATGCTTGCCTCCAACACCCATCACCATAGCTTCCCATCTCTCCTGGTTATGGCGTAGGGATGAGAAGGCTCGTATGTTCAAGCTTAATGGTTGAGGATGCCCTTGTCGCCCTAGCTCGACGGGGTTAAACCTTTTTAACGGTCGGATCCTTTGGTTCTTCTCGGGAGATAGGCCTGGGAAATCATCGTTAAGTTGCAGCCACCTCCTTAAGAGGCCCCTCTTCATCCTCTTAGCCCTCACCCTCTCCGAATCCCTCCTCGTCGGCCTTTACCTCCTCGAGAAGGAGGCCGCTGAGAGGCTTCCTTACTCCTCCTCTCTGGAGTGGAGTGTCTCTTGGGGAGGGTTTGGCCTGGAGTACCCCAGGGGGGTCGCAGTCCATGGAGGGGAGATCTATGTGGCCGGCTCCACAACGAGCTTCGGCTCAGGAAGGGAGGACATATACCTTTTGAAGTACTCCCAGGAGGGAAGCCTACTCTGGAATAGGACCTGGGGAGGCCCCTCATACGACTTCGCAGGGGGCATAGCTGCTTCGAGGGGGAAGATATACGTCGCAGGCCTCACCACCGTCGATGGCAGGGCTTGGTCTGTCCTCCTCAGATACGACTCGGATGGCCTCCTCTCCTGGGCCA
>JBBIVO010000013.1:0-23156 GCA_037439685.1 Candidatus Bathyarchaeota archaeon | reverse complement strand
GGGGGGGGGGGGGGCGATATACGTCTCAGGCTATGTGGGAGGTCTCCCTCCAACCTCCACAAGCCCCTTCATCCTAAAATATGATCCGGAAGGTCTTCTGGAGTGGAGCTGGAGCGGTGGAGGTGGAACGGACTACTGCTGGGCCTTAACCGTGGATGGGGGCATCTACCTAGGCGGGACCAGGCTTGCTCAGCCCCTTGAAGCCCATAGTCTTAGGAGAACCGAGTTCTTCCTGACGAAGCTCGACTTGGAGGGCCGAGTCATCTGGAGCAGGTCTTGGGGTGTAGGGGCTGAGAACTACTGCTGGTCTCAGGCCAGCTCGAGGGGGCGCATCTACCAGGTGGGCTTCACCCAGAGCCCCCGCGGAGACGCGGATGCGGCTCTTCTGGTGTATGATGAGGAGGGTGGCCTCAGATCCAGCTGCATCCTCGGAGGAGAGTTCGAAGATTATGCCTGGGATGTTGCGGTGGGGGAAGATTATGTCTATGTCGTAGGCCACACCCTTAGCCGAGGCCTTTCAGACGCTCTGTTGATGAAGTTCAGCCTGGAAGGGGCGCCCATCTGGAACAGGACTTGGGGAGGAAGCGGCTGGGATCTAGCCAGATCAGTTGCGGTGGATGGAGATACCGTGTATGTCGCCGGCATAACCTACAGCCTCAACGGCGATCCCCAATCCTTCCTGCTGAAACTGAACTCTCCAAATACGAGGCTCAGCCATCTTGAGTCGGCCCTCCTCGCCTCCGCCATAGCCGTAGGCCTCACCCTCTGGATGTCCCTCATCCTGCTCCTTATCCGAACTGCAGGAGTTCAGGTTTCACCCGCTTTAGATGAAACTAAACCGAAGTATCTTCAAAGGGTCCTTTGAACATAGAGGAGGGTGGAGGTCTCCCTGAAGTTTGAAGGTGGGGCCGCCCGGATTTGAACCGGGGACCTCGCGGGCCCAAGCCGCGCATCTTAGACCAAGCTGGACCACGGCCCCAGTCCCTCTAGTCGCCGAGGGATTTTTTAACCTTAACGGGTTACGGTGGCCCCATACCTCTTCTTCGCCCTTTCGAGGGCCTCTATGACCGGCATCCTCTCTCCGGCTAGGAGGGTGAGCATCGCTCCTCCCCCTGTGCTCACATGTCCAATTCCGCTCTCCAGGCCCAGCATCGAGGCCATGGAGCCCAGGTGTCCTCCTCCCACTATGGTGAACCCCTTAGACTTGGCCATGGCCCTGAGGAGCTCCTTGGTCCCTATGTCGAAGCCCCTCCTCTCGAACATCCCTAGGGGCCCCTCAGCTACCACGGTTCCAGCGGTCTTGACATGGTGGCAGAAGCGGGCTATCGTGTTGAGGCCGACATCATAGATATTGGTCTCCCCCGTCAGCTTATCCACGCTCACCTCAACCCTTTCACCCCTCACATCCAGGGCCAGGTCTATGGGAAGCTCTATGTGCTCTCCATATCTCTCCAGCAGCTCCTCGGCCTCCTTGACATTGGCCCTCCCCCTCTCGTCGATGGATTCAAGCCTCTTCGACATTCGGCCCAGGGCCAGCTGGAAGGGGTCCTGAACCAGGCCTCCGAGCAGGACCTTGTCGGCGATCCCATCCCTGAGCACCCTCCTGATCACTGGGAGCCTGTCCTCCACCTTTGCCCCCCCTAGGACGAAGATGCAGGGCCTGGCCGGGCTCTCCAGAACCCTATTTAGGGCCTTGAGCTCCCTCTCCATGAGCCTCCCAGCCACCATCGGCAGGACCTCCCCGAATCCCACGAGGCTCGGCTGGCTCCTATGCCCCGCGGCGAAGGCGTCGTTCACGGCCAGGTCGAAGTATGGCGCTAGAGACCTGACGAGCTCAGTCCTCGCCAGCTCCTCTGGAGGCATGCTCCTGTTCTCCTCCGGAAGCATCCTGAGGTTATCCAGTACGAGGACCTCGCCCGGTGTAAGGGTTTCTATCGCCATCTTTGCCCTCGGGCCGATGATGTCGTCCACGAAGGTGACCTTCCCATGGTACATCTGGAGGACCCTCGCATGGGGCTCTAGGGAGGTGAAGTCATAGCTTCCAGGTCGGCTCTGGTGGGCTCCGAGGACGACCCTGGCCCCCTTGAGGTCTCTGAGGGTCTCCACGACAGCCCTTATCCTGGAGTCGTCGAGGATCCTCTTGGTCGAGGGATCCAGGGGGGAGTTGATATCGACGCGGAGGAAGACCCTCTTCCCCTCGACCTCGACATCGTCGAGGGTCAAGAAGTCATAGACCATAGGGGATCAAGCCTCCACTAGATTTGATGGACCAACTATAAATCTGTTGCATCTCAGCCAGGGGGAGAGGCGAGGGATCCTCTCGCCCAGATAGATGGCTCATCGAAGGGGTCGAGAGGCATGAACCTAGAAGTTGTTACTGGGATTAACCCCGATTTGATCCGCCCTCCATGGAAAGATGATCCCCTGCTTGGCCGAGGAACCATATAAATATTTATTAAACATATGATCTTGAGATATTTGGAGGGATTTCGGGTGAGGAGTTACGTAAAGATCTATGGTCCGCCTATTCTGAAGGCCATCAGGGAGCTTGAGAAGATCGCTGTGGAGATGCCGGAGGTCTGCATAATGGATAGCCTCATCGTCCAGGACATGCCAACCTTCGGCACAGAGGTAGGCGTATCGACGTACTTCAGCACCTCCCTCGGAATAGAGGTTCCGATAGAGCGGTGCGGCAAGCTGATAAGCAAGTCCGGCGAGCTCCTAGGAGAGTATGACTTCTTCTTCGAGTGGTTTAAGGAGCCGACCATGGAGGAGCTTAACAGGCTGATCCAGAAGATAGATGAGGCCCTAACGCCGCTGGGATGCAAGTACACCATAACCACGAAGAAGTGAGAAAAATCATCACATAAACCACCTCCTTTTTTTAATGGCGAAATGATGTTGAAAGGCTTAAAGGGTTTATTTATGGATCTGGTTCTAATCCTCTTCTAGGATAGGATATTAGAAAGAGCTTTTCGGCTTCCGACATGGCTGGAGAAGGCCATCCTCTCCCTATATATGGTTGGGAGGGCTACTCAAGGGTTATGGTGCCGTACTTGGCGTAATATTCGATCCAGAGGCGCCTCATCTCCTCGTCTAGGCTGTCCCTTATCAACCTGTAGATCCCCTCAACATTCTGGATCGAGTAGACCTTGACCCCCATCTCCGCCTCCATATACTCCGCTGCCCCCCTCTCTTCCACCTTCTCGGCGTCTCCCATCCTCTCCTGCCTGTCCACCGCTATGAGTAGGCCTACCACCCTGTGGGGTCCGAGGAGCTTCAGCTTCTCGAAGGTCTCCATCTTTGTCGCCCCCGTGGTTATGGTGTCGTCGACGACCAGGATCCTCTGGCCTGGCTTGAAGAACCCAGCCCCGACTATCACCCTATCCGCCGAGGTGTCCCCATAGGGCTTCTCCTCCTTCCTGTCATACATGTATCGCTTGTCCATGCCGTAGAGCTCGTTAAGCCCCTCGCAGGCTAAGGCCGCGAGGCTTATCCCCTTATAGCTTGGGCCGAAGACGTACTCGAAGTCCTCTATGACCCCCTGCTCGAGGAGGAGGGCTATGTAGCTGGCGAAGGCCCACTTCAAGGTGGCCAGGCTCTCGCCGTCGGTGAGGACTCCGAGGTTTATGAAGTAGGGGGATGGGCGGCCGCTCTTGAGGATGAAGGGCTCCCCGGCGCTGGGGGGGAGGCGCAATGCGCCCTTCCTTAGGAGGAGGTCGAGGAAGACCCTCTCGATCTTCCCCTTCGAGACGAGGCCGCCCCCCTCAAGGCTCAGCCTTCCCCCCTCTATCTGCTCGATGATGGAGCCGTAGTACTGGATCGAGCCGCAGTGATGGCAGTGGAGCCTCAAGGCCTCTATCCTCTCCCCCGCCTCCACACTGAAGGTTGGCCTTGGGGGGGAGTACCCCGAGTTGGTTGGGCAAAGCGGGTTTGGGCACCTGAAGACCCCCTTCACCTCCCCTGGAACCCTAATCGGCCTCTTCTCCCTCACCCTCCAGCCCTCTATGATGTTCAGCGTCGCGTCGGGCGCCACTAGGGCGATCAGCTCTATCTCCCTAGATGTGAGGTAGCTCCCCTCGACCTTTATGATGTCCTTGACGCCGAGGCGCCTGCTGTCCACGTTTATGGCGAGGAGGACCCTCGCCGATGGGTCGAGCCTGAGGAGCTTGAGGACGAGGAACGCCTTCCCCGCGGGTATGTGATCTATCACCACGCCGTTCTCTATCTTGCTGACCAGCAGCTGCCTATCGGACAAACCTCGAGTGGAAAGCATCGAGGGATAAGAAAAATCTTGTGGGGGTGAGGTTCCCCGCCATCGGCTCGGCTATCTCTATCCTCCTATTCTAGGAGGGTCACCGTTACCTCCTCTCCCTCCTCTATGACATCGGCGTTTATCGGGATGGTTATGTATCCGTCGGCGTGGGCCATGCTCGTGATGGTTCCAGACTCCTTGAAGGCGGGGTATACCAGCCCCTCCCTGAGCCTGACGGTCAGGAACTGCTCCCTGCCCGTGGAGGCTACCACCCTAGTGGCCATCCTCCCCCTCACCCTCCTGGGCTCATATGGGGGCAGCCCTGCCAGGAGCCTCAGGGCCGGGATGAGGAATATGTAGGCGTTGCTGAGGCATGAGGTGGGGTATCCGGGCATCCCGAAGATGGGCCTCTCCTCCACGATGCCGAAGAGGGTGGGCTTCCCAGGCTTCACCTGGAGGCCGTGGAAGAGGATCCTTCCCCCCTCCTCCTCCACGGCCTCTACTAGGAGGTCCCGCGTTCCGACGGAGCTTCCCCCGGTGAAGACGATGAGGTCTTGGTTGAGCGCCATCCTAAGGGCCGATCTGATGGCCTCAGCCTCGTCTGGGACCACCTGGAACCTTATGGGGATGCATCCATGGGCTGAGATTATGGCGGATAGGGTGTAGGAGTTGGTATCGTAGACCTGGCCCCTCCCTAGGGGGCTGCCTGGGGGCTTAACCTCTGAGCCCGTCGGGATGACCGCGACGGTCGGCTTGGAGAATACCATAACGGAGTCTCGGCCGAGGGCTGCGAGGGCTCCCACCCTCCCCGGTGTTAGGAGCTCCCCACGCCTCAAGGCGGTCTCCCCCCTCCTCATGTCCTCCCCCTCCGGGGAGATGTTGGCCCCTGGGTGGACGGGCCTCATCACCTCCACATATCCCCCGGTCAGGCCCGCGTACTCCATCGGCACCACGGCATCTCCCCCCCTCGGGATGGGGCTTCCGGTCGCCACCTCCAGGCACTCTCCGGGTCGGATCTCATCCTCAAAGCACTCTCCGGCGTGCTGTACCCCCATCAGCCTCAGCCTTCTCGGGTTGTAGGGGGAGGCCCCATAGGTGTCCTCTGCCCTGACGGCGTATCCATCCATCGCGGCCCTGCTGAAGGGGGGGACATCGAACTCGGCTGAGACGTCCTCGGCCAGAACCCTCCCCGCAGCGGCCTCGAGGGGGATCCTCTCAAGCCTCTCGACGCGTCTCATGTTGGCCGATATCACGGCTAGGGCCTCCTCCCTCGACATCAGCCGCTTGAAGGGCCTCATCACCTGCTCGCCTCCCATAGGATGTGGCCCAGGGCTGGGAGGATTATCCTCCTGAGGCCCAGCTCCACAGCTCTCTTGGAGCCTGGGAGGCAGAATATCAGCCTCCCCTTGGCGGCGCCCGCTGTCGCCCTGCTCAGGATGGCGGCCTCCCCCACCTCCTCGTAGCTGAGCCTCCTGAAGAGCTCTCCGAAACCCTCCAGGGGCTTATCCATGAGGGGGAGGACCGCCTCTATGGTGTTGTCCCTGCTGCTTATCCCCGTCCCACCGCTCGTTATGATGACCTGTATCCCATCCCTCTCCAAGAGGTTGGACACCGCCTCCCTGATCTCCTCCTCATCATTTCTGATTATCGCGTAGGCCTCAACCCTGTGGCCCGCCTCCTCTAGGATCCTGACCATCTCCCTCCCCGTCTCATCCGTCTCTGGCTTCCTGGAGTCGCTTGTGACTATGACGGCGCAGGAGGCCTCGACCCTCTGGTCTCTCCTATGCTCCTCCATCCTCTCACCCCTTCCTCTTCTCCACCACCCTTATCTCCCTGATAGCCGTCGTTGGGTACTGGCCCTCCTCATCCTTCTCCATGTACTTGACCATATCCCAGACCGTGAGGAGGGCCGCCGCCACCCCTGTAAGGGCCTCCATCTCCACCCCCGTCCTGTAGCTGGCCTTAACCGTGCACCTCGCCTCGACGCATCCCTCGGCCACCTTGAGGTCCACCGTCACGGAGGATAGTGGGATCGGGTGGCATAGGGGTATGAGCTCCGAGGTTCTCTTCGCCGCCATAATCCCCGCGATCTCCGCCGTGGCGAGGGGGTCCCCCTTCTCCACCCTCCCCTCCCTTATCGCCTGGATGGTCTCCCCTCTGAGCTCTATCCTCCCAATCGCCTCTGCCAGCCTCTGGGTCTCCCCCTTGCCGGAGATGTCGACCATCCTTGGAGGTCTCATCCTTGCCTCCCAGCCTCCTCCACCCAGAACTCCCCCTCTGGTGTTATCTCCTTCTTCCATATCGGGACCCTCACCTTGATACTCTCTATTATGTATCTGCAGGCATCGAAGGCCTCCACCCTGTGGGCTGCCCCGACGGCTATCATCATTATCCTCTCCGACGCCTTTAGGCTTCCATGCCTGTGGATTATGAGGGCCTCCTTCACCCCGAACCTCTCCATGGCCTCCCTCCTGATGGCCTCGAGCTGCCTCATCGCCATCTCATCGTAGGCCTCTATCTCAACCCTCTCGACAGCCTTTCCCTTAGACTCATCCCTCACCACCCCTAGGAAGATAACCACTGCCCCCATCCCGCCCTTGAGCAGGCGGCCCAGGGCCTCGTCTATGGAGAAGTCCTCCCTCCTCAGCTCTATCATCTCAACCACCGCTTAGGGGTGGGAAGAGGGCGACGAGGTCCCCTTCCCTCAGCTCCTCATCCATCTCCACGTACTCCCCATTCACAGCTATGAGGATCCCCTTCAACCCCTTCAAGGCCTCGTGCAGGCCCATGATCACCCTCATAAGGTCTCCTACCCTAGACCCCTCCTCAAGGTCCAGCTCCTCTGAGCTGGTTCCTATGAGCTCTCTTAATGAGGCGTAGTATCGGATCCTTATCCTCAACTAATCCCTCCAGTAGGGCTCCCTCCATGCCACGGCCTCCCTGAAGGCCTCCAGAAGCCTCTCCTCGGGGGCTCCGCCCCTCATCAGGGAGACGAACTCGACGAGGTTGTCGCCCCTCATGAGGCATGGTTTAAGCCTTCCATCCGATGTCATCCTCATCCTCGTGCAGTGCCTGCAGAACTCCGAGTTGTGCATCGGCCTGACAACCTCAACGACCCCTCCCCCCATCAGGTGATACTGTTTCCTCCTGTGGAGCTGGCGCTCGACAACCCTCTCGGAGCTCCTCATCAGCACCTCCTCAACGGGGTTGAGGTCGTAGTGGAGCCTGCTCCAGTCGGCGGCTCCCAGCCCGATCGGCTGGAACTCTATGAGCTGGAGGATGGAGCCATTGCCCCTAGAGTACTCTATCATCTCAGATATCTCCTCGGAGTTCACACCCCTCATGACGACCATGTTCAGCTTGACCGGGTGGAGGCCTGCCTCTATGGCCGCCTCAACCCCCTCCTCCACCTCTTCCAGGGCGTCAACCCCAGTTATCCTTTGGAAGACGCTCCGCCTGATGGAGTGGAGGCTCACATTCACCCTCTTCAGCCCCCCCTCCCTCAGGGCCATGGCCCTATCCGCCAGGAGGGAGCCGTTGGTGGTCATGGAGACCTCCTCCCCATATCTGGAGATCCTCTCCACCAGCTCGATGATGTCATCCCGCATCAGGGGCTCCCCCCCGGTCAGCTTGAACCTCCTTATCCCCAGCCTGGACGCCACCTTTGCCGCCCTCTCCAACTCCTCCACAGTGGCCTCCCCCTCAGCATCCTCCTCCCCCTCCCTGTGGCAGAAGAGGCAGCTGAAGTTGCACCTCTGGGTCAGGGATATCCTCAGGTCGTTGACCGGGCGCCCCCACCCATCCACAGCCATCCCTTCGAGGCCCAAATCTCCCACATCCACTTGAGCCCTTCGGCCCAGTGAGGCCGCCGCACCCAGGAGGGATAAGTGATATGCATACATAAACATGTCGCTCTGAGAGGACCCCTCAAGAGGAGCATTCAACGGGTTAGGATCAGTCTCCAGCCAATACCTCCAGCCTCCATCATGAAATATCTTTTTAGCGTGTCGGCCCCTCTGAGAACTCGTGGAGGTTTGCCCCTTGAGGTCTAAGCCCCTCGTCTTGGTCTCGCCTGGGGTTGGCTCCGACAACCCCGGCCTCTTCGAGGAGGAGCTGGGCGGATTGGCTGAGCTCTCCTTCAAGACCTTTAGAGGCGGGGAGTATCCCCCGGAGGTCTCGGAGGCGGAGGCGATGGTCCTGGGCCTTGAGCCCGTGGATGACCAGCTGCTGGAGCATGCGCGGAGGCTTAGGATCGTCGCGAGGTATGGCGTCGGCTATGACACGGTGGATGTCGAGGCCTGCACGAGGAGGGGTATATATGTGACCCATACGCCCGGCGTCCTATCTGGCGCCGTGGCCGACCTCACCATCGGCCTGATCCTCTGCCTCTCTAGGAGGCTGATACAGGCGGATAGGTATGTGAGGGAGGAGTGGTGGAGGCCGGGGAGGGTTAGGCCCCTGATGGGGGTTGACCTCAGAGGGAAGGCCTTGGGGATAATAGGCCTGGGGCGAATAGGATACGAGGTGGCGAGGAGGGCCAAGGCCTTCGATATGAGGGTCCTATATCACGACCTGGAGCCTAGGAGGGAGGCTGAGGCCTCCTTGGGGTTGCGATATGTGGACCTTGAGACCCTCTTGAGGTCCTCCGACTACGTATCGGTGCACGTCCCGTTGACGCCCAGGACTAGAAGGCTTCTAGGGGAGAGGGAGCTGAGGATGATGAAGCCCACGGCATATCTGATAAATACTTCGAGGGGGCAGGTTATAGATGAGGAGGCTCTATGCAAAGCCCTGAAGGAGGGATGGATATCAGGAGCAGGATTAGATGTATATGAAAAAGAGCCCCTACAAGGTGACAGTACCCTCATAAAATTGGATAATGTGGTTCTCACACCTCACATAGGCTCATACACCGTTGAGACGAGAAGAGCCATGGCGTTAATGTGCATAGAAAATGTCAGAGCAGCTCTTGAGGGAAAAAAACCTCCAAATCTAGTGCCAGAGCAAAAAGCCTCTTCATTCATTAAGTAAACTTCCAGATTTTTACTCTATTTAAATGTATATGTATTATAGGCGTCGATGATGAGATCAGGTAAGGTTTAAATCCTGAATGCCAACCGTAATCGGATGTCTCCTAAGGAGTTTAGGGCGGCCTACCTCCTCCTCTGCGCCGTCGGCCTCCTGACGATGGTCGGCTCCAGCCTCGTCAACCCCCTCCTCTCCATCTTCTCGAAGAGCATAGGTGCCTCAGGCCTCTATATTGGATTGGCCGTGGCGGGCTACTGGGTGAGCAGGGTCTTCCTGGAGATCCCTAGCGGCTTCATACTGATGAGGATGGGCTACTACAAGCTGATGGTCCTGGGCCTCCTTCTAATAGCCCTGGGCAACCTCATCTGCTCCTTCGTCTCCAACCCGACGCAGCTCATCTTGGCCAGGATCCTAGCCGGCGTCGGCCCCCCCTTCTTCTTCGGGGTGGCCATGACCTTCGTCGTCAACGTCTCCGGGGCAGGGCGGAGAGGGGGGGCCATGGGCCTCTTCCAGGGCATAGAGTTTCTCGGCAGCATCGTCGGATCCATGATGAGCGGTTACATCATCTCCATCCTGGGCTTCAGGTCGAGCTTCCTCCTCTCCTCCCTAATGGTGGGGGCGGCTCTCCTCATCCTCCTCCCATCATCGGGCCTAAGAGGTAGGTCAACCGCCTCTGAGGCCCCTCCCCCCTCATCCTCCTCCATGAGGGAGGTCCTCGGGAGCAGGAACCTCCTCATCGCCTGCTGCGCCATCTTCTCTGAGTTCATATTGACCCAGGGGGTCCTCTTCACGGTCTTCCCCATCCACGCGAATGAGGGGCTGGGCCTATCCCTAACCGATATAGGCCTCCTCATGGGGATGAGGTCTATAGGCCATGTGGTCTCGGTCCCGATAATGGGGGCGGCGTCTGATAGGATTGGCAGAAGGCCCGTCCTCGTCCTCGGCATCGCCTCCTCAGCCCTCCTCACCGTGGCCTTGAGCATGGCCTCCTCATCCCTCCCCTTGGCAATCCTCATGTTCGCCCTCGGTGTGGCCACGGGCGCCATCTGGATCGTCAGCCCTGTCCTGGCCGCCGAGTCTGTGCGTGAACCCCTCAGAGGCGTGGCCATAGGAACCTATAGGACATCCTTCGACTTAGGCTCAGTTTTTGGTCCGATAGTGATGTCCTCCTTGATGAACCTCTATGGGGTCTATGCATGTTTCTATCTCTCATCCGTTCTCCTCCTCGCCAACCTTGCTCCAGCCTTCAGGGTCAGGGAGGGTCGATGAGGCCTCCCGAAGGCTTCGAGGGTCAGGGTTTATAGTCGCCTCGGGATAGAGAGACCAGGAGGAGCTGACCCCTATAAACTGAGATCAAACTTGGCATTGATCTTCATCGATATCTGCCTTGAACATCTCTTTTAGGAGTTGTATTCGCCATGAGACCGGGCGTCACATAAGCCTCCTGCAAAGCCTTTTCTATTTATTAGGCTCTTTCATCTTGTTGCATATGTCTGGGAAGGTTCTACTCTGGGAGATGACCCGTGAGGAGGCTAGGGAGGCCTTCGAGAAGGCCGACTTCATCGTCCTGCCCACGGCGAGCATGGAGCAGCACTCCTCCCACCTCCCCCTCTCCACGGATAGCATAAGGGCTGAGGAGCTCACCAGGTACCTGGCCCTCCACTCGGAGGGGCTCAGGATGGTCGTCCTCCCAACCCTGGTCTACGGCCAGTCCCTCCACCACATCCACTTCCCCGGAACCATAACCCTGAGGGAGGAGACCTACATAGATGTGCTGATGGATATAGCTTGGAGCGTGAAGCAGCATGGTGGGAAGAGGCTCCTCATCGTGAACTATCATGGGGGAAACCAGGCCCCCATAGAGCTTGCGAGGATGAGGATCGAGAGGGAGATAGGCCTCAAGGTCTACTTCGTGGGCTGGAGCAGCTTCGCCGCGGACATCGTGAAGGGGTGGTTCCCCGGCGTCTCATACGGCCACGCCTGCTACTATGAGACGAGCATGGTCCTCCACTTCAGGCCGGACCTAGTCGACAAGGAGAAGATGAGGAGGCAGAGGCATAGGCACGAGCTTGAGGCCCCACCCCGCCCCCTCACCAGGCCCCCCTCAGCCGCCTACTTCGAGGATGAGTACCTGGATGGGGGGATAGGAGACCCAACCCTCGCAAGGGCTGAACTGGCCGAGAGGCTCATCCCGATAGTCACGGAGCGGATCGTCAAGGCCCTAAAGGAGGATATGAGGCTCGAATAAACCAGATGGGCGGATGCCTCCAGCCCCATGGAAGGGTCCTCCCCCATTTTCAGGGATGTTTAACCGGCTCTTCGAGCTCTATAACCTCCTTAGAGTACCTTTTCACCTTCCCCATATCCAGCTCCACCCCCAGGCCTGGCCCATCAGGGGCCGTGGCATGGCCCCCTGTGAACCTCATGGGGCTGGCCACGACATCGTCTGAGAGCCACTCAGGATAGCCTGAGAGCTCACACCGGTGGGTTATAACCCCCCTATAGGCGGTGATTATGTGGGCTGCAGCCGCTAGGGAGACCCCCAGCTCCACATCGTCGTGCATGAGGCATGGGAGGTTCAGCAGCCTCGCCGCCTCCAGCAGCCTCCTAGCGCTCGTGACGCCTCCCCCGGGCCTGTAGGTCTTCAGGCCTAAGACCCCTATCGCCTCCATGTCGAGGAGGGCCTTCACGTCCGAGATGAGGTAGATCGACTCGTGGGGCATGATGGGCGTCTCCACCCTCTTGGCCACATAGGCGAGGGCCTTGAAGTCCCACCAGGGGGTGGGCTGCTCCACGAGCTCGACCTCGAACCTCTCCAGGGCCCTTATAACCCTGACCGCGCCGGCCCTCGAGTAGGCCTGGTTGCAGTCCACCCTTATGTCGACATCTCCGAAGGCCTCCCTCAAGGCCTTGACGCACTCCACATCCCTCCCAGGCCCGATCTTCAACCTCAACCCCCCAAAACCCTCTGAGACGTACCTCTCAGCCTCCTTCACGACCTCCTCGGGCTCTCCAAGCCCTATGAGACCCACGAGGGGGATCCTGAAGGGGCCCCCTCCCCCGAGGAGCCTGTAGAGGGGCATCCCCAGCCTCTTCCCCATTATGTCCCATAGGGCCATATCTATGGAGGCCTTGGCCATGGGGTATGTTGGGGCGTAGTGGTCCATCCTCCTCCAGGCCTCCTCCAAGTCGAAGGGGTCCAGGCCGAGGATGTTCGGGACTATCCAGTTCTTGAGGACGGCCACTATCACGGGCTGGGACTCCGGGGATAGGGGTGGGAGGGGAGGGCACTCCCCCAATCCGGCTATCCCCTCATCCGTGTGGACCCTGGTGAGGACGAACTCCACGGGCCTCCCCTCCCCAAGCCTCCCATAGTGGGATAGGGTGAGAACCCTGCTCCTCGGGATGTCGACAGGGATGATCTCAACCCTCGTTACCCTCAAGCAGCATCCCAAAGCCACTTGAGCGAGGAGGGTTAAAAGCGATCCCATTTAAGCCAGATGGTTCAGGGGATGAGCCCGAAGAGCTGCCCACTTCCCGGGTCAGGCCCTGAGGCTTAGGTCGAGACCCCGAAGGGAAAGGGTTATCAGGAGGGGCTCATGGGGACTCCTCGAGGCTTGGATGTCCCTCTGGAATAGGGGGCGGAGGAGCCTCTGGCCCATAGACTTCGAGGTGAAGATAAGCGGCCTCGTGGCTGGAGAGCCCTTCAGCATCCACCTCACCCCTGAGGGGGTTAAGGCTGAGGGGTTTAGGAGGCTCAAGAGCCATATGGCCCCATCCTCTGGGGAGAGGGAGCCTCTGGTGGATGTCATCGAGACGGAGAGGGAGGTTAAGGTGGTGGCCGAACTCCCAGGAGCGGAGAAGGAGAAGATCGACCTGAAGGCGACGGAGGAGAGGTTGACCATCCGCGCCGACTCCCCCCATGGAAGGTATCGGAAAGAGGTGCAGCTCCCCTCAAGGGTTGAGCCCAAGGCCTCGAAGGCGACATACAGGAATGGGATATTGGAGGTTTACCTACCTAAGAAGGGGGGAGGGATCGGAGAGAGGATACCAATAGAATAGAAAGGGTAGAAATATGAGGGGATGGGGATGCCGATGAAAAGCAACATGAGAGATGCGGCAATTCGAACTCACAGGCACCCTGATGAGCCCTCTGCGGTGTTGAGGATCCAATTGATTTAATGAGCTTAAAGAAAATGGGGTTTGAGCCTCCCGCCTCTCACCTCAGGGGGGAGTAGGGGGTTGGCCTCAGGAGGATGTTGTGGATCCTCTCCACCAGGGGTCCCTCCCTCTCCGTCTCCTCCCTTGCCCTGATCCACTCCGGATCGGACCTGAAGGCGTTCCAGGCCCTCTCCATCTGGGAGGCGTCTTCCCAGGCTATCATGTAGTATAGGAGGTTGGAGGTTCCAACGAAGGTCTCCCAGAAGCCCACAACCCTTATCCCATGCCTCTCGAAGAGCCTCAGGGCGACCTTTTGGAACCTCTCGTGCAGGGCCCCCATCCTCCCAGGGACAACCTCGTAAACCCTCCACTCAAAGAGCATCCCATCCACCGAAGGGGAAGTTCTCCCACACATTTATAACATCTACCCTCCAGAGAGGAGATGTAAGGGAGGGGAATACCCAAGCCGGGGTCTGGAATGGGGCCTAAAGGCCCCTCGCCCACCGCCGGGAATCCGACCTCCATGAGTCGTGGAAGCCTTGAGGCTCGAGTATCCAAAGGGTGTCCACTTCAGGTGTCTAAAGTGCGCCCTCTGCTGCATGGATGTGGGGCCTAGGGAGAGGAGGATCCTCCTCCTCGAGGCCGAGGCTAGGAGGATATCTGAGGCCCTCTCGAGGGGGGTTGGGGAGTTCGCCTTGGAGGTGGAGGGGGAGAAGCCCTTCAGATATTTGATGAGGAAGGATGATGGGAGGTGCATCTTCCTAAGGGATGGCCTCTGCTCCATCTACGAGCTGAGGCCCATCATATGCCGCTTCTACCCATTCAAGCTTGAGAGGGTCTGGGGGAAGGGCTTGAGGTTCTCCCACACCGAGGAGTGCCCGGGCATAGGCAAGGGGCCGCGCCTTAGAAGGAGCTACTTCGAAGGGCTGTTGAAACTCCTAGAGGAAGACCTCGAAGAAGGTTCAAGAGATGACGAGTGTCAAATTTAAATAACCATCTAGCATCAGCTTCACACAGTTTGTATGATCTCTTGATCAGGGGTGGCAGGGTTCTCGACGGCTCGGGGAACCCCTGGTTCAGGGCTGAGGTCGGGATCGAGGATGGGAGAATATCCGATTTGATGAGGGCTGGAGCCTCAGCCTCTGGGGAGGAGATAGACGCGAGGGGGATGGTCGTATGCCCAGGCTTCATAGATATCCACTCCCACTCCGACATCGTATTGCTTGTTAACCCCAGGGCTGAGAGCAAGGTCCATCAGGGCGTGACGACGGAGGTGATAGGGAACTGCGGGGACTCGGCTGCTCCTGCGAAGGGGGAGGCCGCCGAGTCTACGAGGAGGGCTCTGGCCGAGCATGGCCTAGAGCTGGGCTGGTCCTCCTTCTCTGAGTACCTAAACCGCCTCGGGGAGCAGGGGGTCTCCGTCAACGTCGCCGCCCTTGTGGGCCACGGGACTGTCAGGAAGATCATCCTAGGATATGAGGATAGGCAACCTGAAGAGATGGAGATGGCTGAGATGAGGGGCCTCGTGGCCGAGGCCTTGGAGGCAGGGGCCTTCGGCCTCTCATCAGGGCTTGTCTACCCTCCCGGGAGGTATGCGGAGACTTGGGAGCTGGTGGAGCTCTGCAGGGTCGTGGCCGAGCATGGCGGCCTCTACGCGACCCATGTGAGGGGGGAGAGGGAGACCCTCATCGAGGCGGTTAAGGAGGCCATAAAGATTGGCGAGGAGGCCGGGGTGCCAGTCCAGATATCCCACCACCCCGCGAAGATAGGGGCCTGGGGCAGGTCTAGGGAGACTTTGAGCCTCATAGACGAGGCAAGAGCCAGGGGATTAGACATCACCTGCGACCTCCACACATACCTGGCCGGCAGCACGGGCCTAAGCGCCCTACTTCCACCATGGGCCCAGGAGGGTGGAACTGAGAGGATGATGGAGAGGCTGAGGGATCCGGAGGCCCGAAGGAGGATCGTGATGGATATGATGGAGGAGAGGGCTCCAGGGCCAGGCCCATGCGGCCTGGTCAAGAGGGGCATGTGGGATAGGATACTCCTCTCCTCCTGCAGGACGAATCGAGGCCTAATAGGTAGGAGCATCGATGAGATAGCTAGGCTCTGGGGGTTAACCCCCTTCGAGGCATACTTCAAGCTCCTCTTGGAAGAGGAGGCCTCGGGAAGCATCATGGGATACTACTATGACGAGGGGGATATAAGGGCGGTCTTGAGCCATCCAACCTCCATGATCGGGTCGGATGGGTATGCCCTCGCCCCCTATGGGCCGCTGGGCGGAGGATTGAGGCATCCGAGGAGCTACGGCGCCTTCCCGATGATCTTCAGAAAGTATGTGAGGGGGGAGGGCATGGAGCCCCTCGGAGATATGGGTGGGAGGGTCCTCACCATGGAGGAGGCGGTGAGGAAGATGACATCCCTCCCCGCCCAGAGGCTGGGGATCCTGGACAGGGGCCTATTGAGGATCGGGATGAGGGCGGACCTGGTGGTCCTCAACCCCGAAAGGGTGAGGGATACGGCCACATACCTAGCCCCCTACCAGTACCCTGAGGGCATAGAGTACGTCATAGTCAACGGCGAGGTCGTCATAAGGAGAGGGATGCACACCGGGGCCCTCCCGGGAAAGGTCCTAAGGCGTCCCGGGAGCTCACCTGAAGGGTGTAAACCGATGAATAGGCCTCGTTGCAAAGAAGATCCCTAGAGCGTTTAGGGCTTGAACCGGGTCGTTTATAAAAATGGGGTTAGATGAGGTTCTGGAAGGCCTCCTCGTGCTTTATCTCCTCTGTGAGGATGTGCTGGATGAGGTGGAAGGTCCTGACATCCTTCTCGTAGCAGGGTCCGAGGAACTTGATTATCTCGTTGTAGACCTCTATGGCGCACCCCTCAGCCTCGACTAGGGCCTCCAGGATCCCCTTAAGGTCCCTGACATCCTTAGGGTAGTTGACCTTCTTGCAGTTGGCGAGGTCGTAGAGCCTCTCTAGGTCCCTTGGGATCTCCCCCCCAAGCTCTATTATCCTCTCCGCGAGTTCGTCGGCGTGCTCCTCCTCCTCATCCGCTATCTTGTCAACAACCTCGGCCAGGACGGGGGACTTCAGCCCCTCAGCCATGTCTGCAGCCCACTTGTAGCTGTAGTAGGCTATCCACTCGTCGGCGTAGGCCTTCTTCAGGAGCTCGATGAGCCTCTCCAGGTCGACCTTAACAATCTCCCTCCCCTTCTTCCCCATAAGGCCACCTTGACAGACTGTGAATGGTTTAACTTAAAATCTTTTCTAAAATCGCTTCCACAAGGTCGACTCAAAGGCTAAGAGCGGGTTTCAAGCCCCTCTCTCAGCTTCTGTTCTAGGGTCTTGAGCTCCCCATGCTCCTTATACCTTATGGTTGTCCTTAGGCGAACCGGCAGCCCAATCGCCCTGAGGAGGTGGTAGAGGCTCTCCCCGTCGATCTCCTGGTTTATCCTCCCCTTGGAGATGGCCTCGACCAGGGCCCTTTCGACCTGGGGCATCACCGTCGGAAACTGGCTCCACGCAGCCTCGTACACCTCCCAGGCCCTATCCCCGAAGTATCGGCTCAGGAGGCTCCTGGAACTCGCCTCCTCGGCCTTCTGCTCCCCCTCCCTCTCCCCCCTCCTCATCATCGATCTCTGAAGCTCGAGCATCCTCTTCAGCCTGAGCCTCTCTATCTCCTCATCCAAGCCCTCCACCCAAAACCGGCGAGTCCTAAGCCCCTCCTTAAGCCTCTCTACAGGCAACTTTTAAACCTCTCTAAACCAGATGAGGGATGGAGGCTCAGGAGGAGAGGGATTCGCATTCAGCCGCTGAAAAGCGGTTCTTTGACCTCTCATGTCGGCTTGGGTCGCCCCTCGAGGCTGGGGTTTCAGGCGTCGCCAGCCCCTCCGATATGGTTATGGCCATCCTGATTGAGAGGTCTTTAGAGGTTGAAGGGTTGAGGGTTGAGAGGTGCTGGGACCTCATCGTCAGGGCGCTCTCAGCCGAGGGGGTGAGATTTATATTCGGGATACCTGGGAATCCAAGGGCCCTATACGACTCCCTCTACGGCCAGGGGGAGGTTGAGCCCATCCTCGTGAGGCATGAGGCCTCAGGCGCCTTCATGGCCATGGCCTACTCCAAGCTGACCCGCCAGCCCGGGGTCTGCTTCGGGAGCCCGGGGCCGGGCGTCGCCAACCTCATCCCAGGGGTGTTGGAGGCCCAATCTGGCTGCACGCCCCTCATCGCCCTGGGCTCCTCCTCAAGCCTCTCAACGGAGGGGATGGGGGCCTTCCAGGAGGCCCCTCAGATGGAGATGATGAGGCCCATAACCAAGTGGGCCTTCAGGCTCCCATCTGCGGAGAGGGCATCCTGGGCTGTGAGGAGGGCCTTCTCCATAGCCTCCAATGGGAAGCCCGGCCCCGTCTATCTTGAGATACCCTTCGACGTCGGGGTCTCCCAGGTTCCCATCACCCCCTATGCTCCCTCGGTCAGGCCGTTGAGGGTCAGGCCAGACTGGGAGAGGGTGAAGAGGGCCGCTGAGCTGCTCCTAGAGGCTGAGAGGCCCGTCGTGGTCGCTGGGGGAGGAGCCCACTCCTCGGGGGCCCACCACGAGCTCCGCGGCCTCTGTGAGCTCCTAGGGATTCCCATCCTCACCACCCCATCTGGGAGGGGTATAATACCCGAGGATCACCCCCTATCCCTGGGCCTCGTAGGCCTATACAGGACGAGGGTTGGGAAGAGGGTGTACGAGGAGGCCGACCTCCTCCTCTCCCTAGGCTCTAGGCATGAGGAGTTCCAGACGGCCTCATGGAGGTACTATCCGGAGGGTGCAAGGCTGATCCAGGTGGATATCGACCCCTTCGAGATGGGGAGGAACTGGATACCCGACCTACCAGTGGTGGGCGACGTGAAGCTCTTCCTCCAAGACCTCCAAGCCATAATCTCGGAGAGGGTGGCCAAGAGGCCCCTTGAGGAGATGCCGAGGGTGAAGAGCCTCATCGAGGCGAGGGAGGCGTTTGAGAGGGAGGTGAGAATGGAGTGCATGGACCCCTCCACCCCCCTGAGGTCCAAGAGGGTGGTCTACGAGGCGAACAGGGTCTTCGGGAGGGGGACCATCCTCGTCAATGAGAACGGCTCCCAGGACCTCTGGTCATACTACTGGCCCTACTACAGGGTGCTGGACTTGGACGGCTGCGTGGCCCCGGCGGAGCAGACCTGCATGGGCTTCGGCGTAGCCGGGGCGATAGGGGCGAAGCTCGCAGCCCCTGAGAGGAGGGTCATCTGCATAACCGGCGACGGGGCCTTCCAGATGTTCATGAAGGAGATGCCGACGGCGGTCCAATATGGGGCGCCCGTGACGTGGATAGTCCTCAACAACTACAGCCTGGGATGGATAAAGCTCCACGAGAAGGCTCTTGGAGAGCGGTACATCGCCGTAGACTTCGAGGCCCAGCCCGACTTCGCATCGGCCGCTGGGGCCTGCGGATGTTATGGGGCGCAGGTCAAAAGCCCTGAAGAGGTGAGGCCAGCCTTGGAGGAGGCCCTCAGCCAGAACCTGAGAGGCGTTCCAGCGGTTCTAGACTTCATCGTCGACCCCTGGGACTTCCCAGAGGGTTTCAAGGAGTTCCACAGGGAGATATGGAGCCCAAACCCCGGGGCCTAGATGGAGATCATCATTCGAGGAGAGGCTGCCTTAGAGGCTTCCGCCATGCCTATTCAGGAGGGTGCCTCCCTCAAACCCAATTTTTAGCTTAGAGAGCGGTGGATTCAACAGCCTTCAAACAGTTCTCTTAAGAGATCTCCTCAATTTCTATCGAATCTATCGCCCTTCAACTTAAGCCTCTAAATATCTGAACCTTAATTGAAACGGGAGGCCATTATATTAATATGCTTATCTTATCGTTTAATCTGTTCTTTCACCTAAGTTGGGCTTCTCATTTTAGGTTGAGGCAGACTTGGATTATTGACTTCATGAATGTCATTGCCTCTTTGAGGTCGAATTTGCTTCTTCCTCCAGCCCTCTCCCTGAAGGTTATCGGGACCTCCCTCACCTTGTAGTTGGATTTCAGAGCCTTGTAGAGTATCTCGAACTGGTAGTCCCACTTCTTGCATGCCACCCTTGGCAGTGTGGCCTCCAGGGCCGCCCTCCTGTACATTCTGAATCCGCTGGTCCAGTCCCTTATGGGCTCGCCTGTCAGCATCCTTATCAGGCCGTTTGCCGAGATGCTTAGGAGGTCCCTCCATCTGCTCCTCCCCAATATCTTCCCCCCCTCGACGAGCCTGCTCCCTATGACGATGTCCACCCCCTCCATCGCCTCCAGCAGCCTCGGTATATCCCTCGGGTCGTGGCTTAGGTCCGCGTCTATCGAGACTATCAGGGTTCCCGACGCGTGCTTGAACCCCTCCTTGTAAGCCGTCCCCAGCCCCAGCTTCCCCGGCCTGTGGATAACCCTTATAGCTTCATATTTCTCGGCCAGCCTCTCTGCCAGCTCCCCCGTCCCGTCCGGGCTGGCGTCGTCCACGACTATCACCTCGTATTCGTACCTTCCCCTCAACGCCGTTGCGAGGGCCTCTATGAACCTTGGAAGGGTCTCGGCCTCATTGTACGTCGGGGTTATTATGGATATCTTCTCTTTAGAGGCCATCCTCAGCCGCCCTCCGGCGATACTCGTCCCCTCCACCTTTTAAGCCCTCCCCTTAGAAGGATGATCCCAGCAAGGGCCGTCAACGTGATCGACGCTGCTGTGAGGGTGAAGCCTCCGGGCCTTTGGTCCTCCGGTCGGGTTTGGATGGCCATCCCCTCCCCGCCCACCGAGGTTAACAGGGGCTGTTTCAGCGCCCTGTAGGCGTCTATCCTGCCCCATCCATAGTGGTCGTCTCTGCCGGGCGCCCCCTTGTCAAGGGCTGTGTATTCGAGGATCCTCCATATATCGAGGTTTGTGGCCTCTGGGTGGCGGCTCTTTATGAGGGCTGCGAGGCCTGAGACGTGGGGGGCTGATGCCGAGGTTCCAGTTCCAAGCCTGAAGGAGTCGTACCCGTTGTCGGTGGAGAGGATCCAGAACTCTCCGAGTTCTGGGATGCCGTCCATGTCCTGGTCCCACCCCCCGGGGGCTGAGAGGGTTATCCACCCTCCATAGTTGCTGTATGGGGCCCTGGAGTCCTCGGGCTCGCCGTATGTTGAGGCCACCGCTATCACCCGCTCATAGGCGGCTGGGTAGTGGGGCTGGGAGGTCCCCCGGTTTCCGGCAGCGGCCACGAGGAGGCACCCCTTCCCAAATGCATAGTTCACAGCCCTCTCAAGGGTCTCGCTGTAGGAGTAGAGCCCAAGGCTTAGGTTTATGATGTCCACTCCAAGGTCTGCCGCGTGGGTGATCCCAGAGGCCACGTCCGCGACGGTTCCCGCTCCCCTGCTGTTCAGCACCTTCTCGGCGATTATGGATACCTTGGCCATCCCGGCGACCCCATACCCGTTATCCACCTCAGCGGCTATTATCCCCGCGACCCAGGAGCCGTGGCCGTAGTCGTCGTCGGGGTCCTGGTCCCCGTTGACCCAGTCGTATCCCCCGGCCATGTAGCTGGCCCGGAGGTCCCTATGCCTGTAGAAGACCCCCGTATCTATGACGGCGACTATGACGGCTCTATCCCCCCTCTCCAGGGCCCAGGCCTCAGCCATCCCTATAACCCTCATGTTCCACTGCCCCCTCCCAGTGTAGGGGTCTGAGAGGTATAGGGGGTCGTTGACCTGGATTGACGCCTCCCCTGATGGGTGGGCCTCCCCTTCGACCTTAAGACTAGGCCATCCCCACCCCTCTGGGAGGCTCACCAGGTAGTTGGGCTCCACGTACTTCACGGAGGGGTGCTCCTCTAGGGCCTCGACCACCTCCGAGGCCGAAGCGTCCCCCCCAGCCCTGACCAGGAGGACCCCTATCTCCTCCATCCTCCTGACTATCTGGAGGCCACCCCTTTCCAGGAGGTTGATGACGGCCTCATCGCTTCTCCTGAGGCCTATCAGATACTCCCCCTCGACGGCTTCAGAGGCCGAGGCTGAGGCTTCCCCTCTTGGACTGTGGAGGGGAGCCCCTGCCGATGTGAATAGGATGAAGAGGATGATACAGAGGTGTATTCGGCCTCTCAACACCTTAACCCCATATAATTTATGATTGAATAATATGTTGATAGGTTCTTCAGATAAATATTGCTGTGTGTCTGGGTTCCTCTCCCAGAGGTCAACGGGTTTGATGTAAGCCTGTTTTATTCTAAGCCCCTAAGCCATGCAGCCTTTGAAGGGTGATGAGCGGTCTCAGCCGTCGAGGCTTAAAACCCGCTGGGCCTCCATCACAAGCCTCTTTAAACTCCCATCCTCTCTGATATTGATGTCAAGCCTTAGGCCTGGAGACCGCGTGGGAGGGTGAAGGTTGAGCCCCTCTAGAGCTGGGGCCAGGGCCCGTGGGAAGGTGGCGAATAAGAGGAGGCTCATCATGATCCTTTCCTCCTCCACTGTAGCCGTTGCCCTCCTACTCTTAGCCCTCCGCTTTCACTGGTTCGGCTCTGGGCCCCTCTCGGGGCCTAGGGCGGTGATCGTTGACGGCCTCCTCCACCATCCAAATCCAGGCTTCATAAGGGCGGCCTCGGAGGTCCTCGTCAACGCGGGCTACGAGGTGGACCTCGTGGGGGCTGAGGGGGTGACCGTCGATTTCTACAGGCTCCTCCCCTCGAGGGGCTATAGCCTCATAATCTTGAGGGTGCACGCCGGGCCTGTCTATAGGCATCTCCCAGGGGGAGGCAGGATAGCTGAGGGGACGGTCCTATTCACCACCGAGCCATATGATGAGAAGCTCTACTCCGACCTCCAGGCCGCGGGGCTATTGGCCATCGCCAGGATATATGGGAGGCCTGAGGTCCCCTACTTCGCGGTTCCGCCATGGTTCATAGAGGAGGCCTCCCAAGGGAGGTTTCTGAACTCCACAGTCATCCTTGACAGCTGCTATGGGTTCTACTGGGAGGCCCCCTACATGATGGCTGAGGCCTTCCTATACAGGGGGGCTAAGCTCTTCATCGGGTGGGATGGAGAGGTCCAGGCTGAGCACACCGACAGGGCTGTGCTGGAGCTCCTCAGGGCGCTGCTGGTCGAGGGAGCGACAGTTAAGGAGGCCGTCGAGGAGGCGATGAGGCTGGTGGGGCCAGACCCATACTACAAGAGCAGACTTCTATATCACCCCCCAGAGGCCGCCTCGATGAGGCTGAGAGCCAAGAGGACCGGTTGAATCCTCAAGAGACCGCCCCCCTATCCAGGATGAAGATTTGAAGGCGGCATCGGAGCAGGCCTAAGGCCACCACATCGGATGCGGGGCCCAAAGGCCGAAGTGAGAATCCTCCACAAACACGCCACAACCCATAAAACCGAAGCCAGGGACTCGCCCTGAAAGCCTCAAATCATGAGGTCATGGAAGCTCAACACAACCTCCGAAAGGCCTCACCGGAAGTTAAACTTATACATCTTCAGAAACCCTATCTTTGATCAGAGGGGATCGCGGGGATATTGGCTAAGCTCAAGAGGGAGTTCATAGACCTCTTGGAGAAGGACCTGGAGTTCCGATACACCGTGGCAGGCCTTCTAGGCCTATCGGAGATAATGAAGAGACTAGACAGCATAGAAGATAACATAAAGCGGCTCTGGGAGGAGGTTAGGAGCCTGCGTGAGGGCCAGGATCGGCTCTGGGAGG
>JBBIVO010000012.1:30700-32271 GCA_037439685.1 Candidatus Bathyarchaeota archaeon | reverse complement strand
TCCAGGCCGTCGATGTGCTCATAGCCGTCGGAGGCTGCGGGGACCCGAAGAAGGATCTGGAGGTCTTCAGGGCCGTGGCAGAGGCGACTGAAGGTGAGAGGATCCTATTCGGCTCCGTAACCCTTGACATGGATATAGAGGCCACCGCGAGGGTGGTCGAGGAGCACGGCCACAGGGTGATAGCCTTCACCTCAATGGATGTGAACAAGGCTAGGGAGCTGAACAGGAAGCTCTACGAGCACATGCCCAAGGAGCACATAGTGATGGATACCACCACGGCCGCCCTCGGCTACGGCCTCGACTACGCCTTCACGGTGATGGAGAGGGCCCGCCTCGCCGCCCTTAAGGGGGACCCGGAGCTGAACCACCCCATCTCCTCCGGAGCGACGAACGCCTGGGCCGCCAGGGAGGCTTGGATGCAGCTCGGACCCCAGTGGGCGCCGAGGGAGCTCAGGGGGCCCCTATGGGAGACGATCACCGCCGAGGCCCTCCTCCTGGCAGGGGTGGACTACTTCATGATGATGCACCCGGCATCGGTGAAGGCCATCAAGATGATGATAGACAACCTGACGATGAGGAGGAAGCCCGAGAAGCCCGTCGATTGGGTCGGGCTTAGGTTATAGGGGCGATGAGGGTTGCCGGCGAAGGAGCTCAGCCCAATAGAGGTATACAAGCTGCTCCCGGGCACCAACTGTAGGGAGTGCGGGGAGACCAACTGCATGGCCTTCGCAGCGAGGCTGGTGAACAGGGAGGTCCCCCTGGAGAAGTGCCCCCCCCTCATGGACCCGAAGAATAGGGCCCGCTACGATGGGCTTTTGAAGATCCTGAGGCCGCCCGTTAGGGCTGTGGAGGTTGGGGTTGGGGAGGGGAAGGTCACCATAGGTGGAGAATATGTGGTCTACCGCCACGAGTTCACCTACTTCCACCCAACCGCCATAGCCATAGATGTGGGCGACGAGATGGCCGAGGAGGAGATGGAGGCCAGGATAAAGGCCGTGAGGGAGTTCGAGTACGAGTATATCGGCATGAGGCTGAAGCTCGACATGCTGGCCGTAAGGTCGACCTCAGGCGATCCCGGAAGGTTCGAGGCGGCTGTGAGGAGGGCCTTGGAGGCCTCGAAGATGCCCCTCATCCTATGCTCCCTCGACCCCACCGTGATGGAGCAGGGGCTCGCCGCCGTCTCGGACAAGAGGCCCCTCATCTACGCCGCGACGAGGGATAACTGGAGGGAGATGGCCGAGTTGGCCCTCATGTACGACTGCCCCCTCGTGGCCTCATCCCCCTTCGACCCGAAGGGGTTGAAGTCCATCGTCAGGACCCTCCTGGAGTATGGGGTTAAGGAGATCGTCCTAGACCCTGGAACCCTCGGCTCAGAGGGCCTCCCCGAGACCCTGAACAACTTCACCGCCCTGAGGATAGCGGCGATCGATGGCGGAGACGACCTCCTGGGCTTCCCCCTCCTCGGAACCCCCATATCCGTCTGGGGGGAGGAGGCTGAGGATCCCGTCATAAACGAGTGGAACGAGGCCATGCTCGCCGCAGCCCTGATAGTCCGCCCCGCCGATGCCCTG
>JBBIVO010000012.1:15682-30669 GCA_037439685.1 Candidatus Bathyarchaeota archaeon | reverse complement strand
AAGCGGATGGGCCCTCCTACCCCTAGTCATCCTGAGGCAGAACATCTACACAGACCCAAGGAAGCCTGTCTCCGTCGAGCCAGGGGTGAGAGGGTTCGGCTCCCCAAATGAGCTCTCCCCGGTCCTCCTAACATCCAACTTCGCCCTAACATACTACACCGTGGCATCAGACCTGGAGTCGGCCAAGATAGACTGCCACCTGATGGTGGTGGACACCGAGGGCCTATCCGTCGAGAGCGCGATAGCCGGGAGGAAGATGACGGCCGAGACGGTCGCCGAAGCCCTGAAGAGCTTCAAGGTAGGAGAACTGGTGAAGCACAGGAAGCTCATCCTCCCAGGGAGGGCAGCGAGGATAAGCGGGGAGGTGGAGGAGCTATCCGGATGGAGGGCAATGGTCGGCCCCCTAGACTCCTCTGGCATATCCAAGTTCCTAGCGGAGAACTGGAGGCCCGAGAGGGAGTGAGAGAACCTAATCCCAACCCTCGAGGCCAACCGAGGCGGCAGGGAGATGGAGGAGGCCAGGGGCCTTCAATGCCTAGAAGGCCATAAACAGGGGCGGAGGAGCCGGGCTGATGCCCGATACGTTGTGACCGAGAGGCCTAAGGCCTCAGAGGGATCCCATTGAAGGTGGCGGTGGCGGGCAAGGGTGGGGTTGGAAAGACCTTCATAGCCTCAACCCTCTCCAGGCTCCTGGCGAGGGAGGGGTACAACGTCCTGGCCGTAGACGCGGATCCGAACATAAACCTCGCATCAAGCCTTGGAATACCGAGGGAGGAGGCAGAGAGGATCATACCCTTATCGGAGAACTCCCGGCTGATAGAGGAGAGGACCGGTGTCCGCCCCGGGTCATCTTACGGCCTCATATTCAGAATGACACCAACGGTTAATGACATAGTGGAGAGGTTTGGGGTCATCGGCCCAGACGGCGTGAAACTGTTGGTGATGGGGACGGTGAGGGCCGCCGATAAGGGGTGTATGTGCCCATCCTACGCCCTATTGAGGGCCCTGACGCAACACCTCCTCATCCAGAGGGGGGACATAGTGATAATGGATATGGAGGCAGGGCTTGAGCATCTCGGAAGGGGAGTAACCCGCAGGATGGACTCGATGCTCGTCGTCGCCGAGCCCGGGATGAAGTCCATCGAAACCCTGCATAGGATAAGGAGGCTGGCCGAGGAGATGGAGATAAGGGAGGTTCTAGCGGTCGGAAACAAGATCAGGGGCGAGGATGAGAGGAGCTTCCTGGAGGAGAGGATGAGAGAGGCAGATATGCCGATAGCCGCCTACATCCCATACGACCCAACCATCATAGAGGCAGACATAAAGGGAAAATCACCTTTAGATGTTGATGAAAGATCCCCTGCAATACTATCCATCTCAAAACTTAAAGAGTATCTAAAAGAACGTTACAGATTCTAAATTAATGAAGACCATCAGCAATATAAATTACAATAAATCTATCCAATTTATATTCCATTATCATCGGCCCATCGAACCTTCCTTAATAAGCCCTTTCGAATGAAAAGTTTTATTTACCTAAAGAATATCTTATATTGGGTAAGGAAAATATGGCTTACCTGCAGTCTGGCAGAGTCTCTGGGCTCCTAACCCTCATCTACTTGATAGGCATGGTGATATACTTCGCCCTCAGGTCCGGGAGGGGGAAGGTCCCAAGGCTGAGGAGAATACCTGGGCTTGACGCCATCGATGAGGCGATAGGTAGGGCTGCTGAGATGGGAAGGCCCGTCTTCATATCCCACGGGATAGGGAATATGACGGATGCCACCTATGGTCCTCAAACGATAGCCGGCCTTGGAGTTCTCAGCTACGTCGCTCAGAGGTGTGCAGAACTCGGGACAGGGCTATATGTCCCCGTTAGACAGCTCACCATCTGGCCTATAGCGGTGGAGCTCTGTGAGACGGGCTACAAGAAGGCGGGACACCCCGAGGACTTCAATCCCACAGAGCAGGTGAGGTTCCTATCATCAGACCAGTTCGGATTCTCATCCAACTATATGGGCTGGATGTGGAGGGAGAGGGCCGCAGCTAACATCATGATAGGGGCCTACTGGGCAGAGTCTCTCCAGCTCGCCGAGACTGGGGCGAGGATCGGGACGGTGCAGGTTGGAGGAACAGCAAATACCCACCAGATCCCATTCTTCGTCGCCGCCTGCGACTATGCCCTGATAGGGGAGGAGATCTTCTGTGCAGGGGCCTACCTCTCCAAGGATGCGGAGATGATAGGGAGCCTCGCAGGTCAAGACATGGGCAAGCTCCTAGGCATCGTGCTGATCATACTGGGCGTGATACTGGTGACGGCTGGTTCAGATATCCTGACCAAGGTACTGAGCTGGTGAGAGCATGGCCTGGTATAGAAGAGTTGAGATCCCGATAATGTTAACGATCATCTTCTGCATCTTTCAGGTCGTTCCATACTTCTTCGTGGTTCCAGCGTGGGAGTCGGCCTCCAAGGAGTTCGTCGACTGGGACGCCGTGATGGAGACCTTCGCCCTCTTCATAGGCTTCGCCACCCTCCTCATGCTCCATGGAAGGATTGTCTCCCAGCGTAGGAGGGGCTGGTACTGGAGCGCCTGGGTCCTCATAACGATGATCGGATACACCCTCATTGGGATACCCATCCCAGCGCTGGGCCTAGGGAAGGGAACCCCCTTATTCGAGGCGATAAGGCTCTACGTGCTGACACCCCTGAGCGGGGCGATGTACGCATCCCTAGGCTTCTGGATAGCCTCAGCCGCCTATAGGGCCTTCAGGGCCAGAACCCTCGAGGCTGGTGTGTTGCTCCTATCGGGCACCCTGGTTATGCTCGCCAACGCGCCGATCGGAACGGCGGTCTGGCCCACCTTCACCCCCATAAGGAAATGGATATTCGATGTCCCAAACATGGCGACGATGAGGGCAGTGACCATCGGTGCAGCCCTTGGAGCCATCTCCCTAGGGGCGAGAACCCTGATGGGGAGGGAGAGGGGCTACCTGAGGGGGGGTGAATAGATGGCCAAGGCTGAAGAGAGGAGGATGAAGGGCTTCTGGGAGAGGCTCCAGGAGATAGACTCAAGGGTCATCTACCTCCTCCTTTGGATAGTCATCCTATGGCCCCTCATCACACCATTAGGGCTGCCCATCTCCATATCGACGGGGACTAGGGAGTACTTCAAGGTCATAGATGAGCTCAAGCCTGGAAGCAAGGTGATCCTGAGCTATGACCTCAGCTTTGCAGGGCTACCTGAGCTTGGCCCCATGACCATCGCAACCCTCCACCACCTCCTCAAGAAGGATGTCAAGGTCTACATCTGCGCCTTCTGGGACTCTGGGGCGGACATAGCGGCTGACAACATCAGAGCCTTAGACCCCGAGAAGAACTATGGGAAGGTTTATGGGAGGGACTATATCCACATGGGTTATAACCCCATGAGGGAGGTGGGGATGGCCCAGTTCGCCTCCGACGTATATAAGGCCTTCCCCGTAGACTACATCCACAAGAAGCCCCTTGAAACCTATGAGATCATGAAGGGGGTGCAGTCGGCGAAGGACTTCGACCTCCTCATAAGCGTCCAGAGCGGGACACCGGGAAACCCGGAGTGGGTGAGGCAATGGATAACCCCATACGAGATAAAGTACATAATTGGAATATTGGGCGTCTCGGTTCCGGAGGTGGCCCCATATCACAACGCTGGTCAGGTTAAGGCCTTCCTCGCCGGGCTTAGGAGCGCTGCCGAGTATGAGCTGCTTGCCGGCAGGAGGGGGGCAGCCCTCGCCCAGCAGGATCCCCTTTCCACGACCCATATACTGGTCATCCTCTTCGTTGTGGTTGGGAACATAGGATACTTCTTCACCAAGGCTAGGCCTAGGAGGAGTTAGGTGAGTGGGATGTTAACCGATTGGCTGGCTGGCCTCATAACGAGCCTAGGCCCCTGGCTCACTGCCCTATTCCTCCTCTGCATATTCAGCTTCACATATAAGGAGAACCCATGGTTCAGATTCGCTGAGGCGACCTACCTAGGGGTCGCCACGGCCTACACCATCGGGTTCAACCTCGACTGGCTGAGCAGTCAGTGGAGGACCGTATGGTCCCTAACATCGACCAAGATAATTCTATTCTCATTGGCCTTACTCGTTGGGCTGCTGTGGTACTTCAGGTTCTCGAAGAGGTACTTCTGGCTTTACAGGATTCCCCTATCCATCGCGGTGGGCACCTACATCGGCCTCTCTCTTAGGACCATGGTCTTCGCCCAGTTCCTCCACCAGATAAGGGCCACCTTCATACCCCTCGTGGCGAAGACGCCCATGGACACCTTCAACAACATCCTGATCGTCATAATGGTCCTCACGGTTCTGTTATACTTCTACTTCACGCTTGAGCATAGGGGGCCCCTAAGGTACACCTCTAAGATCGCAAGGTACACCATGATGGCCGGCTTCGGCGCCGCCTATGGGGATACCGTCATGACCAGGATGGCCCTCCTAATAGGCCAGGCCCGAAACCTCCTAAGCCACCCACCATCCTTTGCATCCATAGCCATCATCATCCTAGCAACCCTCCTGGTGAGGGACTACCTCACGTTGAGGAGGGAGCCCAAGAGAGTACCTCCCTAACCCCTTTTTATCTCCTTTAGGGGAATAGGATTTGAGCCTTAGAGGAGGGGTCGATTTCACGGACCTCGTTGTAGGCTCCTTCATAGCATCGGTATTTGTATGGGCTTGGATCCAGATGTCAAGCGGCTTAAGGCTCTACGAGTATCCCCTTCATCTCCAGTTCATCCTATCCCTCATACAGTACGGCTTCTTCCTTCTGGGGGGGTTCACCTCCTCCTTCGCCATCTCAAAGAAGACCGGATGCCGCGAGGTTAGGGAGGGGTTGAAGATAGGCTTGGGGGGGTGGATCATCTCAACCACCCTCTTCCTACCCTGGTCGGAGAACCCCACGATAGGAGCCGTCATCATGACCCTGTTAATGTTTTTAACAGGAAGCTATTTAGGGGTTAAAACAAAATTCAAAAAGAATTGAGAGATATAAATATGCAATAAATAGATTTTTAAATCAAGAATCGTTTAAAGCAGTTACTTCATCAAATTTAAACATTCAGATCAGGCCTCATCCTCATCGATACGTGTTTAAATCCTGAGTTCATCCTCTTCATCGATGTTATGAGGCTCCATTATGATTCGGCTCCAGCCAAGGGGACGGGGGAGGGGACATTCAACCCGGGAGGGATGAGGAAGGGTCTCCCTTGAGGCTTAAGGCTATAAGGGTGAGGACGGACTACTGGAGGCCCGGAGCCGACCCCATCGAGGAGATCGTTGAGGCCGTTAGGGGAGTAGTTCATGATGGGGATATCGTCACGGTCTCTGAGAAGGCGATCTCAACCGCCTCAGGCCTCCTCATAGACGAGTCGAAGATCAAAGCCGGAAGGGTCGCTAGGCTCCTCTCATCCCTCTGGATGAGGAGGGTCTGGGGAGGCCCCCTAGGCAGGCTCACGAGGCTGAGGGAGAGGACCCTCCAGAGGCTTAGGAGGTATCCCGTCGAGGGGGGGGCGGCCCACAAGCAGGTCGCGCTTCGGACCGTCGGCCTCCTACAGGCCCTTAGACACTACTCTGAGGGGGGGATCGACGCCAGCAACCTCCCCTACAGCCTTGTAAGCCTCCCCCTCAGGAGGCCGATGGAGATGGCTGAGGGGATAAGGAGAGCCCTCGAGGCCATAACGGGCTCAAGCCTCTCGGTGATGATAATCGACGGGGACACAACATACTCCTGGAGGAACCTCCACCTGGCCCCCAGGAGGGTGGAGACGCCCGGCCTCATCCATGTGGGCGGCTTCCTCACCTTCCTGGTAGGGAGGGCCCTAGGATTCAGGGGAAGGGCCACGCCGATCGCCATCTCGGGAGAGAGGCTGAACCCCGACCTCGCACTGGAGCTGGCGGATGCAGCCCACAGGATCAGGGGCCACGGAGCCGGGAGGACGGTCTGGGACATGTGCGAGAGGTTCGGCGTCGGCCCCTCAGAGGTTACATGGAAGATGCTCGAAAGGGTGGAACACTCGCCGATCGTGATACTGAGGAGGGCAGAGCATCGATGGCCCTCAAAAGGGGCTCAAGGAGCCTCGAAAGGAGAATTGAGTAAACAGAACAACTCTCACTTGAGGGGTCATCCAACGTGATGCTGGCTCAGGGAGAACCATCAGGCCTTGCCGCCACCTTGCAGCATACCTATATCCATATCTTCGACGCTGGGGCCTCAACCCCGCGAGAAATTTCCATGAGGCCCCCAGCCTAGAAGCCGGCTCTGGATATCGCTTCAAGGGGTCTCCCCCTATACGGGAGGGGTTTGGACCTGCCAGCTTCCTAGGGGGTGACAACACTCTAATTTAGGTTCGGATGTGGATTGTGGAACATGAGCTCTCTGGTGATCCCATGCACCTAAAGAGGGTGGTTGACAGCTATATGCGGAAGGTCTCTGGATTGAGGGAGCATTGCGAAAGATGTCTCAGAACAGAGAGGTGGGGTGGAAGCGTGGTTCTTATGGTTGTAGATGCGGCCTTCACCTCCATAGGCTTAAACTACTTCACGGCAGTCGTTCCAAAGGTTCAAGAATTCGGTGAAAAGTTTGTTGAGAATAAAAAGATAAAGAATTTGAGGGAACTCTCTGAGGCCGATATAAATGATTTAAGAAAAGTGTGGAAAAATATGAGATCTTGGATAGTTGCTAAAAACATATCATATTATCTTTCATCTTTAAGTGATAACGATAGAGAATCTCTTAGAACATGGGCTAAAAATTCTAGGATTGAAAGTTGGAAGGAAGACCCTGTTGGAAGGATTAAAGGCGTCGGCTTAGTTACATTTCAATACTTGCGGATGATGGGAGGCATTGATACTGTTATGCCAGATAAAATCGTTAAGAGAGTTGTAAACGAGATTTTAACGAAGGCTGGATTAGAGCCCATAAACGATGACATCAAGTTCATTATGAAGGCTGAAGAGGTAGCCTTAGCCTGCGGTTATAGGCCCATAGAGCTTTGCTGGATGACCTGGCTTATACAGCCCGAGGGAAAATTGATGAGGATGAAGAAATATTCCGGCATACTCTCAAAGATTTAAAGTTATTCAGCTCTTAAAATTTTCTTATTTGTTTTAAAATCATTCTGCTTCTCTGACTAATTCATTAACTTCTTCTATCTCAAATTCTGCTTGAATTTATTAAAATCTTTTCTGCATTAAGTCAAAAACTCTTGAATTGATTCTCCAAGTTTCTTAGTTAATTATACCTTTCTTTACATCATACTCTCCAAACATCCTTCTGAAATCAGCATACTTTTCGCTTTAAATTTTTTGTATATTGAATAACTTGGGTCATATGGAACATAACATAATAAACCTTGGAATGCTATCCTCTAAAAGATTCTTTTCAAGTAGAGATTTTGCAGCAAGCGGGGTTTCACCTGCCCTTCTAACGATGCTTTCACGAACTCAAACGTTCCATCGATATACAAAATAAGACCTTCCTCAACCACGTTTTCAATGAAAGGAGAACCATCCCTCACGTATTTAGTAAGTTCTTGGTTGCCCAAAATATTGAAATACAAGTCCTATTAAGCTTTATCCAGCAACTAGTTAACTTTCCAATAAAATCTTTTAACTTCTCTTATTTTCCCTTCTTATTCTATTAAAGGTATTAGCCAAACTTGTCTCTCTCACGTATGACCTGTATTCTTGACCGCTGTCTGCAAAGATATTTCTCACTTAATTTTCCAGGTCGCGGGCTTTTTCTTCCCACTTACCCATTTTTTCTCTTAAATTTTTTGGTATGGGATTTTCAACTATCAAGCCATAATTTGGTGCTTTATTGGCTATGTGTGAATCATTTGAAATTATGATTGGTATGTGATGTTCTAAAGCTGTTGCTATTAGGAAACCATCCCCAAGGGGTATATTCTCCGTTAGAGATATGTTAAGACCCATAATAGATGTCTCTACTACTTTTAATTCGCCAACTGTGAGGCTAAGCTTCTCCAAGAGATTTCTAAGCGGCCTTACGCGGTAAAACCGAAAGAGCACATTGTATGTTTCTAAGATGGTAGTATATGTTATATGGAGATCGATGTCGCCTAGTAACCCTCTCTCCAAAATTTTCCAAGCGTGGGGGTGGGCAAGGCTCCCATCATATAGAGCATAAGAGAATATATCAGAGTCTAATATTCTCAATGCTTAACTCCACCGTAGAGGTCCTTAACGGAAGCCGCATCTACGGAGGCTCTTCCTTCATCTCCGACGAGTTTTATCTCTAATATTTTTCTCAAAAGTTCATGTTTATCCTCAACAGCCCTTAGAATGATGGTATCTTTACCCGCAAGCTCTATTCTGAAAGTATTCTTACGCAATGTTCTTCTAATATTAGCTGGAATGGTAACTCGGCCTTTACCGTCCATCTCTACAACTTCTCCCACTCCCACCACCCACACTCAAATAACGGGCCTTGCAGAGTATAAATTTTTACCTAAAAACGAGTTTCGGCGACTCTACAGAGGGCTTCCACCAGCCATTCTTCGAGGAGAGCAGTAGACCTCCTTCTATCCTTAAAATTATGGTAAGGTGGTGCGGGGGGTGGGATTCGAACCCACGGAGGACTGATCCAGCAGGTCCTGAACCTGCCCCCTTTGGCCCCTCGGGAACCCCCGCATCTCGTTTTTAGCTCAGCCCCTCCACGTATCTTCTGTATGCCTCAGCGTCCATGAGCCTCTTCAGGTCTGAATCCAGGTTTTTAGGTTTTATCTTAACTATCCACCCCCGACCGTATGGGTCCTGGTTTATGAGCTCCGGGCTGTTTTGGAGCTCCTCATTCACCTCGATTATCACCCCTGAGATGGGGGAGTAGATGTCGCTTACGGCCTTCACGGACTCCACGGTTCCTATGACCTCCGACTGGCTTACATCCTTTCCAACCTGGGGGAGCTCCACGTATACGAGTTCGTGGAGCTGGTCCTGGGCGTAGTCGCTTATGCCGATGAGGGCTGTGCCGTCATCGAGGACCCTTACCCATTCATGCTCCTTCGAGTAGCGGAGCTCGATTGGAAACCTATAATCCCTCTTCAAATCCTATCCCTCTTCCATCCATACTTGGATTCATCGTAGAAGGGGTGAAACTTAACTATTTTCCCCCTTAATAGCTTACCTCTTATCTTTATCCTTACAGGTGTCCCGAGCTTGGAGTGCTCGCGGGGGACGTATCCCATGGCTATCCCCAGGTCCAAGGTCGGGCTGTAACCTCCGCTTGTCACCACTCCGATCCTCTCCTCGTTCCAGATCTCACACCCCTTCCTGGGTATACCTCCCTCCTCCATGGCTATTCCGACCCTTGTCCTCCTCAAACCCTCCCCCGAGGTCTTGATTAGGGCCTCCCTCCCTATGAAGCCCCTCCCCTTCTCCAGCTTCACCACCCATCTCAGGCGGGCCTCGAAGGGGTTGGTCTCCTCGTCGATCTCGTTTCCGTATAGGCATAGCCCCGCCTCCAGGCGAAGGCTATCCCTTGCCCCAAGCCCGCAGGGCTTTATGCCGAACTCCTCCCCGGCCTCCATCAGCATCTCCCAGGCTCTCATCGCCTTCCAGGGCTCCTGGATGGGCGTTTCCAGGACGAAGAGTTCGAATCCGTCTTCCCCGGTGTATCCAGTCCTCGCAGCCATCATCTCGAGGCCTTGAACCCTATACCTGGATATCTGGAACCTCTCTAGGCCTGCGACCTCCTCGCCGCAGAGCTTTTGGAGGGTCTCTTGGGCCCTAGGGCCCTGAAGGGAGAACATCGCCACCTCGTCTGAGACGTCTCTGATCCTCACCTCAAAGCCTTGGGAGTTCCTTTTAAGCCATCCGAGGTCCTTCTCCCTGTTGGAGGCGTTATAAACCAGGAGGAAGGCCTCGTTTGACAGCCTGTAGGTTATCAGGTCGTCGACTATCCCACCCCTCTCGTTGCACATGAGGGTGTATAATCCCCTCATGGGCCCTAGGGTGGTGGCGTCTCCGGTTATCATGTGGTCGATGAACTCCTCAGCCTCCTTCCCCTCCACGAGGGCTCTGCCCATGTGGGTCACGTCGAAGAGGCCTACCGAGCTCCTCACCGCCTGGTGCTCGGGGATGATGCCCTCATACCATACAGGCATCTCGAACCCCGCGAACCCTATCAGCCTCCCATGCTCCCGGTGGTATGGGTAGATGTGGGTCCTCTTCAGGGTCAAACCTCGATCCTCCAAGCCTCCGTTCGGTGAGAGTAAATCATCGCGGATATTTGAGCCTATTTCATCCATCTGCCCTATTGGGTTCCCCCTCCCAGAGGACGACCTCCACGCTCTCCGGCGAGAAGGAGAGCTTCTTATTGCATCTTGGGCATCTGGAGTTGAACTTCTTTATTATCTCATATGGTGACTTGATGATCTCCCCCTCATATAGTATATAGCCGCAATCTGAGCAGATGATCTGCTGGGGCATCCGTCTTCCTTAGGCTCAGAGTCAATTAAACCTTATCTTCCGTGGTCGCCCGAAAGAGATTTTAGAGGGGAGGGATTACCACTAGGGGGCTCAATATGTCCGTGAGGTTGAGGAGGCTCTTTAGGAGGTTTAGATGGAGGCCTGGAACCCTCGAGAGCCTCATCGCCGTGTCAGCCGTAATCTTCGCGGCCTTCATAGCGGGAGGGGGGATCTACAACCTCCTCGATAGGCCCCCAGCCATCATAGGCTTCCCCGGAGGATATATAGCCGTGAGGGGGCTCCAAGACGAGCAGACCTTGATGGAGAGCGCCCTTAGCATGCTCTTCCTCCTCCTCACCTTCCTGGGGCTTTTGACATCCTATAGGAGCGCCCGAGTCGTATATGATTCGAGGAGGGCGACCATGAACCTGCTCTTGGGGATCTCCCTGATCGCGCTGGGGCTCTCAGGGAGCTTCTATCTCCTCAGCCTGAAACAGATGGCCCTGAGGCAGCTCGGGTACTGACGAGATAAGGAATTGTTTAATATCATCACACCGAATCTGTTGGCGATGGGATATGAAGAGGGTTGGCTTCATCGGCCTAGGGATAATGGGTAGCAGGATGTCGATGAACATCCTGAAGGCCGGCTTCCCCCTAACCGTCTGGAACAGAACATCTTCGAAGATGAGGCCCCTCGTGGAGGCTGGAGCCTCCGCCGCATCATCGCCTAAGGAGGTGGCTGAGAGGTCGGATGTCATCATCGACATCGTCACCGACTCACCCGACGTCGAGGAGGTCATCCTAGGGCCTGAGGGGGTGATCCACGGGGCTAGGCCAGGCTCCATCGTTGTAGATATGAGCACCATCTCCCCCATGGTGACGAGGCGGATAGCATCGGAGCTCTCAAAGAGGGGGGTGAGGATGCTCGACGCCCCTGTGAGCGGCGGAGATGTGGGGGCCAGGGATGGAACCCTGAGCATCATGGTAGGCGGGGATGAGGACGCCTTCCAGGAGTGCCTCCCCATACTCAGGGCCATGGGGAGAACCATAATCTATGTGGGGGACCATGGGATGGGCCAGATGGTCAAGCTATGCAACCAGATCCTCGTCGGGATAAACATGCTCGGGGTGGCTGAGGCCCTCATGTTCGCGTCGAGGGCTGGGGTCAACCTCGAGAAGGCCTTCTCAGCCGTCTCTGGAGGAGCGGGGAGCAGCTGGCAGCTTACCCATAATGGGGCAAAGCTCCTGAGGGGGGACCTGGAGCCCGGGTTCAAGGTCAGCCACTATCTGAAGGACCTGAGGCTCATAATGGAGGCATCAGCGGAGATGAGGCTCCCCCTATTAGGGGCCAGCCTGGTATACCAGATGTTCAGGGCTCTAGATGCGGAGGGTTTGGGGGAGAAGGGGACCCAGGCCATAATAAGGGTGGTGGAGAGGCTGGCTGGGAGCAGCCTCCTGAGAGAAGACTGATCACGGAAGACTTCAGCCCTCCTCTAAACCGTGAGGCCTATCCCACCCTAAACCTCTCCAGCCTCCTCACGCCTTCCCTGGTGCCTATGTAGGCCAGGTCTATCAGGTCTATGAAGATCCCGGTCTCTAAAACTCCGGGGATTCCCTTGAGCCTCCCCTCAACCCCTTCGGGGTCTTCTAGTGCGCCGAAGTGAACATCGACGATAAGGTTTCCATTCTCCGTCACCACTGGGCCCAGCTTCCCAGCGCCCGTCCTCACCTTCGCCTTGCCCCCCATCTCCGAGAGCCTCTTATAGACCGGCGTTAGGGCGAAGGGGTGGACCTCCACCGGAACCGGGCATCCAAGCCCGAGCCTCTCAGAGAGCTTCGTCTCGTCGGCTACAACGATGGAGAGCCTCGACGCGGAGGCGACGACCTTCTCCCTCAGGAGGGCCCCCCCACCACCCTTTATCGCCCTGAGCTCCAGGTCCAGCTGGTCAGCCCCGTCGATGGAGAGGTCGAGCTCCGGATGCTCGTCTAGGGTTGTTAGGGGGATCCCTGACGATATCGCCTCCTGGGCGGCCTGGAGGCTGGTTGGAACCCCCAAGATGTCTCTAAGCTCTCCAGCCCTCAGCCTTTCTCCTATAAGCCTTATCGCCATCGCAGCCGTGGTTCCGCTTCCAAGGCCCACGACGAAGCCGCTCTCAACGTGCTCAACGGCCCTCTCCGAAGCCCTCCTCTTCATCCTCTCCCTTGGATCCACCGCGCCATCAGACCTCTATCTCCAGCTTCTCGAGCTCCTCAAGCTCCTTCAGGATCTCCCTCCTCAGCTGCTCAAGCCTCTCATCTACCTCGGATCTCTTAGGCGTCTTAGGCCTCTCCGCCTCTGCCTCCTTAGCCTCCTCTTTAACCTCCTTCTCCGCCTCCTCCTTGGCTCTCCTCCTCTTCTCTACTTCGGGCTTGGCCTCTGGCTGAGCCCTCGGCACCAGGTTCAGCTCTTTTATGATGGCATCTATCCTCATCTGGGTGTTGTTTAAAGCCGCCTCAAACCTCTTTACTATCTCATGCCTTATGTTCTCAAGCTCGTGGAGGGTCAAGATCAACTCTGACCTCTTGATCTCCTCCGCCACCCTCTTCAACTCATCCTCATAATCCTTAGAGAGCCTCACGCGCTCCTCTCGGGTTATCTCCCCTAGGTCCTCGGCCTCGAAGAGCCTCTTCAGGGCTGTGCTGAGGAGCTCCCTCCTCAGGGTGAGGACCCTTATCTCACTTCTAGCCTTCTCCACCTGGGCTTGCTGTATATACCTCGTCGAGTCGGGCGTCTGATGCCCCGCCATAGCCGAAACCTCGGATTTCGCGCCAGCCTCAACCTTCGGGGGCTGCCCCTCCTTAGGCTCTTCAACCCCCCCCTTCACCCCCTTCCCCCCTCTCGTTGCCCGGACGAAGAGGTATGTGGCTAGGATCGCAACGGCGATGGCGCCCACTCCAACTATGAGCTCTGCTGAAACAGGGGCCTCCATCCCTTAATCAAACAATAAATATGGTCTACGCTATTTAAGCCTGAGCTTAATATCCATCCGATTCGCAAGATCCCTGATGAGAAGGCCTTACCCCCATATTATGTGGTAGACGGCCTAGTTTCAGCAATTAAGTGTGACGGTATCCTCTAACCTCTAGAAACGTCTAAATGGGGTTAGCCGATGAGACTCTTCTTTGGGGAGGACTATTTGGTTGGAGGGCGTTTTCTATGTAGCTATGAATGATCATCTGAACTTATAGTCGCGATGGTTGGGTCATCTCTTTTCAGGGGTTTCTGAAAGGCTTATGACGAGGTCCATCTTTTCTATGAGGAGATCCATGAGATACCTCTCGACCTTGGAGACCCCGGTCCCATGGTCGAAGGAGAGGGAATCCCCACAGTAGCCATTACCTATGAAGGTCTTGGACGCCTCCAAGGCCTCGAAGACGGCTCTGTAACAGCCCGACTGGAGGTATATCGAGACATCGTTGATGAACAGTATAGGGGTGGGATCATCTATGAACTCCCTTAGGAGGGGTTCTATGGAGGCCCTGTTAGCCTCAACCATCCTCAGAAGCTCACCTGGAGACCTGGCCGATATTCTAGGGGCCTCCACCCTGGGGGGATGGAGATATCTAACCTCCACCGGCAGATTTATCATCTCGGATATCCTACCCCCAATCCTCCTCCCCCCATAGAGCAGGCCTCCCGGGGCCATATCGATTATCGAGATATCCCTCGAAGAGCCTTGGGCTAGGGCATCGCGGAGTATCGTGAGGGTCATCTTGGTCTTTCCAACCCCCACATCCCCCACTATGAGAGACCTCTTCCCCAGAAAGTCTCTGAACCTATCCCCACAGGGCATACTCCACTATCCGAGGTAGACCGTTTAGATATTTAATTATTCTCCAAAATCCTTCAAAGGGTTACTCCTTGACCTGGCAGAGCCCCGGGCGGGATTCGAACCCGCGGCCAACAGCTTACGAGGCTGCCGCTCTGGCCTCTGAGCTACCGGGGCCTCTGAACCATATCTTGGATAAACCTATTCTTAAGGGTATGTTGGGTCTCGGGGTTGATGGCCTATGCTATGGCGCTGGCTCAGATGAGATGACCCCTTCCAATTCCAGCTCCTTGATCCTCTCCTCCGTGTAGCCCAGTAGCCCCATGAGGATCTCCCTGTTATGCTGGCCCAGTAGGGGGGCGGCTGTGTTCACCCTTCCGGGCGTCTCTGAGAGCTTCACTGGGAAGTTTGGTACCTTGACCTTCCCCGCCTTTGGGTGGTCGACCTCGATGAACATCCCCCTGGCTATGAGGTGGGGGTCCTTAACAACCTCGTCGACGTGGTATACCGGCGCTACGGGGACGTCTGCATTCACGAAGAGCTCTACCGCCTCGTCTCTGGCCATCTCCGCCACCCTTTTCTCCACATCCTCCTTAGTCAGCTCCTCAACCCCTAGACACCTCTTTAGGTTGTCTATGGATGAGGGGGAGAAGGCCGCCAGCCTTATCCATCCCCCATCCCTCGTCCTCATCAGTCCTCCGACCCCCCTCG
>JBBIVO010000012.1:0-15663 GCA_037439685.1 Candidatus Bathyarchaeota archaeon | reverse complement strand
ACCTCTTCCTCAGCTCCCATGGCCTCATCCCGGAGAGGGTGTAACATGTGACGCCGGTGTTAAGGGCGACCATGCAGTCCAGCTGGGATACGTCGATCATCTGGCCTTTCCCTGTCCTATCTCTAAACCTGAGGGCTGCTATGATGCTCATGGCTGCGAAGAGGGCTGGCCCTAGGTCGCCGTAGGCCTGGGCCATCTCTATGGGCGGCCCTTCTGGGTCGACCCCGTCTCCCGTCAACCTCGTGTGGCCGCTCATCGCCTCTGCGATCATGGCGTAGGATCCCCTCTTCGTGTAGGGGCCGTACTGGCCGAAGCCTGAGAGGGCTGCGTAGATGATGCGGGGGTTGAGCTCCCTTAGGACCTCGTATCCGAGGCCAAGCCTCTCCATCGTCCCCGGGGTGAAGTTCTGCACAACCACATCGGACATCTTGACCAGCTCCTTGAATATTGAAACCCCCTCGGGGGCCTTCAGGTTCAGGGTTAGACCCTTCTTGTTCAGGTTGAGGTGGTGGAAGGTGTAGGTCACCCCGCCGAAGAGGGCCCCCTCCGCGATCCTGTCTATGGCCCCCCATGGAGGCTCGATCCTTATGACCTCCGCCCCAAGGTCTGCGAGCATCATGGTGCAGAAGGGGCCGAACCATACATGGGTCAGGTCTAGCACCCTGATATCATCGAGGACTCCCATCTTGATACAACCTCTACGGAATCTCATTAGCATCCCGTTACCCATATAAGACCCTTTTTATCGGTCTTCGCCCTCTTTTTAAAAGGTTCCATGGTCGCGGTTAGGGAGGTTGGGGAGAGGCGGCTCATAGAGCTCATGGTGAGGCTCCTCACGCCGATGCCCGGTCTCTCCATACCCTTCTGGGACGATGCCTCGGGGATAAGCCTCGGGGATGGGAGGGCCGCCATCCTGAAGACGGATATGCTCGTTTGGGGTACGGATGTTCCGAGGGGGATGACGCCATTCCAGGCGGCGAGGAAGGCGGTGGTGATGAACTTCAGCGACCTCGCCTCCAAGGGGGCTAAGCCCATCGCCTTCATGGCATCCCTCGGAATACCCCCAGACATGGAGGTTGAGAAGGTTCTGGAGATGGCCAGGGGCTTCGAATACGGCTCGAGGGAGTATGGAGCCTACATGGTTGGGGGGGACACGAACGAGGCGGTGGAGGTGGTGATAGGCGGCGTGGCCTTCGGCTTGGCGGAGGAGAGGACCCTGATGAGGAGGGGTGGGGCCAGGCCCGGGGATATCCTCGCGACGACGGGGGGTTTCGGAAGGACGGCTGCAGCCTTCAAGGTCCTCCTCGAGGGCCACGCGGCCCCCCAGGGGATATTGCCATCCCTCCTTGAGTCGGTCTACATGCCTAGGGCCAGGGTCGCTGAGGGCCTATCCCTAGCCGAGACCGGCGCCGTCTCAGCCTCGATAGACTCGAGCGACGGGCTTGCCATGAGCCTCCACGACCTCTCCAGGAGCAGCGGGGTAGGGTTCAGGATCCACACCCTCCCGGCCTCCCCAGAGGCGATGGAGTTCGGAGAGAGGCTTGGAATAAGCCTGGAGGAGCTAGTCCTCTATGGCGGGGAGGAGTATGAGCTCGTCTTCACCCTTAAGCCTGAGCTTGCGGAGGCGGCGAGGGAGGCCCTGAGAAGGGTGAACTGCGAGATGATAGAGTTTGGAGAGGCCATTAAGGAGATCATAATATCATATGTGGCAAATGGAAAAGAGAAGATCGTTAAGCCTCTTGGATGGGATCACTTCAAAAAAATCAAATAATTATATAAGGAAATTTATATATTATATGTTTTTGGGAACTAGTTCAAGATGAGGAAATTCAATGAAATTTGTTTTAGGATATGATTATTGGAGCTATTAAGAGCGCCGTCATGTTCATCAGCTTCATGAATATGGTGAGGGAGGGGCCCGCCACATCCTTAAGGGGGTCCCCGACGGTATCCCCGGTGACGGCCGCGGCGTGGGTGGGGCTCCCCTCCATCCAGAACTCCCTCTCTATCTCCTTCTTTGCGTTGTCCCATATCCCCCCTCCGAAGGTGAAGACTGGGGATAGGATGGAGGAGGAGGCCAGCCCCCCTAGGAGGGCCGCGCTGAGGCTATACCTCCCCATGATCGACCCGATCAGGGCTGGGGCCGCCACCGCCATCAGGCCTGGGAGGAGCATCTGGGATAGGGCGAACCTCGCCGCTATGTCCACGCACCTGGAGTAATCTGGCCCCTCCCTCCCCTCTAGGATCCCCGGATGCTCCCTGAACTGCCTCCTCACCTCCTCCACCATCCTATAGGCGGTCTTTGCCGTGGCTCTGATGGCGAGGGAGGAGAAGAGGAAGGGGAGGGCTCCCCCAAGGAGGACGCCCACCATGAGGGAGGGGTTCGATGAGAGGACCTCAGGCCTGATCCCAGCCATCTCATTGAAGGTCGCTAGGATGACGAAGGTCGAGAAGACCCCGCTCGCCGCTGCGAAGGCCTTCGTGTAGGCCTTGGTGGTGTTTCCCATGGAGTCGAGCTCGGATAGGGCCTGAAGGCTCTTCCTCCCCATGCCGGCCATCTCCGCTATTCCCGCGGCGTTGTCGGCGATGGGGCCGAAGGCGTCTCCCGTCATGATGATCCCCGTGGCGAGGTCTGTCCCGAGGTTTGCCCCAACGATCCCGTAGAGGGAACCCCCCGTGATGTGGTAGGAGAAGATGATGCTCATCAGTATGAGCAGGAGGGGGATGAAGGGGCTTTGAAGGGCATATGACAAACCCGTTATGATGTTTATAGCCGCTCCATACTCAGATGCCCTAGCCACATCTCTGACAGGGGCTCTATCTAAACTCAGGTAATGTTGGGAGACGATGCCGATGATGAGCATCGCCGCCATGCCGCTCAAGGTGGAGTAGAATATCCTGATATCCCCGAGCAGGAGGATCGAGGAGATGAAGGCCCCTATGGAGCATAGGGTAACCGTCACCAGGAGGCTCATGTTGAAGGAGGCCATCGGCCCCATGCCCCTCCACCTCCTAGCCGTCAGGATGCCGATGATGGTTGAGAGGACGCCTACAGCCCCAAGGGCGAGGGGGAATAGGATCCCGCTCTTACCCTTGGGTTGGAGGAGCGAGCCCAATAGGATGGCCGTCACGTAGTCGTCGCTTATGGACTCGAAGAGGTCTGAGCCCCTCCCCGCACAGTCGCCCACGTTATCCCCAACCTGGTCAGCTATGACCGCCGGGTTCCTGGGGTCGTCCTCCGGGATCCTCTGCTCGATCTTCCCCACGAGGTCTGCCCCTATATCCGCAGCCTTCGTGAATATCCCCCCTCCAAGCTGGCTGGAGAGGGCTGAGAGGCTGGCCCCGAAGCCGAAGGCCACGAGGGGCATGGGCTCTCCGAAGAGGCTGAGGAGGAGGGAGACCCCTAAGAGGCTTAGGCCTGTCACCGATAGTCCCATCACCCCTCCCCCCCTGAGGGCTATGGAGAACGCCCTGGATTGGGAGGAGGCAGCCGCATATGCAGTCCTGACATTTGCCTTCAAGGCCACGGCCATCCCGATATAGGCGGAGAGCAGGGATAGGAAGGTCCCTGAAAGGAATGAGGCCACATACCTGAGGTCCCTGACGAGGAGCCATAGAGATGATGAGACGATGATGGAGAAGACGATTATCGTCCTATACTGCCTCTTTATGAAGGCCTTGGCCCCCTCCTCAATCGATCTTGATATGCTGAGCATCTCACCGTCCTCAACGGGCTCCTTAATTATGGAGTAGGCTAGAAGCGCTACGACGGCCATCGCGGATAGGCCAGCTGCTATCGAGAGTATGGAGGGGTCCATCCACCTTGCCCCTGGGAGGGAGAAGGGAAGATCGCTCCCTAATAAAGCCTATCAATCCCATCGGGGCGCTGCTCCAAACAGGGCCCGAGGTTACGATTTAACTCTCCATATAAATTTATCGATTTTATTATTACTGGGTTGATTGATCTCTGCCCCTCTGCCGGAGCCTCTCCGCTGGATGAGGGCGCAAAGCCATCGAAAGAGGCCCTTTTCAAACCCCTCCAAGAGGGCCTCCACCTCCAGAAGGGCGCCTCGGGACCAAACCCTTTTTCAGATCCATCTCGATAGAGTATCCCAGATCGGTTTGGATGGGGCCTCCACTTCCAAGGTCATGGAGAGGATCCAGCTGTGGAAGGAGAGGCTCATCGACCTCAGCAGGAGGAACAGGCTCATCTATTTTACGCCTACGAGGGGTTCAGACCTCATGATTGTGGCTCCCGAGCCTAAGGCCATCTTCGAGAGGCTTGCGGTCAGGGGGAGGGGGTGGGAGATCTGGCAGCCTCCAAGGGAGGGGCGGGCAGGCGCCGGGCAGGCCCGCCCGAAGAGGAGCCAGCTGGTCCCCCAGCCCGATGACCCGGATAGGATCGAGCGCATCCTGAGGAACCTCTCGAGGCGTTCGGCCTCCGAGTATAGGGAGAGGGGGGTGAGGATCCTCTACGCCACCTTCGGGATGCTGAACTGGACGGAGGCGGGGGAGGAGGTGAGATCCCCCCTAATCCTCGTCCCCATCGAGCTGAAGAGGGATAACCCCCGCTCACCCTACAGGATAGAGGTTCCCCCAGTCGAGGAGGAGGTGATCCTCAACCCAGCCCTCACCCTCAAACTGAGGTATGACCACAGGCTGGAGCTCCCACCCCTCCCAGACTTCGAGAAGAGCGACCTCTCAAGCTACCTCCGGATGGTCTCAGCCGCCTGCGAGGGGATGGGATGGAGGGTGGAGGAGGAGGTCAGGATAGGTCTCTTCTCGTTCTATAAGCTGGTGATGTACCAGGACCTCTCAGAGAACGCTGAGGAGATGGCCAAGAACCCCATCATATCGGCACTGGCCGGGATACAGAATCCGAAGCTGATGAAGGGGCACCTCCCGGGGGAGGAGGAGCTGGACGAGATCCTGGAGCCTAAGAGGATGTTCCAGGTGCTCGACGCGGACAGCAGCCAGCAGCTCTGCATCCAATACGCCCTGATGGGGCAGTCCTTCGTCATACACGGCCCCCCAGGGACTGGGAAGAGCCAGACCATAGCGAACATCATCTCCGAGTTCATAGCCGCTGGAAAGAGCGTCCTCTTCGTCAGCGAGAAGATGGCGGCCCTGGAGGTGGTCTACAACAGGCTCAAGGAGAGAGGCCTCGACGACTTCTGCCTCGAGCTCCACAGCCACAAGGCGAACAAGAGGGAGGTCGTGGCGGAGCTTAATAGGGCCCTAAACGAGCACCTCAAGCCCAAGGCCATGATATCCGAGGAGGAGATGGAGAGGCTTAAGGAGAGGAGGGACCTCCTTAACGGCTACGTGAAGGCCCTCCACGTGGAGAGGCCCCCCCTAGGCCTCTCAGCCTTCGAGCTCCTCGGAAGGCTCTCAGGGCTAGAAGATACCCCATTCATCCCATCGGGTTATCCCGGTTTCAGGTCCCTCACCCCCCAAGGGCTCAAGGAGCTTGAGGGGCTGATAAGAGACCTGTCAATCCTCTGGTACATCGTACTGGAGGAGGGGTTCCCATGGAAGGGGTGCAGAGAGGAGGCCTTCACCTCCGAGACCCGATCCAGATGGTCAACCCTCCTCGGGGAGCTCCTCGAGGTGGTGGAGGGGCTGGAGGGGGTCAGAGGCTACAGCGAGATGCTGGGCCTAAGGAGGCCCATCACCCTTGGGGAGCTCGAGGAGTTGAGGGAGATCTCCAACCTGGTCTCCAAGTCGCCAAGGCCTCCAAGGGGTTGGCTGGAGGGGGGAGGCCTAAGGGAGATAGAGGAGGAGGCCCGTAAAGGGCTTGAAGAGCACGCCGAGTATTGGAGGTCTAGGATGGAGCTCGAGAGGCTCTACAGCCCTGCCATCCTCAGGATCCGAAGGGGGACCGCAGGCGAGGTTGAGGGTAGATGGGCGAAGGTGAAGGAGCTCTTATCCCCAAACCCGGAGGGGGACCTAGACCTCACCCTCAGGGAGGGGTTAACCCAACACATGGAGGCCCTCCCCAGATGGATGGAGGAGTGGAAAGCCCTTGCAGATAAGATAGCCGGGATGCTCGGCCTCCAAGGGGAGGCCAACACCATAGAGAAGATAGAGAGGATAGCTGAGCTTGCAAGCCTCTGCGAGGCCAGAGAGAGGCCTGAGGCCGAGTGGCTAGAGGCCAGTAGGCTGAAGGAGGCGACGAGGGAGATCAGAGAGGCTCAGGCCTTATACCTCCGAAGGGACGGCCTCAGGAAAAACCTAATGGAAAGGTACCATGAGGAGTTCCTAAGCCTCGATCCACAGCCCGTGATCGAGTGGCTCGAGGGGCCTGGAAGCTCCCCCTTCAGATACCTCAGGCCCAAATACCATCGTCTGAGGGGCCTCCTCTCGAGGATGAGCAGGGTGCAGACCCCCCTAAACGGGGCTATAGAGGACCTTAAGGCCTTGAGGGAGCTGAGAGCCCTTGAGGGGGAGATAGCCTCCCGCCGAGAGGCTCTGAGGAGGGCCATGAGGTCCTATTATAGGGATCCCACGCCCGACTTCCAATCCGCGGAGGAGGCCCTGAAGAACGCATGGAAGGCCCTCAAACTCACCGGGGGCAGGCAGGTCCCTCCGGGAGTCGCAGTGAACCTCGCCGTCGGGAGCAGACCCTCTGAGGAGCTCCTACTCTTGGGGAGGAGGCTGAACGCATGCCTAGAGGGGTGGAGGCAGAAGGCCCTGAAGCTGAAGGGCCTCCTCCCCTACAGGAAGCTCCCTAACACGGGCAGGCCCCTTAGAAAGAGCACCCTCGACGAGGTGGCGGCGTGGTCCTCGGAGCTGGCTCGGAGGCTCTCCCTCCTCAACGAGGCGTGCGCCCCAGTGATCTCGTTGAGGAGCTCTGACCACCCCTCATCTCTTAATATCCTCATCTCCGATTTGAGGAGGGTTGAGGCCCTCCAGGGTTTCGAGGAGGAGGTGGAGAAGGGCTCAGAGAGGATGAGGCTCATCTTCGGCAGGCGCTATACTGGGATAACGACGGATTGGCCCAAAATACTGGAGGATATAGAATGGTGTCAGAGGCTCCTCAACATCATAAAGGAGCCCCCCCAACCCCTCATAGCCTACGCCTCGGATGGGGGGTTCCCCCCACCGCCTGACCCCGAGATAGGCCCAAGGCTGGAGAGGCTCTACGGCCTCCTAAAGACCCTGGAGGAGGGCTTCGACCATCCCATATGGGATAGGGAGAGGAGCCTTCTAGCCATCGGGGAGATAAAGGAGAGGGTTTCGGAGCTTCGCTCAAGGGTTGATGAGCTCCAGTCCTGGATAGATTTTAGGAGGATAGAGGCCGAGCTTGAGGGGAAGGGGCTGGGAGGGTTCCTCAGGAGGCTGGTCGAGCTGAGGCCTGAGGCCTCTAGGCTGCTGAAGATATTTCAGAAGTCGATTTACAGCGGCCTCGTAGACCTCATCTTCGAGGAGGAGCCCATCCTGGGAGGGTTCAGAGGGCAGAGGCATGAAGAGCTCATAAAGGAGTTTCAGGAGCTGGATCAAAGGTTCATAGCCCATTCAGCCTCCCGCGTCGTCGAGAAGGCCAACGAGCAGAAACCCCTCGGGGTCTTCCTCCAGGCCCCCGACTCCGAGATCTCCATCCTGAGGAGGGAGGCGCTGAAGAAGAGCCGCCACATGCCCATCAGAAGCCTCTTCGAGAGGATCCCCAACCTCCTCAAGAGGCTTAAGCCATGCCTCCTCATGAGCCCCATCTCCGTGAGCCAGTTCCTCTCCCCCAAGCTCCGCTTCGACCTGGTCATCTTCGACGAGGCCTCCCAGATATGCACCGAGGACGCGGTTGGAGCGATATATAGGGGAGACCAGCTGATCGTGGCCGGAGATAACAGGCAGCTCCCCCCAACCCCCTTCTTCCAGTACTCCCTGGATGAGGAGTTCGACTGGGATGAGGAGGCGGGCTACGAGCTCGACGTCTTCGAGAGCGTCCTCGACGAGTGCCTCTCCATAGGGTTGCCCGTGAACATGTTGAGGTGGCACTACAGGAGCAGGCACGACTCGCTGATCAACTTCTCCAACGAGAGGTTCTACGAGAAGAGGCTCAACCTCTTCCCCCATCCTGGGAGGAGAGACCCGAACCTCGGGGTCAAGTTCGTATATGTGCCAGACGGGATCTATGATAGGGGGGGAGCCAGAAACAATCCTAGGGAGGCCGAGGCGGTCGCAGACCTCGTATTCGAGCACTTCAAAGGGTTCCCTAATAAGACCCTTGGGGTTATAACCTTCAACATAAGCCAGATGAACACGATCCAGGATGCGATAGAGCGCAGGCTCAGGGAACACCCGGAGTATGAGACCTTCTTCTTCGAGGACCGCCTCCATGGATTCTTCGTCAAGAACCTGGAGAACGTGATGGGGGATGAACGGGACGTGATAATCTTCAGCGTCGGATACGGCTATGACCAGAATGGCCGCATGACCCTCAACTTCGGGCCGCTCAACAAGCCCGGGGGGGAAAGGAGGCTGAATGTGGCGATAACTAGGGCGAGGGAGAAGGTCATCCTCGTCAGCTCCATAAGGGCTACAGATATAGAGGTCGAGGCGACCAAGGCCCCAGGAGTACACCACCTATACGGCTACCTCCTATATGCCGAGAGGATGGCGGACGCCTCCCCATGGGCGGAGAAGGGCTTCGAGGGCCCCTCCACCCCCATAGAGCAGGAGATCCTATCCGAGCTGGAGGAGATGGGATACGAGGCCGTCGTCGGCGTGGGGCCCAGCTCCTTCAAGGTGGACATAGGGGTCCTAGACCCCGAGAACCCCGACAGGTTCATCCTGGGCGTCCTCCTAGACGGGGAGAACTACCGCTCAGCATACACGGCCAGGGACAGGGACCGCCTCAGGCAGCAGATCCTCGAGGCCCTTGGATGGAGGATCCACAGGATCTGGTCCCCAGACTGGGTTCAAAGGAGGGAGACCGAGGTCAAGAGGCTGAAGTCGGCCCTCGAGAGGGCTGGAAAGCCGCGAAGGGCACCCCTTCAAGTCCCCAGCGATGCCAAAGGGGCGCCCCTAGCCAAGAGGAGCGTCCAGGTGAAGGTGGTGGAGGCAGACGGCTCAAACCTCCCAGGGGTCGAGATATACCGGCCAACGAGGCTTAGGGCAAAGCGGACGGTGAGGAAGGGAAGAGCCCAACATGGAAGGGAGGTGGTTAACCATTATCGAGAGGAGGTTAGAGAGCTACTTCCAATCCTCGTCGAGAGGGATGGACCGATACACCTCGAGGAGGCCTACAACCGGATAAATGGGGCCCTAGGCCTCTCCAAACCCCCAACCGAGTTGAAGGAGGCCTTCATGGAAGAGGCTCGAGCATGCCATAGGAGAGGCAAACTGGTCATAAGGAGGGGCTTCCTCTATGCCAGATGGCCCATGGAGGCCAAGATCAGGGTCCCCGCGGAGGGGGTCAAAGACTCCTTCAGGCCGATAGGGTTCATACCCCCAGAGGAGCTGAGGGCGGCCCTCACCCTCCTAGCGGGCCACTCTATAGGGGTGGGTAAGGAGACCCTCATAAGAGAGGCAGCCCGCCTATTCGGCTTCAAGAAGCTAACGAAGGAGATTAGGGGAGAGCTCGAAAAGACCCTAGAGGACCTGATCAGAGAGGGAGCCCTGAGCAGCCCAGTTGGGGCTGCCAGCTCAACCAGTGGCGGTGGCTTCCAACACCCATAGGCGGGGTTGGCAAGGCCAACATGATCCACTAAAGACAAGATTTTTCATGCTATCAAGATGCTATTATCGACAGGACTTTCCAAGGACCCTTTCAAGTTTATCGTCTTGTAAATCGTAGACGGTCTGCTGGAGGTAAGACCTGCTCAACTGCTAGCAGGGTCGCTGAAGCAACAAGTTCATCATCGACGCGGGTTATGGCAAACCTGTATAAAACAATCTCAAGGAAACGTGAGACAACAAAATTGAAAGCTCCTCTCGACAACCTTCTCATTCCAGTTGAGAAGGCGGTCAGGGGCAGGCTGGGGGTGAGGGGGCGTGAGCCTGGAGGCTTGGCCCTAAGCGGCGAGCTGGAGCGCCTCGAGGCGGACGAGAGGATAACCAACAGCTTGGACGAGAGATCCCATATTGAGCTGTATTGTTTCCATGGACTTAAATAGCGCCTGCATAAAACATTTGGATGGTGACCATATTGGGTGTGGAGTCGAGGAAGTGGATTAATGAGAATTTATCTAAGCTGAGGGAGAAGTACCCAAACAAGACGATAATAGTTTGCGATGGAAAAGTTGTTAAGGTACTTGATGGAGCCACCAATCCCATCAGGATGAATGAGGTGGCTAGGGAGATATGTGAAGGAAAAGACTGGAGCTACACCTTTGTGTCCGGGGAAGAGGAAGAATACATTCTATGATCCTTATAGATATTGAAATCTACAATCTCTCCAAGAAGCGCTACGAGCTTTTCGAGGCCATCGTGGACACGGGAGCGACATTCTGCGCCCAAGCACATAGCTGACGAAACAGGACTGCCCGCACATGAATCAATACACCTATGGCAAGTGGATGGCCCCCTAACTCAAGACCACACTAAAAATCAGGTATGGAAAAAGTGAACACTGTGTAGATGGCGTCATCGTCAACATAGCCGGAAACTACCTACGCCCGGCAACCCCAGATGAAAAATGCAAAAGGCCCCTCACACCACACCCACTATCAAGCCGTTTAATCGTGGGCAAAAACTTCTTAGAAAAGCTCAGTGAAGAAGAGCGAAGAGAAGTCCTCTCATACCTAGTCCCCTAACATTCCATTTTACTGACTTGATAAGGGAGGATAGGGAAAGTTAACGCGAGCAACCACTGTAATAAAATTGAAAGGATTTGCACCTAAATTGGTGCGGGCCCGATGGGACTCGAACCCATGTTCTCCGGCTCCGGAGGCCGGTGCCTTATCCGAGCTCGGCTACGGGCCCATCTCGACTTCTTGGCGGGTTACTTCCGTAACTCTTTCTCCTCCCCAATTTTAATATGGTTGGGGGTTCTTATCCTTTGAGGGTTGGGTTTGGCCTTCAGGCGTGCCTTGGTGAGGGAGCCCGGGGACAGCTATGGTAGATGCATATCCTCTCACCCCCTGAGGCATACGGTCGACCTCAGATTGGCCCGGGAGCAGCACAGGAACTATTGTAGGGTTCTGAGGGAGCTTGGGCTTGAGGTGCTCCACCTTCCCAGGGAGGACCTCCTTCCGGACTCCTGCTTCGTTGAGGATAACGCCGTCATCCATGGGGGAAAGGCGCTCATCTGCAGGATGGCTAGGGAGAGCAGGAGGGGTGAGGAGGCCGCGGTGGAGGAGTTTCTGAGGGGTTACCTTCGGGTTAGGAGGGCGACCGCCCCGGCCACGGTTGAGGGGGGAGATGTGATACACCTTGAGGATCGGCTGATATGCGGGGTTACGGAGCGAACGAACATGGAGGGGGTCGCCCAGATGGGGGAATGGCTTGGGGTCCCCGTCGACACCATCGTGGACCCTGGGATAGTGCATCTGAAGAGCTACATCACATACCTTGGGGAGGGTGTGATGATAGCGACGGGGAGATACGCCCACCACCCAACCCTAGAGGGGTTCGGGCTCCTGTTGGTCCCGGATGAGGAGGCCTACGCTGCCAACACCCTAACCATAGGGGAGACGGTCCTGATGCCTGAGGGGTGCCCCAGGTCTCAGGGGCTCGTCAGGGAGGCCGGCTTCGAGGTCCTCACCCTACCCATGACGGAATTCGAGAAGTGTGAGGGCGCCCTGACATGCCTCTCCCTCCTCTTCTAGCCTCTCCAGGTGGGCGGCCGCTCAACCCATGAGCATAGAGGTTAGATATATGGAAAAGATGGAGGGGATGTGACATGTTTGAGGAAAATATAAAGTCGCTTAGGAGCCTTTTTGAGGCTGAGGAAAAGGTTTTAATCGCCTATCTTTTTGGATCATATATAATGGGAGACACAACCCTTTGAAGTGACATTGATGTAGCCATATTACTTTCAGAAGTCCCTGATAAACTTCTTGAATATTATTTACATCTTATTGATGAGATTAGTGGAATATTAGGAGACGATGAGATTTGATTATTTTAAATCTCTCTCCACCATTTCTCATATTTGAAGTTATAAAAAAGTAAAATAATTTATTGTAGAAAGAGATAAGAATAAAGTTTGAGGCTAAATCCATTTGTGAATATCTCGATTTTAGGAGAGCAATGGAGAGGTATGATGAATGTATGATGAAAAAGATTCTGGAATAAATAGAACTTTAATAATGATGAAATTGAGTAAAATGAAGCAATACATAAAATATTTAAAAGATATTGAAAGGGTATCTTAGATTTTAAAAAAGACTTTTTGATTTGTGGAGCTGCTGAAAGATATCTTCAGGCCTCCATCGAATGCATGATAGACATAGGCAACGAGATCATCTCTCTACTTCAACTTAAAAGGCCTGAAAGATACAGGGACATTCCAAAGATCCTAGCCGAGGCCGAGATAATCACCAGGGATCTTGAGGGGGTGATGGCCTCCATGATCGGGTTCAAAAACCTCCTCGTTCACGAGTATGGTTCAATAAATCGACCTCGTTTACGAATTTCTAAAAAGAAAGCTCTCAGATTTCGAGATCTTCTCCAGATATATAGCGGAGTGGCTAACTAGGTGCCAAACATAAATTTTATGGAGGTTATTCTTCACTATTCACATTATATTCAAATCTCATTTGGGCTTCAGAATCCCTCAGCCTTCCCCGTGCCTCTCTCCGGGTTTGGATGGCTCGGGGGCTGTGTATGGGGTTGTTAGGAGCCTCTTGGCTCTCTCGACCATCGATGGCCCAATCCCCCTCACCTCGCCTATGGGGCCTATGACCCTCCTCGTCCTCCCGCTCTTGGATGCGAATATCTCAGCCCTCTCCAGCTCCTCGAAGACCCTCAATGGAGAGCCGAAGCGGGTTAGAAGCTCCTCCGCCATGGTCCTCCCTATCTTCGGTAGGCCTATGAGCAGGAAGATCTGCTGCTCTTGGAGGGGGATCCTCCTCCTCACCCTCCTAAGCTGGATCGGGCGCCTCTCCTCAACCTGCTCCCTGTGGGCCAGCCTATGGACAAGTATCGAGGTCGACTCAAGGCTGTCGGTGGGGATTATGGAGAGGCCGAAGTCTAGGGCTAGGCTGGCCATGGCCCCATAGATGGAGGAGGGCTTCAACCCAGAGTTCCTAAGAGCTCTCTGAAGGTTCCCCTCCACCACGAGGATGGGTTTCTCATAGCTTGAAGCCATCTCCTTGGCCTGGGTGAAGAGGCGGCCATCCTTAAGGCTGCCGAGGAAGTCCTCCACATCCTTCCTCTCGACCCCACACCTCTCTGAGACGACGAAGTCACAGGTGGGAAGCCTCCTCACCTCCACCTCGCACCCCGCAAGCCTCAGGTAGTCCACCACCTCCATGTGGGCGGAGGCCTCGAGGCTGTCGACGACCACCCTAATGGGCTCAGCCATCTCCAGACTCTCCAACCTCCAAGGTGAGCTCGATCCCCTTAGGGCTCTGAGCCCCCTTAAGGGATTTGACCATCCCCACCACCACGCTCTCGAAGAGGCCTCTGACGAAGGGGTTCAGGGGTATAGGCCTCCCATCCACCTTCAGCCTCACCCCGCCCTCGGGCTGAGCCTGGCAGCGCCCGGCCTCGGCCTCCCCCGCTAGGACAGCCCTTGCGAGGCCGCTGCAGCCCTCGAAGCCGCAGGCCCCGCAGTCCAACCCTGGAAGGAGGGGGAAGGCCCTCTCCAGGACCAGGTCGGCCAGCTCCCCCGCCCTGCTCAGCGGGAGCACTGGGGCGCCCCTCCAGCCGAGGGGAGGAACCCCCTCAGAGGAGGAGACCACGGCTATCTCGAGGCCGTTCGAGAGGATCTCCAAATCCCTGGGGGTTGTGAACACGATGATGCGGGCCACCCTATCCAGGGATTTGAACCCCTCCAAGACGACGAGGTCGACCATGCCCAGGAGGGGGAGGACCTCGCCGAGGCCCATGGGACGGCTGAGATAGACCGCGGAGCCCTTAGGGGTTAGGACGGCCGTGGAGTAGGAGCCGGCCTCCATATGCCTCCAAGTATCCTTACCAGGGATCTCGAGGGGATGCCCGCCAGAGGCGTGTTTAACCGTCCCAACCCTGTATCCTCTACTGGAGAGCTCCCGCACGAGGGCCTCGACAACCCTTGTCTTTCCAGCCCCCTTGAATCCAACAACTGCGACCGCCTTGGGAGGAGACATCGGCCTCAAGATCATCGGGGGCCCGGACGATTTAACGTTCTCGCAGAGATCGCAGAAGCCCCTGCGAATCCCTGTTCCTTTAACCCTTCTCAAGGCCTCCCATCAGCCTGCCGGTGGAGGGGGCCTCTCAAAAGCCTCAAAATGGGTCGCCACCCTGAAGGGCTGAGGCCTCTGGCCAGCCGGGTCCCCTCTCGGAAGGGTGGGATGCATCGAGCCTAAGGAGGAGGAGCCGCTGAGCCATAGACGCTAGAGCATCAAGGGCTCTAGGTCTCTAAGCCAAAGGGGCTCAAAGATATTAGGATAAGCGTGAGAGGATGTTTGAGATGTTTCCAGCAGGGACGGCGGAGTTTGGAGTCGGCAGGTTGAGGAGGATAATCGTCGGTAAGATAGAGCCTGGACAGGACCTCCTGTCAGCCCTTAAGAGGGTGGTTGAGGACGAGAAGATAGAGAATGGCATTATCCTCTCGGTTATAGGAAGCCTGAGGAGGGCGGTTCTGAGGAGTGTGGCAAGATTCCCAGAACATCTACCCGTAACAGATGCCGATAGGATTTATGAGATGGTCGAGGGCCCCCTCGAGATAATCTCGGTCTCAGGGACCATCGCCAGGCAGGATGGGCAGCCATACATCCACGCCCACATAAGCGTATCGAAGGTGTTAGGAGGCGCGGCCAAGGTCATGGGAGGCCACCTGACGGAGGGGTGCATAACATGGGTTAACGTGGAGTTCTCATTGGCGGAGGTCGAGGGGGTGGAATTACGGAGGATGACCCACGAGAGGCGGAAAACCTCAGAGCTCTCCATATCCCCAAAGAGGGTTGTATAGACCAGACAGGGGGGCCTCCAAAGCCTAAACTGAGGCCCACTACCTCAACAACCCATCCTGACACCTCACCTCTAATTGTGAAATATGGGAGATGTGGCAGCCCTCTGAACCATTTTAAATACCCAGGCTGATCCGAATCCCTCCAGTCGAGATACAAGTAACCTCCTGAGAGGGCCTTATCGCGCCCCCGAAGTTAAAATTAAAATCCAGTTATCTCCGATAAGCCGTATTCAAAAATTGTGCCAAAGGGCAAAGAGGGCGACCTCCATAGGCCTCTCATCCAACCGAAATTCACACACCCATCTTCCACCAGAAGGCCTCTCATCCCTTAAATATGGGAGGATCTCTATCTCCTGGGGCTGCTGAGGGTTGAGGGTCGCCGTAGTCTAGGAGGATAGGTGCAGGCCAGATAAGTGTGGCATGGTCTGCGCCCGCTTCTGCCCCATGGTCCGGAGCAGGAAAGAGGCCATAAGGGTGGAGGGCGGTAGGGCCTACGTGACCGAGCACCTCTGCAGCGGCTGCGGCATCTGCGTGAGGAAATGCCCCTTCCAGGCCCTGAGGATAGTGAACCTCCCCGACGAGCTCGAGTCCGACCTGATCCACAG
>JBBIVO010000011.1:0-33364 GCA_037439685.1 Candidatus Bathyarchaeota archaeon | reverse complement strand
CTCTTATGAGCTCAAGGTATAGGGGGCAACCTTTCTCGTGGGGCTTTAGGTCCTCGATGGGGAGGAGGAATATCCTGTATTCCGATTCTGGCCGATCTCCTGGCTCCACCTTACCGGTCGAACCTCTCCTTTCCTTCAACTATTTGGTGGGAGCTCTATATTTTCGGGTTCGTAGTCGACAAGCCTCCCCTCCAGGTACTGCTCATAGGCGCTGAGGTCCAGGAGCCCATGTCCGCTGTAGTTCATGGCGATGACCTTCTCCTCCCCGGTCTTCCTGCATCTCAGGGCCTCATCTATCACGAACTTTAGGCTGTGGGCCGTCTCCGGAGCTGCTATCAGCCCCTCGGTCCGTGCTAGGGTCCTGGCGGCCTCGAAGACCTCGTTCTGGTGATATGCGACTGAGCGCATATACCCCTTCTCTATGAGGTATGATATCGATGGGGCCATCCCGTGGTATCTCAGGCCCCCAGCGTGGATCGGGGGGCAGTGGTAACCATGGCCTAGGGTGAGCATCTTGAGGAGGGGGGTCATCTTGGCGGTGTCGCCATAGTCGTAGGCGTAGATACCCCTCGTGGTGTGGGGCACTGCCCTGGACTCGCATGCTACGAACTCCGTCTCAGCCCTTCCCTTAAGCCTCTCCATCATGAAGGGGTATGAGAAGCCCGCGTAGTTTGAGCCCCCTCCTATGCATCCGCAGACCGTGTTGGGATACTCGCCGATCTCCTCGAACTGCCTCTTGGCCTCCAGGCCTACGATGGTCTGGTGGAGGAGGACGTGGTTTAAAACCGAGCCCAGGGAGTACCTGGTATCCTCGCTTTTCAGGGTGTCCTCTATCGCCTCGCTTATGGCTATTCCCAGGGTTCCAGGATGGCTTGGATCCTCCATCAACAGCTTCCTTCCGAAACCCGTCTGATCGCTTGGAGAGGGGAAGATCTCAGCCCCGTAGAGCTGGGCTATGATCCTCCTCCCAGGCTTCTGATGATAGCTCACCCTGACCATGTATATCCTGCACCTCAAGCCGAATATCGAGCAGGCGAAGGCTAGGGCGGTCCCCCACTGCCCTGCGCCGGTCTCGGTGACCAGCCTCTCAACCCCCTGCTCCCGGTTGTAATAGGCCTGGGCGAGGGCGGTGTTGGCCTTATGGCTCCCGGTCGGGCTGAAGCCCTCACACTTGAAGAATATCTTCGCCGGGGTCTTCAGTAACCTCTCGAGCCTCCTGGCCCTGTAGAGGGGGGTAGGCCTGGGAAGCCTCAGATAGGCCTCCAAGACCTCCTCGGGGATCTTCACATACCTCTCCGTCGAGACCTCCTGCCTTATCAGCTCCCTCGCGAATATCCTCTCCAGCATCCTGGGCTCGATGGGCTTCAGCGTCGTAGGATCAAGGGGTGGAGGGAGCGGCTCTGGGAGATCCGCCTGGACGTTGTACCATGAGGTTGGGATCTCATCTGCGTCAAGGTATATGAAGCCCTCATCCTTCTGATCCTTAATACCCATTTAAATTCACTTCCGAACTTTTTTGTACTTATATGTACAAAGTGTACACAGTGAACATATTTAAGCTTTACTGCGCAAGAGGGTACATAAGAGCGGGGTTGTGGGAGTCCATAAGGAGGCACCTGGAGGGCTACCCCGAGAGGCTGAGGGTGGCCCGTATCCTGGTGGAGAAGGGCCTGACCGTTAAAGGGGGCAGGATCTACCTGAACGAGGTGGAGATCCCCTCGGTGAGGATAGCGAGGGCGGTGGGAGTTGATAGGAGAACCGTTGGCGAGACCTTGGCCGCCATAGAGGCAAACAGAGAGCTCCGCACGATATTCGAGGGGTTAAGGTCGGCAGGCCACTCCCTCAAGGAGATAGCCAGGCATCTCGGCCTGGGGGTTGTCGAGATAACCCCGGTAGATGCGCGGCTCCCGGGCATACTGGCAAACTCGGCCATGATCCTGGCCGAGAGGGGGATAAGCATAAGGCAGGCGATCACCGACGACCCCGAGCTATCCCCAGAGCCGAAGCTCACCCTCATAGCCGACAGGAAGATCCCGGGAGAGCTCATCCCCGAGTTCTTAAGGGTTAGGGGAGTAGCCAAGGTCTCCATATACTAGTGAGAGCAGAGGCTTCCCGAGGCTAGAACCTCGCCAGGTAGAGCAGAAAAGGTCTTATCCTGAAGGGGATAAATAAGCCTGATGGCGATGGAGGATCTAAAGCGCCTCGTCCAGGAGGCGGTGGAGGAGGAGAGGGGGAGGCTCTGCGGGATAAGCCTCTGGCTATATGAGAATCCAGAGCTTGGGAGCGAGGAGTTCAGGGCTGCAGAGCTTCTGACAAGGGAGCTCGAGGATCGGGGCTTCAGGGTTGAGAGGGGCTTTATGGGCATGCCAACCGCCTTCCTCGCCTCATATAGGGGGAGGGGGGAAGGGCCTAGGATCGCCCTGTTGGCCGAGTACGATGCCCTTCCCGGAATAGGCCATGGATGCGGCCACAACCTCATAGCATCCTCCGCCCTCGGAGCAGCGATAGCTGTGAGCAGGGTCATGGCGAGGTTGGATGGGGAGATCCTAGTGGTTGGGACCCCCGCAGAGGAGGGGCACGGGCCGAGCGCGGGGAGTAAGGTCATAATGGCCGAGAAGGGGTTCTGGGATACGGTCGATGCAGCCCTAATGGTCCATCCCTCGACGAGGTGGAGCGTCGGAAACCCATCCCTGGGCATATGGACGGTTAGGATGGAGTTCGAGGGGAGGACCTCCCACGCAGCCGCCTCCCCCCACGAGGGGATCAACGCCCTCAACGCCGCCACCCTGGCCTACATAGCCACCCACATGTTGAGGCAGGAGGCGAGGAGGGACGCGAACCTCGTCATCCACGGGATAATCTCGGAGGGGGGAGTGGCCTCAAACATCATCCCAGATAGGGCCGTATGCGACTTCGGGGTGAGGAGCAGCGACGAGGAGTACCTGGAGAAGATGGTTGAGAGGGTTGAGAGGTGCGCCGAGGGGGCCGCATTGGCCATGGGAGCAAAGGTGAAGGTGACCAAGAAGAGGCTGTACAGCGCCGTTAAACTGAACGAGCCCCTATCCGAGCTTCTATGGAGGAACCTAAAGGCCCTAGGCGCGGATATCGAAGACCTCGTGGAGTCCATGAGGGGATTGCCCCTGGCCTCCACAGACTTCGGGGACGTATCTAGGAGAACCCCAGCCGCGGAGGGCTACATAAAGATAGCCGAGGAGGGGGTTCCAGGCCACAGCAGGGAGTTCGCCCAGGCCTCCATCACCCAAACTGGGCTTGAGGCGATGATAATAGGGGCGAAGGCCCTCGCCATGACCGCCGTCGGCCTCCTCTCCGAGCCTCAAAACCTGAGGAGGGCGAAGGAGCACTTCAAAGCCCATTAAATAGAAGATCCAAAGGCGGAGGGCAGATCAGGGGAGATGCCGACCGATACTTGAAATAAGTTCCGAATGGGATGGGCTCGATGTTCACCCTCATGGTCTCCATATCGGGCGACGAGAGGGCGATCGAGGATATCCGCGGCCTATCCTCATCATTGGTGGGGAGGGGCCACCCCGTGGCCATATTCTTCACGGGCGATGGGGTCAAGCATCTAAAGGCGGTTGAGGAGATGGCTGAGATCTCCTCCATGGGTGTGAGGCTCCTAGCGTGCAGGACGAGCCTCAGGGAGAGGGGAATAGAGCCTGAGGAGGGGCTTCCGAAGGGCGTCGAGACGAGCAGCCTAGGCATGCTCGTTGAACTACTGGAGGCCTGCGAAAGGGCCATATTCCTATGAGGTGAAAACTTGGTGAAGGTCTTGATCATCATCAAGAGCAGCATCAGGGAGGGCCCATCGGCGGTCGAAGGGCTACGCCTAGCCGCCGCCATGATAGGGATGGACCAGCTCCCAAACCTCATATTCTTAGGCGGTGGAGTAGAACTCCTCCTGCCAGGGGGGGTGGAGGGAGAGCCCCTAGAGTATCTTAAGGCCATAGCAGCCCTAGCGGGGGTCAAAGCCCTGAGGGAGTCGATTGAGGGGCTGGGTCTGGAGGCCTTAAACCCCGAGCTCAGGGTCGAGGCCATCGACATGGATATGCTGGCTGACCTAGCCCTCGAATCCGACCACGTCCTCGCCATCTAGGGGGCTCGAAGGTGAGAGCCCTCTTCATCGTCAGCAGCCCCGCGGGGTTCGAGACACTCCTCTCCCTAGCCTCGCGGATCAGGGATAGGGGGGGCAGGGTCATCCTCCTCTTCAGGGGGGATGGGCTGAGGCTTCTGGAGGACCCCTACTTTGAGGGGGGGACAAGCCTAGCCGAGGAGGTCTACATCCTCGGAGAGGGAGGAAGGTTGAGGGGAGCAACAAGGCCTGTGGGAAAAATCGACTTCGATGGATGGAAGAGATTGTTAGAGGCCTGTGAAAAGGTTATCTCCTGGGCTTAGACGCCTCTGAACCAGAAAGACCAGCTTCGTGGACCCCCGGTGAGGCCTCCAGTGCTCAGCGCGCCTTACCGATAATGGCTTAAAGTTTCTCCAGAAGCCCCACGCCCTTCAGGAGCAGGATGAAATTTGAGGTGCTTCCATTCCCTTTCAAAGGTGTCTCCATCGAGGATGTTCCGATGGCCGATGAAGCCCAAAGCCTGTATTGGTGGAGGTGGGAGAGGCGGGGTTAGCCCATGCCTTAAGGAGAGGCATGGGATGGCGGAGCGTGAGCCCCTCGAAACAGCAGATGCAGGGATAGGCGAAGCCTAACCCTAAACGCTGGAAGCCCAAGCCTCCAGGCGTAGCAGCTCACCCCTCAACCCACCAGATCCAGGCCTTCCTCTCCTTGGAGTATTCACCCCTTATTATCCCTTTTAGGCGGAGCTTGTTCAGGAAGACAGGGGTGGAGTCGGGGCAGCGGACAAGCCTCCTATCAGCCTCCTCCTGGACCTCCTTGGTGGTGAGAGGCCTCCCCGCCCCCCTCAAAACCGAGAGGATGAAGCCCACAGATTCACCCTCCAACTTCTCGCCCATCACCTGGGAGAGGCATTAGGAGCCTTTTATCCCTTATCGCCCCCAGCCAGCTCGGCAAAGGGCTTAGATAATCGGGCTTGAACCGAGAGGGGCTTGTTGAGGCCTGACGGGATTCTCAGTATCTGACCTCGAAATCCTCATACTCTCCGGTTGGAGCCTCCCATCTCACCTCCACGTCCTCAACCCTGGCCATTGGGGGGCCTCTCCTGCACCATTCGATAAGCCTCTCCAGCGGCTCCTCATCCCCTTCCGCGACTATCTCGACCCTTCCATCCTTAAGGTTTCTAACCCACCCCCTCAGGCCAAGCTCGAGGGCCCTCCTCCTCGCGTTGCTCCTGTAGAAGACCCCCTGAACCCTACCGGAGACGTAGATATGCGCCCTCTTCAAAACCAAGCAGGCTCACCCCCTTCGGATCCTGAGGCCTCTGAGGCCCTGGGTCTATGGCCTTGAACATGCCCGATGATCCCTCCGTTCGCCAAGAAAGATTTAAAAATAGCCCCCGTATGGGATTGGAATGGTGTGAAAATTGTCTGCGGCGCCTCAGATGACTGGAACCCCCGTCCTCATCCTTAAGGAGGGCTCGACTAGGGAGAGGGGGAGAGGGGCCCAGAGGAACAATATCGCGGCTGCCATGGCCATAGCAGAGGCCCTGAAGAGCTCCCTGGGACCGAAGGGGATGGACAAGATGCTGGTGGACAGCTTCGGAGACGTCACGATAACGAGTGATGGGAGGACCATCCTTGACGAGATGGATGTCCAGCACCCGGCCGCAAAGATGATGGTTGAGGTGGCGAAGGCCCAGGACCAGGAGGTAGGAGACGGGACGACCAGCGTCGTGGTCCTGGCCGGAGAGCTTCTAAACAGGGCGCAGATGCTGATGGAGAAGCAGATCCACCCCTCGGTCATCCTCGACGGCTATAGGAAGGCTTCTGAGAAGGCCCTCCAGAGGCTTGAGGAGATCGCCATCCCGGTGGATCCGAGGGATAGGGAGTATCTCAGGAAGGTGGCGATGACCTCCATGGCCAGCAAGCTGGTGGCAGGGAACAAGGAGCAGCTCGCCGACATGGCCGTGGAGGCCATCCTAAAGGTCTCGAGGGAGGAGGAGGGCCGCCTGAGGGCTGACCTCGACGATGTTATGGTGGTCAAGAAGCCGGGAGAGTCCATAACAGACACGAGGCTGGTGGATGGGATCATCATAGACAAGGAGGTGGTCCACCCGAGGATGCCCAAGAGGGTGGAGAGGGCCAAGATAGCCCTTGTAAACCGGGCATTGGAGGTGAAGAAGACCGAGTTCGACGCCAAGATAAACATCGAGTCCCCTGAGGAGATCGAGGCCTTCCTGATGCAGGAGGAGGAGATGCTTAGGTCGATGGTGGATAGGGTCAAGGAGGCGGGGGCCAACGTCCTCCTCTGCCAGAAGGGGATAGACGACGTGGCCCAGCACTTCCTTGCAAGGAGCGGCATACTGGCCGTGAAGCAGGTGAAGGAGTCGGACATGGAGAAGCTCGCGAAGGCGACCGAGGGGAGAGTCGTCACCAGCTTCGACGACCTTAGGGCTGAGGACCTGGGATACGCGGAGCTCGTCGAGGAGAGGAAGATAGGAGACGACAAGATGGTCTTCGTGGAGGGGTGCAAGGACCCGAAGGCCGTCTCCATCCTCATAAGGGGAGGATCTGAGAGGTTCGTGGACGAGGCTGAGAGGTCGATCCACGACGCCCTCTCGGTGGTTAGGGACGTTGTTCAGGAGCCTAAGGTGGTGGCCGGGGGAGGAGCGCCGGAGGTTGAGGTATCGAGGGCCGTAAGGGAGTTCGCCGTGACCCTACCTGGAAGGGAGCAGCTGGCCCTGGAGGCCTTCGCCGAGGCCTTCGAGGCCATCCCCATGACCCTAGCCGAGAACGCGGGCCTGGACCCCATAGACACGCTTTCGGAGGTCAAGGCAAGGCATGAGAAGGGGGAGGTATGGGCCGGGGTAGACGTACTGGGGGGATGTGTAGGGGACATGAAGGGGATCGAGGTGATAGAGCCTCTGGCCGTGAAGAAGCAGATAGTCAAGTCGGCCTCCGAGGCCGCCGCGATGATACTCAAGATAGACGATGTGATAGCCGCCGCGAAGATGAAGCCTCCGAAGACCCCACCAGGAGGCGAGGAGGAGGGGATGCCCGAGAAGTGGAAGCCCCCCGAAGAGTTCTAGGAGGGTGAGGAGTTGGCATATCTAGCGACAACTCCGGGAGGCCAGCCCATCCTAATCCTCAAGGAGGGAACCCAGAGGAGCAGGGGGAGGGAGGCTAGGAGCAGGAACATAGAGGTGGCGCTCATAATAGCCGAGGCCCTGAAAACCTCCCTAGGGCCCAAGGCGATGGACAAGATGCTCGTCGACTCCCTCGGAGACATAACGATCACAAATGACGGGGCGAAGATCCTCGAGGAGATGGAGCTTGAACACCCGATAGGGAAGATGATAAAGGAGGCCGCAAAGGCCCAGGAGGACATCGTGGGAGACGGCTGCACCTCTGCGACCCTCCTCACAGGCGAGCTTCTCAGGAGATCCGTGGAGCTCATGGACGAGGGGATCCACCCGACCATCATAATAAGCGGCTACAGGAAGGCTGAACAGTACTCCCTAGAGGTGCTGAAGGAGCTGAGCATCCCCACCTCCCCGGAGGATAGGGAGACCTTGGAGAAGGTGGCCCTGACGGCCATGAGCAACAAGGCGATAGGGGACGCTGCGAAGCTCTTCGCCAAGATAGCGGTGGACGCCGTTAAGCAGGTCGCGGAGAAGAGAGGTGAAGCCCTCTACGTCGACAAGGACAACATCCAGATGGTGAAGAAGGAGGGGAAGAGCCTTGCGGAGACAGAGTTCGTGAGGGGGATCATCCTGGACAAGGAGGTCGTCCACGCGGGAATGCCCAAGAGGGTTGAGGGGGCGAAGATAGCCCTCGTCAACGCCCCCTTAGAGGTAGAGAAGACGGAGTTCAGCGCGGAGATAAGGATCAGGGACCCCTCAAAGGTGAAGGCCTTCCTAGACCAGGAGACGAGGCTTCTGGAGAAGATGGTGGAAAGGGTGAAGGCCTCCGGGGCCAACGTCCTCCTCTGCCAGAAGGGGATAGACGACGTGGCCCAGCACCTCCTAGCCAAGGCAGGCATCCTCGCCGTCAGAAGGGTGAAGGAGTCGGACATGGAGAAGCTCGCGAAGGCGACGGGAGCGGAGATAGTGACGAGCTTCGACGACCTAAGGGCTGAGGACCTGGGATACGCGGAGCTCGTCGAGGAGAGGAAGATAGGAGACGACAAGATGGTCTTCGTGGAGGGGTGCAGCTCCCCAACAGCCGTCTCCATCCTCATAAGGGCAGGGCTTGAGAGGATGGTCGAAGAGGCTGAGAGGGCCATGAAGGGCGCCATATCCGTAGTCGCCGACGTGGTCCAGGTCCCGAGGGCCGTCGCGGGTGGAGGCTCAGCAGAGGCGGAGATGGCTAGGAGGCTCAAGGCCTACGCCCCGAAGATAGGAGGGAGGGAGCAGCTGGCCATAGAGGCCTTCGCCGAGGCCCTAGAGGTGATCCCCAGAACCCTAGCCGAGAACGCTGGCCACGACCCCCTGGATGTGATGGTGGCCCTAAGGGCTGCCCACGAGAAGGAGGGGGGACAGTCCATGGGCATAGAGATACCAACCGGGGAGATAGTTGACATGAGGGAGAGGGGGATCCTCGACGCCGCGAGGGTGAAGGAGCAGGCGATTAAGACCGCAACAGAGCTGGCATCCATGATCATAAGGATCGACGATGTCATAGCAGCCACCAAGCCGAAGGAGGAGGAGAAGCCCAAGAAGAAAGAGGAGGAGACGGAAGAATCCTAGATCCCGAAGCGACTATTTTTCTCATCATAAATATTAAAAAATGAATTTTTATGTCATTAAACTCCTACAATAATATGTTTCAATATTAAGGGTTAAGATTATCTATATTATTTAGATTGAAGATTAAATTAATGATGAGGCTATTATATCTGGTTTATATTGATATGCGATAGCGATCCTTGAGCTCCTGCTTCTTACCCTCATTCCAGCCCGTGACATCGGTATAGTATCCAGTTATCCTGCTCCACCACCTCACCTCTTTGCTCCCGCAGTTTGGACATGCTTCAAGTAGGCCGGAGGAGGTGTTCTGGCAGCCGCTGCAGACTGTTAGGTCCTTCGTATAGCTGAAGTACCCCATCTGGGTGTTTCTAGCTATCCTCTGGGTCACCTTGTATAGGGCCTCTGGGTCTGGGGCTGCCTCACCGAGCCAGATGTGGAAGATGTTGCCCCCGCTCAGGATTGGGAAGAACTTGTGCTCTATATCTATCTTCTGCCCTAGGGGTATCTGGGCCCCAACATATGTGTGCGTCCCATTGCTGTAGTATACCGGTATGTCCCTATTCCCCTTATATAGGGCTGAGGCCTGCTCCAGGTCTCCCTTTACAACGGCCTTGGCGAACTTCCTGTACTTTGGGGATAGGAGGTCGGCGATGGCGAAGGTCTGGGCGGTGCTCTCAGCCGGGGTTCTAGCCAAGACGATCTTCATCCCGGTCTGAAGCTCAAGCCCCTTCCTATACCTCTCCATGTCCAAGAGCAGCCTGAGGGCCAGCCTCACCGCGTCTGGGCTCTCGTGGAGCTGGCTGCCCGTGAAGTGCTGAACCATCTCGTTCACCCCCACGATCCCTATGACGTAGACGAGCTCATCGAAGTCTACGGCTGGGGGGCCCCTCTCCCCGGTCCTTGGATCCCTAGGCCTCTGGGTTGCGAAGGGGATCATGTTGTTCCCGATGGCCCGGTCCATCCACATCCTCTTCGCCTTGAAGACCTCCACCGCCAGGCGCATATTCTCCCTAGCAGCCTCGAGAAGCCGGTCATAATCGCCGTTGGCCCTATACGCGAGGCGGGGCATGTTTATGCTGACGACCTGCCATCCTCCAAGGCTGAAGTGCTGACCCCCCTCGAAGTACAGCTTCTCCTTGAAGCTCGGATCGGTTCCAGGTGTTGAGACGAAGTTGTATGCACAGCATTGGTAGCATGAGACCCCCTTCCCATAGCCTCTATATCCTGGGAGCATGTTGTCGAAGTAGGGGATCCCGAACCTCGCGGCGGATCTGTGGACGAGCATCCACAGCTCGTCGTACTCTGGCTTGAAGAACTCAGGGCTTATGTAGTACTCGGTCTTGGGGAAGTTGAAGGGCTTCCCCCAGTAGTCCCCCTCATAGGCCACCTCCGTTATGGCCCTGAAGAAGGCCTGAACCTCGTCCTCGTAGTTCCCATAGACATCAGGTCCAACCCTCCCCCTCATCACAACGGGGATATCCCTCCATATCTCGGGGACGCCCATGGGGAGCTGGATGTTGCTGAAGACCAGCTGTCCACCCCTGGTGACATAGGTCTGGGTGAGCTCGTAGAACATCATCTGGGCCAGCTGCCTGATCCTCGCATAGTCTAGGCCCCTGAGGAAGGGCGCGAGGAACATCGTGTAGTACATGAAGCCCTGCCCCCCGCTGAAGTTCGTCTGGCCAGCGGCCAGCACCTTAACGCTGTGGAGGAGGGCGACCTCGGGATGCTTGGCAGGCCCAGCCGCGCTGCTCCTGAACCCGGTCCCATCGGGAAGGAGGCCATAGTAGAGGAAGAATCGGAGATCCCAGTCCTGGCAGAAGGGGCGCACCCCGAAGTACTCCAGGGTGTGGATGTGGATGTCTCCCTGATGGTGGGCCGTGGCGAGTTCAGGTGGCAGGAGGAGGAGGTACTCCTCCTTGCTCAGGCGGTCCGCCTTCTTCTTGTGGACCGTCTCCGGGTTCGGCTGGAGGTTTGCGTTCTCCCTCGCCTCCCATCCATCCCCCGTGTCTATCTGGTACGCGTCGTATACCGGAGCCCCCACCCTCGTGAGGAGGCTGCGGTAGATCTGGAACTCTGGGACCTCCTCAGACCATTCCAGGAGGAGGTTGTTCACCGCCTCCCTTATTAGGGGGCCGCTCACGAACTTGGGCTTCATTAGGCTAATCCTGCGCTCTATCTCACAGGCTATCTTCTCAGCGTACTCTGGACCGATAGGCTCCAGGTTGAAGACCGTCTTGGCCAGCTGGGTCTCCTCTAGGAGCTGCTCGACTATCCTTTTCTTGTCCCATGGGACCAGGTATCCATCCGTCGTCCTCACCATGGGCATCCCCCTGTAGACCCTCTCAGACCTGTAGAACTGGTCTAGAACCGTCTGCTTGGCCGAGGAGTTCCTACCCCTCTTCAGACCTCAGCACCTCCATCAGCCTCTCCTCGTCTAGGGCTTCTCCGTCGAAGAAGGCCTCATATGATATGGTCTTGGAGCCCACCTCGATTATCGGAGGATCCCCAAAGATGTTCTTCATGATGAGTTCAACCCTTGCCTCGGTGTCCAGCTGCCTCTCCTCGAAGCTCACCCCACGCCCTCTAAGCCACCTCTTGAGCTCCTCGCAGCGGTGACAGTGGGGGATGGTGAAGACTATAAGGCGTGAACCTTGACTCATCGAAAGCCTCCGAGGAGTAACTCTGTAACACTTTGTCGAATGGTTTCTTAAAAATTTAATCGTTCAATTCATAATACCTTTATGGTTTTGATACAATAATTTAGGAAATGTATTAAATTTTATGTTTTGTCCTAAAAATTTGAGACTAAAGCGGCGATTAGGGACCTTTTTAGAAAAATATATATCTTCTCGAAGGTCTCGGACTCCTGGGGCCTCTTGACCATCATAGTCTGCCTCGTGGGGGTCTACTTCCGCAGGGCATTCGACGGGATAAGGTTCTGGAGCAGGAGGCACGGGATAACGAGGCTCTACCTCCTATACAGCGACGTCGAGTCGGAGGGGGATGGCGGGGTCTTCTCCTACATGTCTAGGAGGAACGCGGAGGAGCTGAGGGATAGGCTTGAGATAATGGAGCCCGTATTGGTTGGGTTCGACCCCATGGATCAGCGGGACGTCTTCAAGACCCTCTATGGGATAATCTCAAGGGCTAGGAGGGGAGGGGAGGAGGTCCTGATAGATGTCACATCCACAACAGATGTGGCCCAAGCCGTGGCCCTCACCATAGCCCTCATGTTCAGGAATACAAGGGTTTACACCGTCCCCTCTAGAAGGCCCGCATGGTATATAGAGGGGAGGGTCGGAGACAGCAGATTCGAGGAGTGGTTTGAGAATGCGCGAAGTCAGCCAAGCCTAGAGCCGACGGAGATCAGGCTGCCGGGATACAGGCTTGAACCCCACTCCAAGCACGAGGAGGCGGAGTGGGAGATGGAGAAGAGGCTCCTCGTCTTATTGAGGGAGAATGGGGGCTATGCGGATTCCATAAGCGACATAATACGCTGGTTTGGCCACGAGGCAGCCAGCTCCACCCTAAGGAACCGCTTCAGCAGGATAGTCTCCAGGCTGGAGATGAAGGGGCTATTGGAGAGCGAGAAGGGGCTGAAGATGAAGGCCATAAGGCTGACCGAGTTCGGATCCATCTTCTCAGAGGCCCTCATAGGGGAGACATCCATATAACTGGATATTGGGCCTCCCCTCGTCCTTTGATGAATATATCTAAATCCCCTCGACCTTAAGGCCTCTATTTGACCCCCTCCCCCCACCAGCCATCATAAGATGTATTATTATTAATATTATGGTGGAGCTTGCTTCATTGTTGAGAGACGACCCAGAACTTTAAGCACCCTTTTATTCCTCTCCCTCTAGATATAATACAGGAGGGATGAGGTCTGCTCCTGCAGGTTACATTGACCCCTTCAGAGGGGAAGAGGCTTATCGGGCGAGCCATAGCCCACATGGATGTGGTCCAGAGGGCCCTTAGGAATGGGATTATAATTGTGGCCACGAGCACCACCACGGGCTACGTCCTAGAGGAACTGATCGGAAAGAGGATAGAGGAGAAGGGGATGTTCACAGCAGGGGTCGTCACGGCCAGGGGTTGCTGCACCACGGATCCGAAGGGGAGATACCTACACCACGTGATAGAGAAGGGGAAGGTCACCGAGATGCAGACGGGCGAGCTCCCAAAGGTCCTCTCCAAGATGGGCCCGGGAGACGTATTCATAAAGGGAGCGAACGCGATAGACCCCTTCGGAGCCGCCGCCATACTCCTTGGCGGGGCTGGTGGAGGAACCATAGGGGCCTCCTGGGGATATATAACCTCCCTCGGAGTCAAGATGATAATAGCTGTGGGGCTTGAGAAGCTCGTCCCATGCTCCCTGGCGGAGATAGCCCGTAAGACAGGGGTCAGGGCGATAGACAGGTCCCTAGGGATGCCCGTTGGAATGATGATAGTGGAGGGGGAGGTGGTCACCGAGATGGAGGCCATAAACATCCTCACGGGAGCCATGGCAACCCCGATAGGGGGCGGAGGGGTTGACGGAGGGGAAGGCTCTAAAACCTTCATCATAGAAGGGGACGAGAAGTCGGTAACAGCCGCATATGAGCTCGTCTTAAGCATAAAGGGAGAACCCCCGATAAGGACGAGGACGAGGAGCTGCGAGGGCTGCGAGGCCGACTGCGAGTACAAGAAGATACACTCTACGAAGGAGAAGATCTAGCCTACCCTCCCAACATTCAACCTCAATTTTTCTCCTTCCAGATCTCTTCCTAGGGAGGCGGGGCTGACCGAATGGATCCACAAAGGTAACAAAAACATATCCTAGCCGGTTCAAAGACCTCTCAGGCTGAGAGGCATGTATTCGAAGAAGGTGCTGAAGATGAGATCCTACAGTAATATGATCTCAGAATTTATCGAGAAACTAATTCCAACAGTTATATTCTTGTCAAAATCGTGTGCGAGGATAAATTTTTAGTTTTTAAACAAGTTTGGCTCATCCCCTTAAGCTGAAGTTTTTCCTCGCTTAAGGCTGGCTCATTTAATCTTTATAGGTTTTAAGGAGGAAGAATGGTCTTCTCCGATAATAGACAGGCATAAACCACAAGTTTTTTATATATACATCAGACAAAATTGTCGAATGGATGTCTAATGATGAAGTGGTATTGGTGGTTTCTCGTAGCCATATTCGTTGTCCTCGGCATCTCAACACTTGTGCCTGCTCCAGCCAGCAAGCCCAGCCTGCTGGGCTACTATGCCCACTGTAGCTTCGCGCCTATCAGCAGTGTTATATGCTGGATAGTTGCCGGAGTCTGCTCCTGGCTCGGCCAGAGGAGGGCCGCAAAGAAGGCAACCTAAAAATTCCCTTTCCCCTCAGGCCCGATAGGCATCGTTTTATGATGGGGAGGCTGGAAGGGGAATGAGCTGAAACGATTCAGAGAGGGGATGAGGGGGCGATACCTCTTAAAGGTGGGGCTTCAGAGGGCCTATATCCTTTAAAGGTTGAAGCTCTTCAATGAATCCGTATGAGCCTGAGGCCACCTTGGGAGATAAGCCGGACGGTTATCGTCAGGGCGGAGGAGGAGGCGGACCCGAGCCTGGGATGCCTACCTGAAGAGAGGCCCATAGATAGGCATATCAGGTTTGGCGTGATAAATCTCGACAAGCCCCCAGGGCCCACGAGCCATGAAGTGGTCTCATGGGTTAAGAGGATACTTGGGCTTGATAGGGCAGGCCATGGGGGCACCCTAGACCCTAAGGTGACCGGCGTCCTCCCGATAACCCTCGCGGAGGCGACAAAGGTGGTCCAGGCCCTGCTTGAGTCGGGGAAGGAGTACATCTGCGTCATGAGAACCCATGAGGAGGAGAGGGAGGAGAGGGTGATTGAGGCCCTAAAACTTTTCGAGGGAAGGATATTCCAAAGGCCCCCGCTGAGGGCCTCGGTTAAGAGGAGGCTCAGAACCAGGACGATCTACAGAATAGATTACCTAGAGGGGGATGGGAGAAACTGGCTCTTCAAGGTCGCATGTGAGAGCGGAACATATATAAGAAAATTGTGTGTATCGGGAGACACTGAACTGATATTCTCAAATGGAGAAATTTTAAAGATAGAAAACTTTGCTAATATGTTTTGTAACTCAATAGGATCTTATAATGTTGATGGAGAATATAGGATAATATCATTTGATAATGGTCATCAGGTTAATAATAGGATAATTAGTGTTCAAAAAGTTCCATCACCTAAAAAAATTATTAAGATAATAACATCTTCAGGTAATGAAATAAAGTTGACAAAGGATCATGAAGTTCTAGAGAGCACCCTGGAAGGTCCAAGATGGATTAATGCAGGAGATATAAAAGAAGGGGACCTAATCTTCGCCCCAGGAAAGATAGAGATCAATGGAAAGGTGCCATATGTTGCAGACCTTCTAAATGAAAAAATCCTTGTAAATATAGATGAAATTGAAGAACATTTTGAAGGTAAATTTGAAAGTGGAAGATTAAAAGATGGAAAATATGTTAGTATTAAAAATGTTAGAGAACATTGTGATTGGAACAGGTTTAAAGATAAGATAAATAAGTTTAAAGGTGAAAATGATGAGGAAATTGAATTGAGCACAAAAATGGTCGATGAGAAAATGATGTATTTATTGGGTTTACTAGCTTCAGGGACAACTGTGATATATAAATTGGATAGAGAAAAAGGGGGATCAATAAGGTTCACTAATTCAGATGAAGATTTGATAAGGAATTTTGTCGATATACACAAAAATCTTTTCCCCTCAATTTCAGTTCAAGTTAGAAGATTGAGAAAAAATATGATTGAAGTGAGGGTCAATAATCCTGTTTTAGAATCCATTGCGCGTTCCTTAGGAATAGAGAAGATACCAAAGAGGTCTGATCCAAAACCCATCTTCAAGCTCTCAGAACCCCTAATAAAGGGTTTCATAAGGGGCTATTTCGATTGTGGGGGTTCAGCAAAAATTTATCAAAATGAAGGGGAAAGTTTTTTGGATATAGAATTATATGCATTAAATAAGGTGATAGCTAAAAGATTATATTTGCTGCTTAAAAGGCTTGGAATTAATAGTAGAATTTTTTCAGTTAATAATTTTGATTCATCACAACATCATGATAAGAATTTTTTGGCTGTTGGCTTGAGATCTTCGATGGATAAAATTAGATTTATTAGGGAGATAGGATCTGAACTTCCTAAAAAGAAGGAGATCTTGGAAAAGATGGAAATGTTGTTGAAAATTAAAGGGTTAGAAGATATTGAATATTGTCCATTACATATAAAACAAGAAATAAAAGAGATGTTGATTAAAGGTGAAATAAATCGATGTGATTTAAATCTGGATGAAAATTTTGAGGAAATTTTGAGTTCAGAAATTCTGATGACGAAGTATCACCTAAATATATTGATAAAAAAGTTGGAGCCTTTTATAGATAAAAAGCTATTGGAGCAATTGACCTCTACATTAAATTCGACATTCTTCTTGGAGAGGGTTGAAAGGGTTGAAGAGATAGAAACAAACGGGAGCTACGTTTATGATGTAACCGTTGAGAAATCCCATAACTTCATTCCAGAGGGGTCAATCGTCGTCAGCAACTGCTTCGACGTGGGTGAGATCCTGGGAATCGGCGCCCACATGCACGAGTTGAGGAGGGTGAGGAGTGGCCCCTTCGACGAGAGGGGCCTATCCACCACCTACGACCTCGTGGACGCCGTGGAGATGCTCAGGGCGGAGGGGGATGAGAGGCCCCTCAGGCGCGTCATAAGGCCCATGGAGGAGGCCCTCAGGCTCCTCCCCAAGATATGGATCAGGGACTCGGCCGTCGAGGCGATCTGCTCCGGGGCCTCCCTCGCGATCCCCGGGATATTGAGGCTCGAGTCGGGCATCATTAAGGGCTCCACGGTGGCCGTCTTGACCCAGAAGGGGGAGGGGGTTGCGCTGATGAGGGCTGAGATGCCTGGAGAGGAGATGGCCGAGGCTGAGAGGGGCATAGCCGCCACACCCCTTAGGGTGCTCATGCCCAGAGGCACATATCCCAGAATGTGGTGAGGTTGGAGCACTACTTCTCAGAGCGCCCCTCCTCCCTCAGGAGGCTGGGCCTGATAAGGTGTAACCTCAGGGGGGTCGACCTAGAGTTCCTCACCTCCTCAGGGGTCTTCTCACATAAGGGGATCGATGCTGGAACCAGGCTCCTGGTGGAGTCCATGATCCTACCCGAAAGGGGACCATACTGAACCTAGGCTGCGGATGCGGGACCATCGGGATAACAGCAGCTAAGCTGAACCCAAACCTGGAGGTCTTGATGACAGACGTGAATGAGAGGGCTCTGACCCTAGCCGAGGAGAATGTCAAGAGGAACCAGGCCGGAAAGGTTCGGATCATAAGGAGCTTCCTATACGAGGCCCTGGGAGGCATCCTCTTCGACGCCATCCTCACAAACCCACCGGTATCAGCCGGGTTGAAGGTCTTGAAACTCCTAGTGGAGGGTTCGGTGAACCATCTCAGGCCGGGGGGAAACCTCCAGATGGTGGTCAGAACAAATAAGGGGGGCAGACAGGCGGCGAGGCTACTTGAGCACTACTATGGAGGATTCGAAGTCATAGCAAGAAAAGGAGGCTACAGAGTTCTAAAGGCGGAGAGAAGAAAAACCTAAAATTTTTAACAAGATAAACCATTAAATGGATATGATAAGTTTTTATGGAGATCACGCATGGTTTCCCTATCAATTTTTAGGCTTTTAGATACTCTAAATAGGCTCCAAATTAGGTTCGTCCCACCAAGTTAAATTGCTGGATAAGTGCTATATCATCAACTAAATATGAGAAGCAAATAATATCTGCATATCCATGAAGAATGAATATCAAAGTCACCTCTAGAAGATATCTGACAGGAAGAGATATAGGATGGGAAGTCCTCAACGAGGGAGAATTTTCAAAATCCATAGCTCCTTCAGCTGCCAACAGATAAATCCACAGTTTTGAAGGGATTTTGATTCCATCCTCCAATCGTGAGGAGCAAAACTCCCAGGGCAATTCTAGCTTCTCTCCCTCAGCCTCGAGAGCCGAGAGCTTGGTTCGTGAGGCTGCCCTAAGATTAATAATCCCGTTCATCCTAGCCCTTTGTTGGGAGCCCGGTCGTCTAGGGGACAAGGATGGGGGGCTTTGGACCCTCAGACGGGAGTTCGAATCTCCCCCGGGCTACCATTTCTCCTGAGTCTTTCTCGGATTGGGCCGATTCCAGAGCCTCAATCGCCTTGCGGAGACAATTTTCAGCGACCTTTGAAATGTTAAGGCCCAAAGCTCGGGCCTTCCGGACCAGTTCATCGTCGAGATAGAGGTGATGACGGCCCATTATAGCCCACCCCCCTCACTCAAAATTTTCAAGGCTGACTCGAGAGCTGTAACCTTGCCCAATCTCGGATGAGGTACATTTCTTGAGGCGGGGGTGGAGGGCCTCTCCTGGAATCCCTTTTCCATTTTTGAGCTGCGGGCTTAGTATAACCCTCACGGAGCCTCCCAAAGCTGGTGAGAGCCCGAGCACCGTGACGCCCGAGGGATTCCCTTCCAAAGAACGGGGTATCTCTAGGAACGGGAAGAATTATCATAAGGAGGGGGATGACCTTTTCTCTCGCCCTCTCTTTTCAGTGATCCAGTTTTAAGGTCTCTTCTTTGAGGGGTGGAACTTAATCTATCGCCAAAAAAGATTATGAAATATTTTGAGTGTATTGATTTCAACTCTGAAGGTGATTTATGAAAATTTCATTGAGGTTAAATGATTCATTTTTTAATATGATGCCGTTAGATGACCTAAATCATGTGAAATTTTTATTGTAGGTGGACATACTTCGAAAGGTTTAAAGGTTGTAGAGATGCAAAAATGTTAGAAATTGTTATGCCGGTGCCGAAGCGTGAAGTCATGTCGCACCCATCGAGTTTTGGAGAGACTTCCATTTATGGGAAAACCAGAGTGATCAAAATAGATCCATCAAATCCAGACCTGGACCTGGTTCGGATAGCGGCGGAGGTCATCAAGGGGGGTGGGCTGGTGGCCTTCCCCACAGAAACCGTTTATGGTCTTGGGGCGGACGCGCTGAACGCTGAGGCGGTGGCTAGGATCTTCGAGGCTAAGGGAAGGCCGGCGGACAACCCCATCATCATTCACATCGGCGATAGGGAGAGCCTCTATAGGCTGGCCAAGAGGGTCCCAGAGTCGGCTAAAATCCTAATGGAGAGGTTCTGGCCCGGGCCTCTAACCCTAATCCTGGAGCGCTCCAGGAAGGTCCCGGATATAACCGTCGCGGGGCTGGACACGGTGGCGGTTCGAATGCCGAGCCATGAGGTTGCCTTGGCCCTCATCCGTCTGGCTGGAACCCCGATAGCCGCCCCAAGCGCGAACCTGGCCGGTAGGCCCAGCCCGACGACGGCCGGCCACGTCCTCGACGACCTGGATGGAAGGATAGATATCGTTCTGGACGCTGGGCCAACCCAGATCGGGGTTGAATCCACCGTATTAGACCTGACCGTCGAGCCACCCCAGATCCTGAGGCCTGGAGGAACCCCATATGAGAGGTTGAAGGAGGCCCTCGGGGAGGTTGAGCTCCATCCCATGGTGCTTGCAGAGGGGGAGATGCCCATCGCGAGGGCTCGCTCACCCGGCATGAAACATAGACACTACGCCCCAGAGGCCGAGATGGTTCTAGTCGAAGGAGAATCAGATAAGGTGGTGGCTAAGGTGAAAGAGCTCGCCGACAAATATTGCAGAGAGGGGAAAAAAGTTGGGATCTTAACGACAAACGAAAATCTTCAGCATTATGAAGGAAACATTGTTAAATCTTTTGGGAAACGTGAAGATTTTACAGAGATAGCGAGGAACCTATTTAAACTCCTAAGAGAATTCGATGAAGAAGGAGTGAACATAATCGTAGCTGAAGGCGTAATGCCAAAACAACTAGGATTGGCAGTGTTAAACAGGCTTAGAAAAGCATCTGGATATAAAATAATTAAAGTATAAGATGCATAAAAATAAATGTAAATAAATTTATATCTTATGGAGGCGGGAAGGTATAAACAATGATTTCGTTTGGTTGAAGTCGATCATATTCAGGAGATCAACTTTTAACTATTCGTTATCTTATGGTTAAACTATCGAGTTGTCCATAAATCTTTTCTCAAGGCATATCCAACCCATCTCTTGGAGAGGGATAGAGCAACTACGCAGGTTGTTTGTCAGCAGGTTCATCTCAGGTTAGAAGCTGGGCGGCTTGCGTCACCGAAGCCACAAGCACCTCCATATGAGGCTTCCGGAACCATGGTCGGACCTGAGAGGCCGCTCATGAAGGTGATCCGCCTCCGGTGTGTGCCCTCCGCATCTTCTACCGTGACATGGGCCAACTGAGCGTTGAGAACCTTAAGGTTCTCTCCTTTCAGGCACTGAACCAATATTGGTGGAATGGCTGGAGGCTACGCCCCCCTAGCTAGGATGGCGGTTGAGGGGGGTGCTAAGCCTCTATTAAGCGGCTCCCGATCAACGCCGACTCAACGGGTTTAGGAGCACCCTATCGGACAGGGGTTAAGGGGCCCAAGGTTTAGCTCCCCATCTCCCCTCCAACAACGTTAAAGGGGGAGGGGGTGACCCTCAGCATTTGCACCGCCTAACAAGCCTTAAAGAGATGACTGCGGCCGTAAGGTTCTGGACCAGTCCCAGGCCGAGATCCTAACTCTCAGGGAAGAATGCTGATTGGCCGTGGAGAGGGCTGATAATTGGTCTGCGAGTGGATGAAGGTGGGCGATCTAAGCCCTTTTACTGTTTAAAGTGAAGACCTTAATCTTTCCTCTTCAGCATGGATAGGCCGAGGGCGAGAAGGGCTAATCCGAGGGCTATATAGTGAGTTGGTTGACCGAGGCCGCCCTTTTGAGTTGGGATTAAAAGACCACCCACAGGAGGTTCAGGAATCGTCATTACGGGTCTTAGGGGTCCTCCCAGCCCGAAGATTCGGGCTCCCTTACCCGTTGAATCCATCGCCTCTATATGATCGATGGCGAATTGAACCATGTTTTCACTTGTGCCGAGGATATATTCGGAAATCTCAATCCAACCCAACTCAACACGCTCGAATGGCCTTATCCCATCTTCAACTATTGCTGGAAAATCCATGTAAATTCCAATTGGATGTTCAGGGCCAATTGGTAGATCTCCATAATATATAGAGATATTTAGGATGTTTGGAGTCTCTCCCTCTATTACTTGAACCTCAATGGCTGAAAATATCTCAATTTCTACAGGAACTGTTCTGGGTGGGGGAATACAGCCATCCAATATTGATAGACCGAGCAAGGTCCACCCTTCTACGGCTCCAGGAGGGACGTCAACGATACATTTTACTCCCCCAGGATAAGATTCTGGATCTTCATAAACTAGAGACCCCCCAGCATTTGTTATATTACCCGTTTGCATCGCAACTCCTCTATTTTCATCTTTTATGCTCTCCTTGGCCTCTTCTATATCGTGGGCTGAAAGGCTTCTGGGATGCTGCCCCTTCATATCCCCAGAATTATACCACATCACATCTTCATTCATATATTTTCTGACCCTTTCACCGTTCCTCAGGGGAGGGTGATCAATTCGCAGTAGATGCCCAAGTTCATGCTTCGCGATGCTCCTAGGATCGATTTTATCAGCCCCTTCCGTCCCCAGAAAGGTCGTGTGTTCTTCCCATTCTCCATGATCACTGCAGTAGAATTCGTTTCGATATGGAAGGAGCTCTATTTTTGCCTTACCAAGCCTTTTTGTTACTGGATCCCTATCCAAAAAGGTTACAGTTCCAGGTTTACCATGAAGTTTATGAGTCCTCGTAGTCTCATCATACTTAAGATACATCAGCTCCGGATTCAATTCGATTTTAACCTGACATTTAGGGTCGTTTTCTTCTACCTTGGTAAATTTCCATCCGGTATTCGCATCATTCCATTCCTTGACCGCCTCTTCTATCCACCCTTTCCATTTCCCTTGCTTATCATACTCTCCGAACGTGAAGTTATCAAAACAGTAATGTATCTCTTTCTTCTCTTGGCCGCCAACCTTCTTCCATTCCACTCCCTTATCCACCTCAGCTTCAGCTGAGAGGAAGAGAGATGATAACAAGAGCAGAATGCCAAGAAACGCTATTAATTTTTTCAATTACATTTTAATCATGGAGTAACTTACTTAAAAGAGTATCTCTTACGAGGCTGTGAAAACCCTATTTGAGGCCTATAAGAAAAAGGAGATAGGAACCTTTTTGGATGCTGCGTCTTCGCTTAGGCCTCTCTGTTGAGGTGAGGAGGCTTCTAGGAGAACTGGGGACGGGAGAAAGCCTTGAGCAGCTTGAGACGAGCCTAGACCCATCCTACGAGCATCTAGTAGAAATTTGGATAGGGTTCTTGGATTCCCATGGATGCCCTGCCTTTAACCCTTCGATAACTTATAGGTTAATATCACTTTTATCTTGAAAATAATGCTGAAATAATAATCTAATGCTCTTTCCTTCTGCTTCTCCCCCCGTTCTTTAATATTCAAAGAGTTGAGGATACCATGAACCTTCGCGCATTGGGCGAGTGTTCTCTCACTAAAATCAAAAATCTCGATAATAGCTTTTAAAGATCCAGCTTCTATTGTGAGGGGGTTTGGCCGATAGGATTTAAAGCGGTCGCATAGATGGTCTATGGGATAGAGTTTGAGGAGCTATCTTGGAATGGGTAGAGACGAGGAGGAGCATGCCATGGCTCTGCATAGGGAGGCCATAGTCATCGACGCCAGCATAGTCCCCTTCATCCACCCCGTGGGGGAGGATATCTGGATAGACGATATGCTGAAGGGGGGTGTCACCGCCAGCAACGCCACCGTCTGCATGCAGCGGACGATGGGGGAGGCCCTGAGGGAGCTCTCAGAGTATCATGGCTGGATAGAGAGGCACGGGGAGAAGGCCCTGCTGGTGAGGAGGGCCTCGGACATAGAGAGGGCTAAGAGGGAGGGGAGGCACGGCATAATCTTCGGCCCCCAGAACAGCAGCTTCCTCGAGGGAGACCTGAGGTTCCTAGATATCGCCTGGAGCTGGGGCATCAGGATAATCCAGCTGACCTACAACGAGAGGAATGAGGCCGCAGACGGGTGCGGAGAGAGGACGGACGCCGGCCTCAGCAAATATGGAGCCGCCCTGGTCGAGGCCATGAACCGAAGGGGAATCCTGATAGACCTTAGCCATGTGGGAGACCGGTCGACCCTGGAGGCGATAGAGCTCTCCAGGGAACCGGTGGCCTTCACCCACATCTGCCCTAGGAGCTCAACCCCAATGGAGCTCAGCCCCTACGCCACCTGGGCCGGCGGAGAGTCCTTCCTGGAGTACGCCAGGAGGAGGGGTAAAACAGACGAGGCCTTGAAGGCATGCGCCGAGAAAGGAGGAGTCGTCGGGGTCACCCCATTCTTCGCCAAGAGGAGGGGCCCCTCAACCCTCACCGATGACACCATCGACCAGATCGACTATGTGGTAGACCTCGTTGGGGTCGACCACGTGGGCTTCGGATCCGATGTGGACTTCAGGAACTCCGTCACGAGGCTGGCGTACATCCAAAGATACCCGGAGAGGATTGACAAGACCTATCACACCCCGATGACCAGGGAGTGGGGATATGGATGGCTCGAGCACATGCCAAACCTCACCAAGGGCCTCGTGGCCAGGGGCTACTCGGACATGGAGGTCAAGAAGATCCTAGGCCTCAACTTCCTAAACCTCTTCAGGAGGGTCTGGGGGGAATAGATGCACCGAGCTAAGACCCCTTAAAGGCTTAAAATAGCAGATGCCCTTGGTAAACCTCCCTTTAAGGTTTCCTCCGCCCTAAGGCCTTGAGGACGAGGCATCCCAGCTCGTAGGAGCTGCACAATCCAAGATATGAGGGTTATGATAGATGAAACCTTGTATTTGAGTTTCTAATGTCACTGAGCCCGCTATTTGGATGGGCTGACCTACCCTTTGGGGCTCAAGTTATTTCTCATGCCATGCTTTTCTTATGGTTTTTACCCTCAAGTCTGTTGTCTCATTTAGGGCCTCTAGGAGTATCTTTGTCTTGGCCATCTTTGGCTCTGGGAGGTTGTTGCCGTAGTTGTCGTAGCCCACATACACCATTATGGGTGAGATGTCAAATATCCAGTCTATGAACTCTTCATCGAAGTCTAGGATGGGCTCGATGACCACCACCTTTACCTCCCAGTCGAGGTTCACCATCGCCTCATACCTCTCCCTCGGCGTGGGCGCCCTCGTCAGCCCGTAGTCCCTGTTGCTCTCTATGGTTGCTCCGAGCACCACGTTATCGCTGAACCGATCCTCGAACTCCAGGTACCTCTTCGGATTCTTCGTCAGGAAGAAGAACCTGGCCCTCGGCTTGGACCTCACTGCCTCCAAAACCCTCTCGATCCACCCCCGAGGAACCCAGTCGCCCCACATGTCCCCCATATCCGAGACGAAGATGGTTCTACCATCCCTGATCCTCTGCCTCAGCCTCCACTCCGCGAAGGCTGGCTCGAAGAGGTGGGTCCTGTAGGGCTCGACGCCCATCGCCGCGAGCCTCCTTGCATACCCTCGAGCCCAGCAGTAGGTGCAGCCGTGGAGGCATCCCGTTATGGGATTCCACGTGTCGGTTATCTCGACGATCTCTGCCCGGGCCTCCTCCATTCCCCAGCTTCGGTAAGGAGATTCAAGGGCTTTTAACCTGTCGGATCCACCCCTCAAGCTTAGAGTTAATTTTCACTCTGCCCGATGTCCTCCAGTCTCAGATGCGTTCAATGGGTTAGGGTCGGATAAGGGTTTAAGCTGGCGGTGGGGCTGGAAATCGAACCGGCGAGGGGCACGTTTTAAGCTCTCGATTCAAATAGCATCATTTATTCTCTCTTAAGCCATTCCATTATCTGTTGATCCAACTTCTTAGTTTTTCTTGTCCTTCTTCTGGGTGATGGGTATCCTCCTATATGTTCAAGGGATTTTAAGGCCAGCTCGTCTGCCTCCCCCCTCTTAAAGTTTCTCCAGTCTCCGTTATGCTTGTAGCCTTCTGGCCTGATCCACTCTGGGGAGAACTCCTCCAGCTCCTCGGGCTTCATGCAGATGCACACCGCGTCGAGGGTGCGGTGGAGGCTAAGGGGTGATGTGAAGACCCTTCCCATGTCCATCTTATTCTCCACGGCGACGCCCAGAGGGGGGAGCCTCTCGGCCAGCTCGGACTCCACCTGGATCTTCACATACTCGACGATGGCGTAGGCTAGGTCTAGGGGGTTGGCCCTCCTGAGGGCCTCCTCTGAGATGGCCATCTCGTGGATGTGGACGTGGCAGCCGTTTCCAGACCATTTCAGGTAGACGGACTCCCTGACCCCCTCCTTCTCCAAGATGGCTGTGATCCTCCCCGCCACCTCCAACGTACCCCTCCAGTTGGATAGGTCTGAGTCTATATCCCATGTGGGCGTGCAGAGGGTTATCTTCTCAGGGTCTGAGACGTCGTCGATATCCGCTATTTTTCGGTACCTGTTGGCCGATGCGTAAATGGACCTGAGGTTCCCCCCGAACCTCTCGGAGAGGCGTGGGAGGTCCTCAGCCCTCCCCACGACCATCGGCCTTCCGTCCAGGTATCTCCTGAAGACCAGCGTGCCTGCTCTTCCATAGCAGTGGGCTGCCACCCACCTCCCCCTGCAGAACTCGGCTATCTCGCCCTGGACCTCGGGCTTCGAGTAGTGCCCCTTGGCCAATTCATGGGATGGCTGCATCCCTCTTCTCCACCGACCTCTGGATCCTCTCCATCACCCTCCTAGGGAGGGCTATATCCTCCCTCCTCTCCTCCACGGGCCCGAGGATGGTGAGGCCCTTGCCGTCGATGATGGACACCTCATGCATGTTCAGGCTGTGGGGGGTCTGCCTCATCTTCTCGACGAGGAGGAACCTCCTCAAGGTCCCTCCCCTCACGACCCTCCTGAACCTGATGATCCCATCCGCTATGTGCTCCACCCCCCACCCGAAGGCCTCGGAGGTGGTTATGGCATACTGGCTCGTCGCCAGGATCGTGAAGCCCCACTTCGCCAAGACCTTCTTAACGAAGTAGGAGTGCCTCCTAGACATGGCCGGCTTATCCAGCCAGAAGGCCGAGAGGGAGTCCACCACGAGCCTGGCCCTCCCAAACCCCAGCCCCTTCTTGGCCTCGATGACCTTGTTAACCAGCTCCTCAACGCTGAGGGACCTGATGGTCCATTGGTCTTCCGATCCCATCAAGGCGTCGATTATGACGAGCCTACCCCCCTCAACCGCCCTTGAGAAGTCGAACCCGAACTGTTCAGCCTGGGCTATGATGGAGCCTCTGCTCTCCTCCGTCGTCACGTAGATGCACCGGTCCCCCTCGGCGACCCCTTGAGCTATGAAGTGGATGCAGAGGACCGTCTTGCCGGTGCCCGGCTCACCCGTCACCGCGACGAAGAAACCCTCCGGAATCCCCCCGGCGAGCATCTCATCCAAGGCCTTAACCCCTGTGGAGAGCCTCTCCAAGACCAAGCCGGCCGACCTCAGCCAAGAGCCATACTACGATATGTAAGCCGAGCTTATAACCTTGTACGCGAAGAAAAATTTACATTGAAGATATATAAACCATGTCGATCATTTCATCGACAAATTATACATATAAAACCTGTCTTCAATGAAGACATCCTCTTACAATCAATTTCAGAAAATCAGTTATTTTGGTAAAGCTCTACGCGGCTCTGCTTGTCCGGGCCATAGTAAAAGAATAGGGTTCCATATGGAGGCCCCTCAAGGGTCACAATGATGTTCATCACGAATACGCTTCCACTTGGAATGTGTCTCTTATCATCTGGATAACTACCCTCCGTCGAGTTAAGTGTCAACTCGTATACTCCTTGAGAAGATATGTTGGTTGAGCTACTTCCTATTGTGTATGAGGTCCCATTATGTTTGAAGCTCAGCGTTGCATCTATCTTCTTGACGCTTGATGGCGGGTTCGGCCTTAGATGTAGGATTATCTTCACCCTTTCCGCTAGGGTGATGCCTATTGTGGTCTGAGGGGACTCTAGGATGGCCTCCTGCTTGTCCTCTCCATGGCTGAAGGGGGGAGTCAGCTTACCTGAGGTGTTTGAGCACATGAAGATGGGGTTCAGGGCGTAGCCTCTGTCCACGTAGAGGGTGCTCCAGTCCTCATCGTTCTGGGGTGGCGTGTCCGGGGCGAGGTCGTAGACGGCGGTGAGGTTCCCGTCCCCCATCACGGTCAGCGTCGTCTCTATGCTCGTGCTGTTCTCGGGTATCACCTCCCCCTCAGACTCCCAGCCTACGAATATGTGGCTGGAGTTGTGGGGATGATACCTTACGGGGTGCTCCCCGGTCATGACGCTGAGGAGCTGGGGGAGGGTGTAGGTTTCATCGTCCAGGGTTATGGCTCCGAGGTTCTCCTGGAGGAGGCCGGTGAGGTGCCTGCTCCTCAGCTGGATCCTGAAGCTCCTGTAGTGGGCGGTTATGGAGCCGTTCCCGCTCACGGTGGCCGTCGTGGTTGGGGAGTTCGGATCCTGGACGGTTACGTTTCCGCCTGTCGCCCAGCCTTCGAACCTATAGCCCGGGGCTGCTTGGTATTCCAGCTGGTATAAGCCTCCGTCCACATGGGCTGAGGCTGGTAGGTCGTAGAGGCCCTCGCCGAGTCTTATCCTTCCCAGGTTCTCCGTCTCCCCCCCATCCTCGACGCTGTTGAGGCTGACGGATAGGCCTGGCTCCGGAGGCGGAGGCTGGGGAGGGGTGGATGGGGCGTAGTAGGCCGTTATGGTGCCGTTGCCGTAGATGGCGGCCCTGGTAACGCTGGAGTGGGGTTGATCCACCGTGACCTGGCCCGTCGCGGTCCAGTTGAGGAAGGTGTAACCTTCCTCAGGCGTATACTTCAGGAGGTACTCTCCTGGGTTGATGGGGTGGGGCTCCTCGGAGGGCGTGTGGCTGGTGTCTCCAAGCTGGATCAACCCTAGGTCGGTGGGGGCTTGGGAGGAGTTGAGCTGGCTTCTAAGGGTTATGTATATCTCCTGGTAGGGGAGGAAGGCCGCGACGTAGACCCTCTCCCCGGGCGTGACGGCCATTAGGGATACGCCCATGGTGTTGTTGTTCACCCTTGGGGTGAAGGTGACGTTGTACATGCCCATCCCGAGGTATCTCAGCCCAGTGATGTTTCCCTGGACCATGCTGGTCCTGGTGAGGTTGACCCAGACCCTCAGGTTCTCCGCCGATAGGTTCGGTATTGGGCGCTCCTCGACGTCCTTTCCCTCCACGAGCCTGAAGGCCAGGGAGGTGTTCCCCTGCCCACCCCATGGCCCCATCGAGGGCTTGAGGAGGCTGGGGTAGAGGTCGAGCTTCACATACTTTCCAGAGTGGCCCACCCACCCCTTGAAGCCGTAGGATTCTATGTCTAGCCTGAACTCTGTGTAGACCTGGCTTATGCCCCTCTCCTTCCCCCAGTCGAGGTTGAAGTCCACGTCTATCTTCCCACCCATCCCCGAGCTGGAGTTCATGGTCAGCCCTAGGCCTAGGGAGGAGAAGGAGGCTATGGCGGATTTTACCCACTTGGATATGAAGGCCCTCCCCTCCCCCTCAGCATACTCAGCCGAGCCGGTCTCGTAGTACCTCTCGCTCGCCCTGCTCAGGGCGTGGGCTAGGCTTCGGTCTAGGTCGCTGGTTAAGCCCAGGGCCAGCTCCTCCACGGGCTCGTGCCTGAGCTGCTGCCTCTGGAGGCTGAGCCTGTGGATGGAGAGGGATATGGATAGGGTTAGGAGGGAGATCAGAAGCGCGGCGAGGATGACGAACTGGCCGCGCCTGGAGCGGTGGGTTCTTCCAACCCGTCCCACCATCTTTGAGAGGCTTCTCATCATGCTGGCTTCAGCCTCCTCCCTCCCTCGTCAGGGTGAGGATGAGGAGGTAGATCCTCCCATCCCCAGAGGTGTAGATGAGGCTGGTGGATGAGGCCTCGAGGGGCCTTGAGGCGGGCTCCCCAGGCGCGTTGCAGGGGTTTATGGGGAGGGGTGTGAGGGTGAGACCATCGCACTCCATGATGGTCAGGTTGTAGTAGACGGACTGGGGCAGGGCCTTCTGGAGGGCCTCCTTCAGGAGGAGCTCCGCCAACTCGGGCTGGGAGGCTGACCTCGCCATTATCTCGCCGTAGGCCCCGGACTCGAGGAGCCTGTGCAGGATGTTGTATCCGAGCCTGTCTAGGTCAGCCCTCTCCTGGAGGACCCTCACGTCTGAGGCCCTGACAAGGAAGGATGAGACGGAGAAGACGGTGAAGATGATGGCGGCGGCGACGACCGCCTCAAGGATCCTCGACTGCCCCCTCCTAGGCCCCGGCAAGGCTAGGGTCCACATCACCACACCATCCTCCAGATGTAAAGCCTCAGAGTGTAGATGGAGCCCCCGACCGCCACTGACCTCTCGACGGAGTAGGAGAAGGGGATGGGCTCATCCCCCTCCGAGGTCGAGTAGACGAGCTCATCCACCCTTGGGGCGTAGAAGAGCCTGGAGCCGTCCAGTGAGACGGCGAGGACGGCCTCGGCGCTCGGCTCGAGGTAGCTGAGCTCATACTTGGCTGCTTCCACCCTAGAGATGGCCTGGGTTAGGCTCAGGAGGGCTGGCCCCCCTTCGCCCCGCGTGGGGATTATCTCGAGGGCCTCCCCGGCCAGCTCCTCATCCCCCTCGAGCACTAGGCGGCCCGCCAGGAGGCTCGCCCTCTCCACCGGGCCTCCGATTGGGATGAGCTTGAAGGCCCTAAGGCCCTTGTGGTCGACGAGGAGGGCTATGACCCCCGTCTCGGCTCCCCCCTCGAACCTTAGGGTGCACCTCCCATCGGCCCCAGTGATGGCCCGCCCCCCCGTCGGCTCCAGGGCCTTGAAGCCCCCCTCGTAGGTGTAGAGGGCCGCCGTCACGTTCGCCCCCGCGATGGGGGATAAGCCTATGGGGGAGAAGACTGAGACGTTGAACTCGGAGGCTGATATCCTGGTCACGTTGACCTCGAGGGGCCTCCTAAGCTCTATCCTGAACCCATATGAGCCTCGGAGGTTTAGGAGCTCCGCAGCCCTGGATGGGGGGATGCCGAGGGTTGATGAGGCCCTCAGCCTTCCAACCTTATCGGGGTCGAGGACGTAGGCATCCCTCGCCGTCTCGCTGTGCCTTGCGAGGCCGAAGAGCTTCATGTCCTCCCCCCCAAGCGCCGGGTTGCTCCCCCAGTCTGGCGGGCTTCCAGGCTCTAAGGTGAGCTGGGTCATCACCTTCTGGGCTGTCACCTTGAGCTGCTCCCTCTCCGAGAGGCCCCTGGAGGGCTCTGAGAGCATGGCGGTCATCGCCGTCGAGCCTGTCAGGATGGCTATGATGATGATGCCGGTGAAGAGGTACTCATACGCCTCCAACCCTCATCCACCCCCCTTCCTCCATATCCCTATCCCGGCGGTCTGGTTGGAGCCGTCCATCAACCCCCAGACCACGACCCCTTCCACCCCTCCGTAGACCATCCCCATCCAGCGTATCTCGCCCTCCGAGCCCCCCTTGACCGGTATCGCCCCCTCCCCAACGGTCTTCAGCTCCAGCCCCGCCTCGAGGGCGTTTATGGGGATGGGCGAAGAGGCGTTGATCTCCCCCCTCTCGGCCAGCCTAGCCCTCACGTAGCATCCCCTCCCCTGGGAGGTCTCGTTCACGAGCTCTATGATGTAGGGCTTCTCTCCGATGCTTCCAGGGAGCTTGAGGACCTTGAATATGGGCTCGACGCTCGAGTAGTTGGAGAAGTTGACGAGGCTGACCACCTCCACCAGGTTTAGGGCCACGTACTCGGCCACCTGGTGGAGCTGGCTCCTCTGAGCCTCAGCCTCGATTTGGGAGGTGACCGCCGTGTAGGAGAAGCTCGCGGCGATGATGAGGCCTATCAGGGAGACCGTCCCGACCAGGTGCTTCAGCGGTATGTCCATATCTCCTCACCTCCCTAGGTCGATATCCTGACGTGGGCCTCGGTGACGATGACCACCGTCTCATCCGACGAGGAGTTGAGGAGGATCCCCTCCTCTGAGAGGCCCTTCCCCACCTTGATGGAGAGGGCTCCCCCAGGGTAGGTTCTGGTGGACACGTTGATGGCCACGTTCTGGGCCTTGAGGTTGACGGTTCCGGAGCCCCCCATGGGGCCCATCGAGAGCCTTATGACCCCCACCTCGATGAACCTCTGGACGATGCTGTTCTCCCCATCGGTTAGGATGAACTCCCCGAGGTCGGTGATCCTCACCCTGTCATAGTCCAGCCTGACGCATACCCCGTCGTCGAGCTCCACCCTCACGTAGCTCAGCATGTTGCTCATGTTCACGATGAGGCTGCCGTTCCCCCTTAGGGTCGCCTCTGAGCCTGAGGCGCTGCTCCCCCCTCGGTAGACTAGGGTGAGGAGGGGGGAGAGGCTGTATATCTCCTCCTCACCTCCCGGGGGCCCGGCGAGGATGGTTAAGGCCTCGTCGCGCACCTCGACGCCGACGCCCCCGCTCCTCTGGTTGAACTGCACATATCCCCCGGAGCCCCTTCTAAGGGCAACGTCGTGGATGACCTCATCTAGGAGGAGCATGTTGGACTTCGCCTGCTCGAGCTCGGTGCTGGCGAGCTGGAGCTCCAGGAGGTTCATGGAGACGAAGGAGGCCACCCCCAGGATTATCAGCATGGTCCCCGAGATTATCACCGCCGAGATGGCCGGGGAGGAGCCCCTAACCCCGCCCCCCTGGCATGCACGGCTCGGCTCTCCGCTCAACATGTTTCACCCCCAGGGCTGGAAGGGTATTGAGAGCCTCCCCGAGATGGGCAGGATGATGAGGGCTGCGGCGGCGAGGACCGTGGCGTGCTTGAACCCGTTGGAGAGGACGCCTGAGGAGATCTTCCCCGTCACCAGCCCGGTTAGATAGGACTCGAGGACCAGGGGTGGGAGGAGGATGTTCAGGAACTGGGTGAAGGGTATGGCCTGCCTCCCGAAGGAGTATAGGACGAACCTCATGAAGCCCAGGAAGACGGTGGTGGAGGCCAGGAGGATCGCCGCCCCGATGTAGGGCATCATCATGAGGGGCCTGAGCATCGCGGCCTTCTCCTTCTCAAGGGATGAGAGCATCTCGCTGAACCCTGTGAGGGCTTCAAGCGTCTCGGGGGTCCCCCCGCCCACCTCTATCGCGTCGACGAGGAGGTAGATGTTTATCAGGGCCAGCCATGACCTCACCCTCGCCCTGAAGGATTCGTAGATGACCTTGAAGGGGAGGCCCCACCTTATCTGCCTGGCAGCAAGCCTCAGATGCCTCGAGAACCGGCCATAGCTCCTCTTGGATAGGACCTCGATGCACTTCTCAGGGCTGGCGCCCGTCTTCCTCATCTCGGTCAGGTCTCTCAGGAAGCTGGTTATATCCTCCTCAAGGCCCCTCCCCCTCTTACTGTAGTGGCTGTGGGCATATGCGGCGGGCAGCGTCCCAAGGATCAGGGTTAGGGCCAGGCCCACCGCCGCCTCACACCCCCTCTCAAGCCCCAGCAGGCCCCTGACGTAGACCACGAGGTCTGTGAAGGGCCTCGTGAAGGGCGGGGCGAGCTGGGAGATGGGGAAGGATGTGAAGGGGAGGAACATCGATGAGGCTAGGATGAGGGTGAGGGGGAGGGTGGCCAGATACATCTTATACGGCCCCCACTCGCTGATGGGGTGCTGGAGCTGAGCCGCGTCGGAGAGGTATATGAACAGGATGGACAGGCTCGGCACAATCAGGTAGGCGTAGAGGAGATAGTTCTCCGCGGTGAAGAAGCCCGCCCAGAACTCGGAGAAGGCCATGGAGGTCATGAAGATGACGGAGAGGCTTAGGGTGGAGAGGATGATGATGGCTATGTAGGCCTCCATCAGGATGCCAGCCCTGTCCCCGAAGGCCCTCACCTTGGCGGCGAGGTCCCTGAACATGGTCTCGGTCTGGGCGAGGAGGAAGTGGATGACGTCTGCCCCAGACCTCGTGGCGGACGCGTAGCCTAGCATGAGGTCCCTATAAGACCTCGAGGGCAGGTGAAGGGCAGACCTCTCCATCGCCGTGACGGGGTCCATCCCCTTCAGCTCCACGTCCACCTCGATCTCCCTGGCCGCCCTGGATATGTGGGGTAGGAGCTGACAGCCCTTCAGCTTCTTGAGGCTCATGTAGGGCGATAGGCCCCCGGTGGCCATCACGCTTATGTAGGTCCCGGCGAAGGGGACCTCCACATCCAGCTTCGACGCCCTATCATAGGCGAGCACCTTGGGAACCAGGTAGCCCAAGAGGATGACCAGGAGAGGGGCTGAGGCTAGGGGGATCAGCCCTGTAAGGTAGATCACCGGCGCAACGGCGACGGTGGAGAGGAGGACTAGAAACCCTATGAGGGAGTAGTAGGCCTCGGGGTGAACCCTGCGGCCCGCGTCCTCCAGGACCTCCTCCATCCTGCACCTGCCGTTGGAGTAGAAG
>JBBIVO010000010.1:20689-36582 GCA_037439685.1 Candidatus Bathyarchaeota archaeon | reverse complement strand
ATAGCTCCGTCCTGAAGTGCCTCCTGAAGAGTTCGTGAATCCCATCCAGAACCTCTGGGCTCACGGGGATCCTGAGCCTCGAAAGGGCGTGGGCGTATACCTCCTCCAGGGTCAGCTCCTCCTCCCTACTTCTTACCCTCTCAAGGAGCCTCAGGGCAGCCGAGATGGCCCCCTTGAGCTCATCGAGGTCGACCCTGAACCCCAAGGCCATAAGATACCTATGTATAGAGGAATGGTACTCATCCCAGTCGATCGAGCCCTCGGCGAGGGTTCCTCCGAAGTCGAGGATAACCAGCCTGATCACCGTTAAGCCTCCCAGATCTAGGGGCTCTTCGAGACAGTCATCGATAACTGGTTTCTCTCAATCCTCCTATATAATCCTGTTTCACTTAGAGCCTCGACCTTCCCTTCGCAGGCTATGAGGGTGACAATCGGGTATTGCAGCTCAGGTCTACACGTAGGCTTTAAGAGATTTGATTTAAGCTCGTTCGGAGTTGTTCCTTTGGGGATCCTATGGCTGCTGGGGGTTCCTACTGCCTCTGCCTGAGGGTCGCCAGGGCGCTCTCTTTGAGGGTTGGCTCTCTTGGGGTTGTATCCTTCCCTCCCGGGAGGTATATCTATGTGGGATCGGCCTTGAGGGGGCTCGAGATGAGGCTGAAAAGGCATATCGAGCTTAATATGGGCCGTAGGTCGAATACCTTCTGGCATATAGATTATCTCTTAAGGGATCCCAATATAGAGATTGAGGCGATTTTTATAAGGTTCTCAGAGAAGAGGATAGAATGTGAGGTAGCCGACTCGGTTTCTAGGATGGGCCGCGCCGTAGTGGGTTTCGGGTGCAGCGACTGCCGATGCATAAGCCACCTCTTCCAAGTAGACGATTTCACATCTCTATCCGGGTTGGGGTTCAGCCTCTGGTTCGACGGGGCTAAAAGGTTGAGAGGGAATGAAAGCATTATTTCCTCCTATTAGGGTTTAAGAAAGTATGGGATCCAAGACCTCGGACGACTTCGCCAGAGACATAGATAACGTCGTGAGGAGGATGATTGATGGTCTTCCGCCAGATGGGAGAGAGAGGCTCTTAAGGCTTAGAGATGAGCTGCTAAGGCTTCACAGCTTGAACATGGTGAAGATAAATCACTCTATAATGGAGATTGTCTGTGCAAGGTATCTGATCCAGAGAGGGTTCGAAGTGGAGCTCGAGCACCGCCTAGACGGCGTCTCATGCGATATCTATGCGAGTAAGGGCTACGGAACCCACATAGTGGAGGTGGAGACCGGATTTGTGCCTCCTGAGAACGCCCTAGACCCCAAGCTCTACCTCAGGGCCCGGATAGCCAGCAAGATAACCCGCTACAGCGGATACTCGGACAAGTTCAGCCTTGGAGCCCCACCATACTACGTGATGCAGATCCCTCCCATCTTCTCAAGGCCGCCTAGGATGAGAGGATATGAGGAGATAGCCGAGGTCAAGAGGCTTTGCGACCTTTATTATAGGAACCCCCCCGTGACCATGGAAGAGGTGAGGAACGCCAAGATCCATTCCCTATACATCATAGATGTGGACTCCCTCTCGGTAAATGAGAGGAGCCTAGAGGAGTATCTCGAGAGGGCGGCCCTCTGGAGCATATGAGGCTACGGGGGATAACTCAGCCCTCAGCCTTGAAGCCCTTGAAGACCCATGGATAGCGCCTTAACACAGCCTCTAGGATCATATGGGGGGAGATCACCCCCTCCTCGCAGATCAGGCCGTGGATGTAGTCTCTCCTCGTCACATCGAAGGCCGGGTTCCTTATCATCACCCCCTTCGGAGGGTCGGCCCAAACCTCGGATGGAGGCCTCTCCTCTATGACCTCGTACTCGCCGTGGATGGTCTGGGGGTCGAACTTGAGGAGCTCAGTTGCCACATAGAATGGGACCCTCGCCTCGTGGGCTGCGAGGGCTATGAGGCTGGTCCCTATCTTGTTGATGACGTTCCCCTCCGAGGTTATCGCGTCAGCCCCCACCAATACATGGCTGACTCTCCTCATGAAGGATCTAACCGCCGAGTCTATGATCATCGTAGCCCTGATTCCAATCCCGAGCTCCCTGGCTGTCCTCCTCCCCTGGTATAGGGGACGTGTCTCGGTTAAAACCACCTCGAAGTCTGCTCCTCTCTCCCTTGCCCTCTTGAGGATCATCATCACGGTTGAGCTGTGGCAGTGAGTCATTACAACATCCCCATCCAATATCCTCCTTGAACCGACCTCGGCTATCCTCCTCCTCGCCCCATTGAAGGTTTCGAGCAACTCCTTGGAGAAGCCTTCGATGAGGACCTTCAGCTCCTCGACGCTATCCCATTCAGCCTCCTCAATCTTAGACCTCAAGTACCTTATCGAGTTCCTCATGAAGGGCTCTGTCTCCCTAACGGAGAAGAGCATCCTACTGGCCTCATCAAGCTCCCTAAGGGCTGAGGCCCTATCCGGGGCCCTAGAGGCCATGACCTGCTCTACAACGGCTCTCATGGCTGTAAGGGCGACATTGGTTGCTCCTTGAACCTCAAGCCTCCTTATCCTCTCAGCCGCCTCGATTACCCTCTCCAATTCGACCTCTAAAAGTTATAACATCGACCATTTTATACCTGCCCTTGGAGTAGGGTTGACCCCACCCTTCATTCAGAGAGGCTGATTTATACTTTAGCTCTAATTTCTTGAACCCGAATGTGACGTGGAAACCCCAACCAATAAAAATAATGTTTCGTATGGATTAAGTTATAGCATTCACCTAAATAGTTCTGCAATGGGTCCTATGGGTGAAAAGTGTCATTTGCATATCTGTGGCTTGAAATTCGGTGGGCCTTCATGACCCTTCCAATTGGGATGAGAAGGGCAGAGAAGGAGCTAGTATTATGGACCCCAACGGATCATTATTTTATTGGATTCATTATTTTATTGGATCATTAGCTCTATTCGTGTTAGATAGATGAATCAAATATCTTGTTGGGAGAGGGTGAAAGAGTGTGTTTCATAAAGATTGGAAGGTTGAGGATATTAAAAGTGTCTGAAGCATCTCTCTTCGGTGAAGGCCATCGCCATCCCATGCTGGTCGCATGCCCTTATGACCTCCTCATCCCTTATAGAGCCCCCGGGCTGGATGCAGGCTGTGATGCCGTATTTTGCCATGAGCTCAACCGAGTCTGGGAATGGGAAGAATCCGTCGGAGGCTAGTACGGCCCCCCTCAGCTCCTCACCGTGCCCCCTCTCATATGCCTTCTCCAGGGCCAGCCTCACAGCCGTCACCCTGTCCTGCTGCCCTGTCCCGATGCCTAGGGTGGTCCTATCCCTTGATACCACGATGCCATTCGACCTCACATTCATGCATATATACCAGGAGAAGAGTAGGTCGTCGAGCTCCCTCTCGGTCGGGACTCTCTTGGTCACTATCCTCAGATCGCCTGGTCCTCTGATCCTCGTCAGGAGCTGCGTCGAGAGTATTATCGAGCCGTCTACGAGGATGGATAGGATGTATGGCCTGGGAGGATCCCCCGTGAACCTGCTCAGAGAGGCTAGGTTCTCGAACTGGATGATCCTCATCTCCCTCCTCCCAGAGAGGATGGCTATGGCCTCCTCCTCGAGGGAGGGGGCTGCTACCACCTCAACGAAGGTGGAGGCTATCTCCTCCCCGGTCTCCCCGTCCAGGGTCGTATTGAAGGCCACGACACCCCCATAGGCAGCCACATCGTCGCAGTCCCTTGCCCTTATATAGATGCTCCTCAGGCTCTCCCCTCTATTCCTAGAGGCTGCCACGCCCGAGGGGTTCAGGTGCTTCATGACGGCGCAGGCGGGCTCCTCGAAGTACTTAAGGATGTTGAGGGCGTTATTCACGTCCTCAATATTGGTCTGGCTGAGGCCTCCCTTCCCCCCCTTCACCAGCTTGAGGCCCCCGAGGACCAGCCCACCCCCTAAGGGCCTGTAGAGGGCCGCCGGCTGGTGAGGGTTCTCCCCATACCTAAGGCTCATCACCTTCTTATACAGAACCTCCTCATCGCCTAGGAGGATGCTGAGCCTCTCAGGAAAACTCTCCTCGGTGGGGGTCCTATACCTCCTCCTCATCTCCTCCCCCATGCCTCATCCCCCTTTCAATCAGGTATCTGTAGATGGCCAAGTCGTAATCTGAGGCCCTCTTGAAGGCTTCGGCGGCGAGCCTCCTCCTAAACTCCTGGGAGAGGTTCCCATTATGCCTCTTGAGCTCCTCTCCGACCTCTTCGTACTGGGATGGATCTACTATAACTGCGACTCTTCCGTGGAGGAGGGTGGCCTTTGCAGCGGCCCTTATCAGGGCGGGGCCTCCCACGTCTATGCCCATCGCCGCCTCCCTCTCCCCCTCCCTTCCAGCGAACTCCTCGAAGGGGTATAGGTTTACCACGACCAGATCTATGGGCTCTATGCCATGCCTCTCCATGTAGGCCCTGTGAACCGGATTCTCGATGTCGAGGAGTACCCCCCCATGGATCTTTGGGTGGAGGGTCTTAAGCAATCCTTCTGGCGCCTCTGGAAAGCCCGTATACTCTGATATCTCGGTCACCCTCGGATATCCCGATCTCTTTAACCAGGCCGCGGTCCCCGAGGTGGCGATTACCTCAACCTTGAGTAAGGCCAACACCTTAACCAATGCCTTGAGGCTCCCTTTATTCGAGACACTTATTAAGGCCCGCCTGATCAAGCCTTCATCAACTCGAATATGATTTGGAGAGCCCTCATTTAAATGGATAAGGCTCTTGAGGGCAGCGGTTAGGATGGAGATTCTACAATGATCTACCCGGCACCTTCAGAATGTTGTCAGGATACTGCTTGAATCTTCCATCTACTCACCTTGAGCTTAGAGAGGCCTCGGCATTCACTCAAAGATGGAGAAGGGTAGGGAAGAGTTAATGGAGGAGAGGGCCGTGTTCGGCCCTGAAGGGGAAATCTAAGATTTTTTAGGGTTTTCATCCTACAACTGGGATGGCAGTGTTCATGAAGGCCAAGTAGGAGAAGATCTCTACAACCCTTACTTAATGGAAGATTAATTGAAGGAGTATATGAACTTAATTAATAAATAATATAGTAAAAGAGCAAGGTGCTGAATCCTTTTAAAACCTTTATTGATTAGTCTAAGAGAAAGTGAAAAGAATTAAGATATTAAAAGAAAATGATAATAAGTATTATTTGTTAGATGTTCAGCTATACTGTACCGCGAAGCAAATATTCTTTTCCATGGATCTGAGAGTGATAAACAGATGAACCCAAACGGTGCCTTCAACCTGTGAGTATGGCCCGGTATAATCCCAGGCCGTGGTGGCATTATCCCAACGCGTAGGAGTTATGAGGATCGGACCCGCGATGCTAATAGTGTGCCAACCCTTATGAGGTAGAGCTGCAGAGTATCTACCTCTTTCCGTCGCATTCAGGCTCCAGAGTATTGGGGCAACCCTGTAAACATCGCTCCATACTTCAGTTGCTTCCTCCCTTTTCGTTGCATATCCCAACTGAACAGATAAAGGTACATATATTTATTCTCAGGAAAAATATCAGATAAAAATAGATTTAAAATGGAATTTTCTTTAGGATTATAAATTATAGCGTGGGCATTATACGAGACTTCCTTTTCAGAAATTTTGAAGAACCTGAGAGAACATAAACTCTGAATGGTAGCTCCCGTATAAGTTAGATTGACCATATACAAAAACATTTCATACTCACTTATTAACTTATCATATTCATCTCTCAGAGCACTTATCCTATCATTTAATTCATCTATAATTAAACTTTTTTCATTCAATTCAAAGAATAGTTTTATGTTTATAGCAGTTAAAACAACAATAATTAAGATAAGAGGAACTCTCTTCAATTTAACTTTCATAGTACATGAACTCATTACGCCCATAAGCATCATACTGCCAAATATCCTCTGCATGTTCAATTCTAACACAGATATTTATTTTTAAAACACCGAGATAAATCCAACCAGTATTTCCGCCTTCATAAACATAGTTATCATAATATACTGATCCATATAATTGATATATCATAACTCTAACTCTTTTACCATCAGGTACAGTATCATCAACCCAAACCCTAATATGAGAACAATTATATGGACCAAATGTCCAATAACGATGCCCTTCACCATCAACCATTTCTAAATAGGCACGCCAATAATCAATATCAAGGATATTCATAGCAGATGTTGGAAGGATAGATGTTATGAAAGTAATAAATACAAGTAATGATAAAATAATTACTTTTTCATCTTGAAAGCTTTTATCAGGTTCGTTCCATATAAATTTTTCGTGGTGTATAGTTGTAGGTTAGCTTTTTAGGCCAACTCTCGGCCTCCTCTTTGCTGTGCATATAGCAGGATGGGGGTGAGGGTAAGCCTGAAGAGGGGTATAGGCTTCGCTGCTATAGACCTTTCGGGTCTCCCTTTAGCCCTCGCCTCTAGATCGCTCTCTCTGAGAGGGGCACGTCTTTAAGATTATTTTAGATGGGGTTATGGTGTTCTCCCTGATCCTGGTAGGAGGATGTCGTGGGGCCTCAGCTCCTCCGCTCCCCTCTCCGTGACTAGGGCCAGTCTGGCCTTCTCCCACATCTGAGGGATGTTCTCAGCCCCTACGTATCCCATCGCTGCCTGGAGGCCCCCCACGAACTCTGAGACTATGTCGGCTACGGTTCCCCGGTATGGGACCCACCCCTCCACCCCCTCATCTATGGTCTTCGATGGCTGTGAGTACCTGTCCTGGGCGTATCTCTTCTTCCTCGCCGCCGCACTCCCCATCCCATAGTACTCCTTGTAGTACCTTCCCTGGAGGGCCACTAGGCGCCCTGGGCTCTCCCTGCACCCGGCGAAGACGTTGCCCATCATGGTCGATGAGGCCCCCATCGCCAGGGCGACCGCGACATCCCCAGGGTTTCTGATCCCTCCATCCGCTATGATGGGGATGTCTGCCCCATAATCCCTGACGGCGTCGGCGACCTGGGAGACCGCGAAGAGGGTTGGCGCCCCCGCCTTGGTCACGATGCTGGTCGTGCAGATGGAGCCGCTTCCGATGCCGACCCTTAGGCCTCCTATCCTATCAAGATTGGTTATGCAGTCCTCCGCGGCCTCATAGGTGCCTATATTGCCCACCACAACCTCTGCGGAGACCTCCTTCAGCAGCCTCTTAGTTGCCTCGATGCAGTTTCTATTGTGGAAGTGGGCCACATCTGTGACCAGGACATCTACATATTCATCTAGGGCCTTCGCCCTCCTGAGGTCGAGGGGGGATATGGCGGCGGCGCAGATAAGCCTCCCCTGATCGTCTCTGACGGCGTTGGGATAGGTCCCTTTAAGGGTTATGTCCCTCATGGTTAGGAGGCCCTTTACCCTCCCCTCCCCGTCGACGATGGGGAGCTTCTCGATCCTCTCCCTGTGTAGGATCCTCTTGGCCTCCTCTAGGGTGATATCTTCGCCTGCGGTTATGACGCTCCTCGTCATCACGTCTCTAACCCTTAAGGCTGGATCGGCGAGGCGGACATCTCTGGCGGTCACAATCCCTATGAGCCTCCCCCCCTCCTCGACGACCGGGAATCCATGGATGTTGTGGGCCTCCATGAGCTTCAGAAGCTCCTCGACGGTCGTGTCGGGGCCCACGGTAACCACATCCCTTATTATGAGGGCCTCAGCCCTCTTAACCCTCCTCGCCATCTCCACCTCGGCCTCGATGGAGCAGTTCCTGTGTAGAACCCCAAGGCCACCCTGCCTCGCCAAGGCTATGGCCATATCGCTCTCGGTGACCGTGTCCATGGGGGAGGAGATGAAGGGAACATTCAGCCTCACCCTTCCCGTGGCCCTGCTCCTAACATCGACCTCAGAAGGCTCGACAGAGGTGAATCCCGGAAGCAGGAGGACATCATTAAAGGTTAAGGCCTGAACAGCCTTGACGAGCTTATCCCTAAAACCCATCCGACCACCGATGCTTTAACTCGATTTGAGGCAACGAACCTATTAACGTTTTACCCACCCTGCAACCCGAGATGAAGCTGTTGCTCTATCACTTAAGGTTCTTCGCGTCTTTGGGATATTGAGGGCCTCTTCCCCATTCTCTGCGGACTGGGGCTATGGGAGGGCATCAAAGGGGCCTTCTCGATAGGATCCTCCCCGCCAAGGCCTGGGTGCATATCCCCCTCTCCACTGCCAGTTCTCCGTTAACGATGACGTGCTCTATCCCCTCCGGCGCGGCGCAGGGCTCATCGAAGGTCGCTCGGTTGGCAACCCTCATGGGGTCGAAGACCACTATATCTGCCCAGAAACCTTCCCTGATTAGGCCCCGATCCCAGAGGCCCAGGAACTGGGCGGGGAGGGAGGTCATCTTCCTCACGGCCTCCTCCAGCCCTAGGACGCCCCTCTCCCTCACATAATCTCCCAGAACCCTTGGATAGGTGCCATAGCCCCTTGGATGTAGCGGCACGCACTCGTCGAAGGCATAGGAGTCTGTGGAGACCGAAGAGAAGGGGGCCCTCAGGATCATGGTGAGATCCTCCTCCCTCATCCTTCCTGAAGCGACCCTTGTCTCCCCTCCATCTTTTAGGTAGATGGTTCGGAGGGCCTCCCAGGGATCCGAGAGGTTTAGGCTCTCCGAAACCTCGGCGAAGGTCATCCCTATGAACTCCGGGTGGGAGGGGGAGTGGACTATGGGCCAGTAGGTGAGGGGATCCCAGAAGGCGGGGGCTGGGGCGCCACGCTCGGCGAGGGCCCTCATCCTCTCCTCGCTCCTAAGGTGGGATTCCCTCCTCCTCTCCTCCAGCACCCCCTTCATCTCAGCCCAGGATTCTGGCTCCCTCAGCCTCTCTAGGAGCTCGTCCCTAAGGTCTTCTATCTTGGCCTCGGGGGGTATGAGGAACGTCCCCGCATCCCTGACCATCGGGTAGAGCCAGGGGTATACATCGCAGATTATCTCGAGCCCCTCCCTCCTGGCCTCAGCGATGAGGCGTAGGGATTCGGCGACCTCGCCCCAATGCTCCTTCGCACAGACCTTGTGGTGGGATATGCATCCAGGGATATGCGCCTCTCTGCAGATCCTCAGGAACTCCTCGACGGCTTCGATTAGGTGGTAGTCTTCACTCCTTATGTGGGACATATATACGCCTTTATGAGCTGCGGCGGCCTTACAGAGCTCTATAATCTCCTCGGTGTAGGCATTCCATTGGGGTGGGTATTCGAGACCCGTCGTGATCCCGAAGGCCCCCTCCCCCATCGCCTGCTCCACAAGCCTCCTCATCTCATGGAGCTCCTCGGATGTGGGCTCGTTCCTCTCCCCTCCCTCCCCCTCCACCCCCATCACCGCCTCCCTAACCGTGCCGAAGCCGCAGAAGGGGGCGATGTTTATGCCTATCCCCCGATCCTGAAGCATCTCGCTCCACTCCCTGAGGGTGGTCCAGTCGACCTCCACCTCCCTCCTAACCCTCATCGAGATCCTCTTGGCCATCTCCTCCCTATACTCCTCGGTGAAGGTGTGGGCCGACATCCCACAGTTTCCAGTGGCATCGGTGGTTATTCCCTGGATCAGCCTATTCCTGGCTCTCTTGTTGACCATGATGGAGATGTCTGAATGGCTGTGGAGGTCTATGAAGCCTGGGCATACGACGAGGCCCCGCGCATCTATCGTCCTCTCAGCCCCATGGAGGCCTCCCCTAACAACCTCCACTATGCGTCCACCCTCGATCCCGATATCCCCCTTGAACCATGGGTTCCCCGTCCCATCCAATATCCTCCCGCCAACTATAGCCAGGTCCAGCATGAAGACACCGACCATTATCCGATCAATCGAGTAGATGAACATTGTGATCAAAAATAAAAAAGGGAGATTATCTCTTCCCGCCCTTCCTGATGATGTCCACCACTATAAGAAGGATGGCGACTGGGAGAAGATACACCTGAGGCGCCTTCGCCAAAAATATGGACCTCTCTATTATGTACAGTATATCGCCTCCTATCGTGGCTCCGAAGGTGGCGCCGAAGGCGGCCATCATGCTTAAGCGTCCCAGCTTAGCGATCCTCCCCAGCACCCCCCTATGCTCCCTTGTGAATGTGAAGAAGGCTATCGTCGAGAGCGTCGTCGCCAGTATGACGACCCAGTTGAAAACCTCTAGAGGTGCCGCCTTTTGGAGGTTGATGAAGAAGGGCTTCACCTGCCCTATGATCTGGACTGGGACGGCTCTGCTAACCGCGAAGCCCGCCCCGCTACCCGCGATGGCGGCCACACCCCACCTGCTCAAGAACCTGTAGCGCTCGGTGAAGGATGTGAAGAGGAGGAACCCTAGGATGGCTGGGACGAGGAGGAGCCAGTTCCCCCCGATCATGGGTGAGATCCAGATCTTTTGGAGGGTGTCGATGGTGATGTATAGGGTGTAACCCATACCGAAGCCTATGATGAGGCTCTCGACGACTCTATAGAATGGGTTCTCCCTGTACAGCATGCTCCAAGCCATGAGGGTGAGAACGGCCACCATAAGGCTCGTATATGCCTCCAAGGCATCCTCACCCTCCACGCTTGGCTATGCGCTCCCTGAGATAGCTCATGTTGGCGGCGACTATGAGCAGGATGACGAAGGTCAGTATGAGGGTGGTTGCATCCATTATCGATGTAGCTATCCCTCCCCTGCCCATCAGAGCCTCGTACTCCGCGCCCCCCTTCGTCCCCGGGAGCATAGAGTCCAGCTGCCCCGCGCTCACATAGGGCATCACCAGGGATATCCCAGCCGGGGAGATTATGTTGATGATCTTAGGGACCTTTCCATAGAATTGGCGCACCCAGGGGTCAGGCCATGTGACGCAGGCGAAGATGTAGACCTTGAAGTCTGAGATGCTTCTGACACCCTCCATTATCTCCAGCCTCTCTATGGGGGTTCCATAGTAGTCATAGGCTATCTGGCGTGGGTTCTCAACATAGGCGGCCATCGCCGTCTCGAGGCCCGGTAGGTAGCCCAGGTTCACGTAGTCGACGCCGTATCTTGCTCCCCGAGTATCAATCTCGCTTAACACCTTCTCGGTGAGGGCTGGCCCATCGGGATAGAAGGAGACGAAGACTATCCTGGCCCCTTTGAGGAAGAGGTGCTGGACCATGGCATTCACGGCGGGGCCAACCTCAACCCACATCCCCGGGGTGTAGTCGGCGCTGACCAGGACCAGGTCTCCAGGGCTCAGCCCCTCAATCGTCTCGTACGCCTTTACCGTCAGCTTGTCTATGGAGATGGGGATGCCTAGGGGCCTGAGGGCCGGTAGGAAGCAGAAGAGGAGGACAAGGGCGAAGATGACTTGCCGGTAGCTGCGGCTCAATATCCCTAGAAGCCGGGTGTTCTTCGACATCTCCTCACCCCGTGTATGCCTTCTCATACCCCAGGAGCACCCTTACGGCTATGGCTATGGTCCCAATGGCTATCCCGATGATTATCCCCCTGCTCGCCCCCATGGCCGGGTTGTCGAGGAGCCATGTGGCTAATCCGGTTATCCCTGGGAGGATAAACCCGTAGAGGGGGGCGAAGTGCATCAGCAGGATGAAGCCAGCTAATGCGAGGAAGAGGGCCTCGATGTTCCTCACCCTGAACGCGCGGTACAACCCCGTGATCTCGGAGAAGCCGGCGAAGCAGAGGATCGCTATGCTCGCCGGGGTGTATATCTGTGCGTAGAGGTACTCCCTAGAGGCTGGAGATGCATAGGCCGCTGCGAACATGAGCAGAAGCGCGGCGAAGACGATGATGCTGAATGGGTATCCCCTATCCCTCTTGACCACCCTCTTGCCGTGGTATAGGGTTAGGGCGATGAGGCCTGTGCCCAGGGCTAGGTTGCTCATTATAAGGACCCAGTCGAAGAGGGTTGAGTAGACCTTTCCCATCACTGGAACATCCAGGTAGTATCCGAAGCATGATACGATGAATGTGACCGCGAAGATCAGGATGGGGATCTCCCTTCTCCTTATCCAGGACAAGCCTTCTCCCCCCTAAAACCTCAGTATCGTAGTCATGTCGACCCCGATGATGGCGCCTATGAGATATAACCCGATGAGGCCCATCACGATGAAGCGGATGAGGTCTGAGGCTAGGATGGAGCCGAGCTGCGATGGCTCCCTCGATACATATGCCCCAGCTGCCAGGAGCTCCTCCCCTATGAGGCTGTAGTCGCAGAGGGCGACGGTGAAGGGGACCTGATAGAGGCGGCCGGTCCCCCCTATCTGCATGGCTCCAGCCCTAGCCCCTGCCTCGGCTATAACCACGGTCTCCCAGTAGAGGGCCCCCAAGATGAAGTTGGCTGCAGGCCTCTCCCTCTCGTAGGTGCCGACGATGGCTGACATGAGGGCCACCTGGGATGGGACGAAGGTGACCTGCTCCGGCTTGTAGGATTCTCCATACGCGGTCCTTAGCATATCCTCGGATACTGGGACCAGCTCTGGCACGGCGGCGATATACCTCAGCTCTGCTCCAAGCCTGTTAGCGAGGTTTGCTGAGTGGCCTAGAAGGGTGAGGGCGGCCATCGTCATGGGCATATCCCCCCCAGAGAGCCTTCCCATCCCCGTTGAGTAGTAGATGGGCTTCCCCAGCTCTACGCCCCGCCCAATAGCCTCCTCCAGGGCATCAAGACCAGGAACCCTCCTGATGCTCGGAGGCCTGCCTCTGACGGATCTGTATATGGAGTAGAGGTAGATGGCTATGAAGATCAACAGTGCAGCGAAAGTCGTGATCAATCCACCTTTTAGAACCATTTTCTTCTACATGAAAGAAAGCTGTCCCATTATATATATTTTATGATCCGAAAGTTTAAATGGCCTCATCCGCCTCCACTGAGGCAAGGCCCAGGAGCACAAAATATAGATATAACCTGGAACCCGTTATCTGGTTGGGTCGCCTAGAGGTGAGGGGTCTTGAAGGCCTTCGTCCTTATGAATACCGAGCTTGGCCAGGAGGCCGCGGTGGTTGAGGCTTTAAGCCGTATGAAGGGGGTTATAAAGGCCTATGCCCTTTACGGCATCTATGATGTCATCGCGGAGATAGAGGCAGAATCCATGGATAATGTCAGGAGTATCGTTTTCACTAAGATCAGGCAGTTGGAGAATGTCAGAAGCACGGTGACACTCATCACCTATGGAGAGTCCTTCATCCGATAGCCCCCATGCCAAGCCTCGAAGTGTAGAGTTGAAATCTCCCTCCGACTCACAGATGATGATTTCAATATCATGTTTGGAAACACAAATTAAAATCACTCTATAACATTCAGTAATAGTTTTTTATTTTTATATATCTATGGGTGTTGGAGGTTGTTAAAACTAAAGAGAATAAACTTAATAAAATCTATTATGAATGTTTTAATATGAATTCGTTTTGCTCTTAGCCCTATTTCAGGATCTTTCCCGTCATCAGGTACCATAGGTATAGGTCCAGCTCCGCTGGGTTTATGCCGACTTTTTCGGCTATGGCCCTTAGAAGGGCTTCAAGCCTCGTGTATAGCCGTTTGTTAAGCCTCCTCGGAATCTTCGGTATCAGCCCCTTGCACCACAGAAACCTTAGAATGTGCCTATCTAGGATGGCTAGGGTGGTGGACCCGGTGTTCCTGAGGAAGTGGCTTGCCTCCTTGTATCCAAGCCCCTTGACCTCCCTGACCAGCCATTCCCTCGCCTCCGCCTCTCCCAATCCTCTAACGGTCTCCCTAAGCCTACCGAAGAGCCTCCTCGCCTCGACTATGTAATCGGCCCTGGCCTTCGGGTGTCTGTGCCCCAGCCTCCTAAGCTCCTCTGAAAGCCTCTCCTTCTCCAGCGTCAGCAGCCCCATTCCAAGGGCCTCCTGGATCCTCATTCCCCCCTCAGCTGTATAATTTGCTGTGAGGATGCAGAAGCACAACTCCTTGAAGAGGCTCTCCTCGTCCTTTCCAGCCTCCTCGAACATCCTCATCCTCTCCTCTACCAGGGGCCCCACCTTTTCCACCACATCCATCAGCTCCTCAAGGAAGTCGAGTCGAACTATCCAGACGTGAAAGCCGGGTCCCTCACCCTCCTCATAGCGCCAGAGGGCATGGGGGATCCCAGTGACCTCCTCTAGGATGTAGACGAGGTCCATGAAGTAGTCGGAGACCCCGCAGGTCTCACACATGCTCCCCGAAAACCTCACCTCTATCACCCTGCCAACCATTGATAGCAACTCTACTTGGGCCTCCCCGCCGAAGACCCTGGAGAACTCGATAATTGCTGTCTCCACCTCCCACTTATCCTTAGAGCTCAAGGCCTTTCCCGCAGCCCCATAACTAATTCTGGTTTTTAAATAATCCTCGCCCTAGAATTGAATCATGAAGTTTTTGACAATAGCGAGTCAACCGTTAAAAATTAGTTTGGAGCTTTGATCTGAATGTTGTTTTCAATATTGTTTTCAATATGGCTACATCCTATAGATATGTTTACCATGTTATCTCATGTCGATCAGCCTTTTCCCCTTAACGCTCCCCCAATAGCTCCTCCGATGAGCCCTAGGAGCGCCTTGGCAAGGGAGAGGAGGATGAGGCCGAGGCCAAAAAGGCCACCTGCCAGGGCCCCGACGAGGCCTCCAAGGAGACTACCTCGGAACCGGGCGAAGAGCACCCCCACAGAACCCCCGAGGATCGAGAGGATGATGGCGCCTATTAGAGCCCTAGGATACCGCTGAAGAAACCCGCCCTCGCCCCTCTCCACGCGCCTCCCCCCGCCGAGAACCCCGCTATGAACCCTGCGAGGATGGGTCCAAGGACGGGTATGAACCCCAAAATGGACATGGCTGTGAACCCGACTAGAACAGCCAACAGCATGCCCAACCTGGAATACCCTCCCATCCTTTCCTAGACGGTATTAAAATTATCGATTTATGCTTAATCTCGTTTTTGAGGCTTATTTTTAGGTTCCTTTAAGGTTAGTATCGCTCTCTCAGCTGCCTGGATGCATGAGAGGAGGTCGTCTATTGTCGCGGTGAGGCTTCTAACCCCCCTGTTGCATGTGATGGAGATCCTCAGTTCTCCCTCCGCGGCCTCTGAGGAGAGCGTCAAGCCCTCGGGTGCTTGGCTGTTGTCGGGTGAGACGGCTTGGTGAACCGCCCTCGCCTCCCTCTCAGAGCCGTATCTCAGGATTATCAGGGCCTCTTGCCTTTCTTTGCTCCCCGACAAGTTGGTCCACCAGCCTGATGAACTCTTCCTCGTATATCTCCTGTATGAATGCCCCCGCCGCTATGTCGTGGCCTCCCCCCCTCCCATCAAGCCTCTTGGCCGCCTCCATCATCACCTTCCCCAGGTTTATCCCCTCCATGGCCAGCTCGTCTGTGAGCCTTCCTGAGACCTTTATGAGGCCTCCCTCAGCCTTGGCCATCGCAACTATCGGCATCTTCCTCTTGAGGATGCCGGTTGAGATTAGGATCGAGGCAACCACTCCTATTATCCTGTCGTCTATCTCCGCCTGGGCTCTTAGGGTGTATATGTTCTCCATCTCGATGATGGTGGCCCTCTCCCTCACGAGGTCTAGGTACTCCGCTATCTTCCTCCTATACTCGTTCAGGGTGGCCTCCGCCTCCTCAACAGACGATCCCCTGTCGCCTAGGCATATGGCTATGCCCAGGCTCGGCCTCTCCATCCTTGCGCAGGCGTTCAGTAGGGAGGCGTACTCCCTGCCGTCCCTCATGGGGGTCCAAGCCTCCTCCCTCTTGAATGTGTAGATCATCCCAATAAGCTCGTGGATGGCCTCCACGCCGCACTGCTCTTGGATCATGTGCTGGGAGAGGGCTGAGAAGAGGCTCCTCTTCTCCTCCTCCGAGAGATCCCTTAGGGCTCTCCACCTCCCCTCCCTCTTCAGCTCTATCCCCAGCCCCTTTAGGAAGGCTAGGCATCTGTCCTCC
>JBBIVO010000010.1:0-20665 GCA_037439685.1 Candidatus Bathyarchaeota archaeon | reverse complement strand
GGTATGTAGGGGTTCATGGTATAGGCTAGGGCCCTATATAGGGGCCTCGTCTCATATCCGAATAGGGTTATATCGACCCTCGTCGCCAGGAGGCCTAATCCTCTAGCCTCCTCCTCTATCATCCTGTTGAGGCCTATGAGGGATTTCCCCTCCCCCTTATCCTGCTGGTCTGCGAGGGCTCCTACCACGCCGAGGGGGCTTAGGGCCATGTTCTCTTCGTCCACCTGCCTTGAGAAGAGGTATGCCACCCCCGCGCCGCTTATCCCTCTGGAGCCGTCGATGCAGTGTAATGTGGGATTTATGTGGACTATACTCCCCTTCTCCGCCTCTATGGGAGGGTGGTGGTCGAGGACCATGACGTCGGAGGCCGGGAGATACTCTCCTATGATGTCCATGTAGCTGCTTCCTATATCCGAGAATATTATGAGGCGGGCCTTCTCCTCCGAGATGCCCTTGAGGATCTCCTCGTCTAGCCTCACCTCGCAGGTGGTCTTGAAGGGGACCCCTGACCTAAGGGCTGTTAGGCTTAGGATCCCGCCTGCAGCTATCCCGTCGGCGTCGCTGTGGGAGACTATCCTTATCGGGCCTCCCCCATCCACATGCCTCTTGTAGAGTTCCACCCCCTCTTCGAGGGAGGCCAGGAATCGCTTCTCCAGTTCCATCTCCGCCGCGTTCAGAAGGTGACCATGCTAGGCCTATATTCCCAGTCAGGGGGGAGGAGGCCCCTCCTCTTGTAGTACCTTGCCAGCTTGTATATCTTCGCCTCTGCCAGTTGTAGGCCCCTCTTGTTGCTGTAGTCCTTAGGGTGGCGCTCGAGATGCCTCCTTAAATTGGCCGCCCTTGAGATGATGCTCTGGAGGTCCTCGGGGATCTTTGGGGCTATCTGGGCATCCCTAAGGATCTCTACGATCCCTTCCCCTACAATCGGTTTAACCAGGGGTATCCCATGCTCATCCCTTAGGATGCTTCCGATCTCGCTTGGGGACCTACCCTCCCTGGCAAGGCTTATCACCATGGCCTTTACCTCTTCGGGCTTGTAGACAACCCACGCTGGAGGCCTCTTGGAGACAGGCCTCTTCGATCGGGATCTCCCCTGCATCAGCGCCTTCTTCCCAACCATCCGCCATCGACCGATTCCTATTAGCAGGCTTGTCCATTCGAGAGCGGCTATATTTATAAAGATTTACTCTCGAAGCCGCCTCGATCTGAAACCGCTTTAAAGCATAAGAACTCTATCCATAAGGTCTGATTTTCGATTTATCCAGGGATTTTTTGAGCCATGCTCCAAGCATTCTGAATGCCCTTGCCCTGTGGGATATGGAGTTCTTCTCATCTATGGTCATCTCTCCGAAGGTTCTTCCATCCCCCTCCTCGGGGACGAAGATGGGGTCGTATCCGAAACCTCCAGTACCCCTAGACTCCTTTGATATTCTTCCCCATACCAAGCCCTGGAAGAGGCGTATCTCGCATCCATGTCTTAACGCTATCACGGACTTGTAGTGGGCCCGTCTGTTCTCAACCCCCTCCATGAGCTTCAGCACCCCATCCAATCCGATCTTCCTTAGGGTGTATGAGGAGTAGGGGCCCGGAAATCCTGAATAGAACTCTATGAAGAGGCCTGACTCCTCAACGATTATGGGGCGTGGGTCGTCTAAGGGTATCCCTCCAAGGCTGTAGGAGGCTATCGCCTCCAGGTCATCCGCCTGTATCTCCAGCTTGTCCGCCCTGAGATGGTGGAGGTCTAAGCCCATCTCTGAGAGGATGAGCTGTCCCTCCCTGAACTTGTCGGGGTTACCCGTCAACATCCATATCCTTTCCCCTCTTGACATATCTCCCCCTCCTCTCTATCTCCCTCATCCTCCTTAGGGCTTCATCTGCCTCAGCTCCCATTATGCTCCTGTAACCCTCCTCGAAGGCATCTGAAAGCTCTTTAACGTGGTGGAAGTGGGTGCTCATGAGCATCCTCCTCAACAGGTGGAGGTCAACCCCCCTCTTCTCAGCCTCCTTCGACAGCTCCGCGAGGCCGAAGTCTATGAAGAAGGTTTGCCTCCCATTCCAGATCATGTTGGAGGTGGTGAGGTCTCCATGGATTATCCCAGCTCCATGGAGCCTGCCCGCCTGCGCCCCTATAAGCCTGAAGAGCCGGCTCCTATCATCCTCGTCGAGGCCTTCAAGGGCTTCCCTAACCCTCACCCCCTCGACATGCTGCATCACTATGGCCTTATCCTCGGTGTCGACCTGGTATATTATGGGAGTGGAGACCCCAGCCCTCCTCGCCCTATGGATGATCTCAGCCTCGTGGATCGTCCTATACCTTCGCAGCTCCTCATCGAGCTTTGGGTGGCGATACCTCTTCTTAACCCTCCTCTTTATGATCACCCTCCTACCATTCCAGTCATCTTCAAGCCAAAGGTCTGCCTCGGCCCCCTTAGATATCAGAACTGGCGGGCCATCCCGCCCAGCCCATTCCTCCCGCATATCCATCGGCTTGGTAGGCTCGGCCTTTGAGCCTCCCTTCCTCCATGGGGCCTCAACATCGTCAAGCCTCCAGTCGCTATCTATATGGCTCCGTTCCAAGGGCGTTGTCACCCCATGGGTGTATGCGAGGATGCCCGTCCAGGCTATCATGGCCCCGTTATCGGTGGCATAGCTCGTTGGGACGTAGTGGGGGATTGCCCCATGCTCCTCGGCTATCGACTGGATTATTGAGCGGAGCCTCCTATTTGCAGCAACGCCCCCCGTGAGGAGGAGCTCGGGCTTCCTGGTATGGGCTAAGGCCCTCTCCGTGACCTCTCCCAGCATGGCGTAGGCAACCTCCTGGAGGCTGAAGCAGAGATCCTCGAGCCCCCAGATGCCCCTCTTCAACTCCTGGATCGCGGCTGTTAGGAGGCCTGTGAAGCTAAGGTCCATCCCCTTAACAACATATGGCAGGGGGATGAGCCTCCCCCCCTTCAGGGCCATCCTCTCGACGGCCGGGCCCCCGGGATATGGCAGCCCAGCCTCCCTGGCGAAGACGTCGAGGCAGTTTCCGACGGCTATATCTATGGTCTCCCCGTAGACCCTGTACCTTCCAGCCTCGAAGCCCGCGACAATGGTGTTCCCACCGGAGACATATAGGGTGAGGGGGTCCTCAGCCCCGGATGATAATCGCCCTATCTCTATGTGGGCGACGCAGTGGTTGACCCCCACCAGGGGAACTCCAAGGTATGATGCTAGAGCCCTAGCAGCCGTCGCTCCCGTTCTTAGGCAGGGACCCAGGCCCGGCCCCCTCGAAAAGGCTACGACGTCGATATCTCCAGCCTCTAATCCAGCCGCCTTTAAGGCCCTAGCTATGACCCCCCCTATCTCCATGGCATGGTGGCGTGCGGCCTCCCTTGGATGTATGCCACCGGCCTCAGGGACGTAGGTGCTAACCTCGTTGGCTAGGATGGCTCCTTCAGACGAGGCTATGCCTACCCCCAGATTGTCAGCCGTAGACTCTATGCCGAGGCAGATGGTTCGAGCCCTATTCCGCATCGAGAAACCAGTCTTGATGGGCGATAAAAAGGGTTTGGGAGGGCTGGGCTTAAGAGACCTAAGATCTGCCGTTCTCATGGAGGTAGGAAATCTTTTAACCCCGATTGGTGAATCTCCATTGCCCTTCGGGGTATGACGTATGGGTAGAAGGGTTGTCATAGCTCTCGGCGGTAACGCGATAAAGCAGCCTGATGAGAGGGGAACAGCCGAGGAGCAGATCAGGAATGTCAGGACCGCATGCCGTCAGATCGTGGAGATCATCCGCCGGGGATATGAGGTTGTCCTCACCCACGGCAACGGCCCCCAGGTGGGGAGCCTAGCTATACAGCAGGAGCAGGCGAGGGAGCTTGTGCCCCCTCAGCCCCTAGTAGTCTTAGGGGCTATGACCCAAGGGCAGATAGGGTACCTCCTCCAGCAGGCTCTGAGAAACGAGCTGATGGATGTGAAGAGGCCTATAGTCACCGTCGTGACACAGGTCCTAGTCGACAAAGATGACCCAGATTTCAGGGACCCCCACAAGCCCATCGGCCCATTCTACAGCGAGGAGGAGGCTAAAGCCCTCATGGAGGAGAGGGGGTGGGTTATGAGAAGAGTGCGGCCAGAGGTCGAGAGGGGATGGAGGCGGGTTGTTCCATCCCCAAGGCCACTGGCCATCATAGAAGGGGGGGCGGTGAGGAGGATGGTCGACGACGGAATGATAGTTATAGCCTCAGGGGGAGGGGGCATACCCGTTATCGAGAGGGGTGGAAGGCTTGAGGGGGTGGACGCCGTCATAGACAAGGACTTGGCGGGGGAGATCCTAGCAGAGGAGGTGGGGGCTGACGTGTTCCTCATCCTCACCGACGTGGAGAGCGTGAAGCTAGACTATGGAAAGCCCTCGGAAAGAACCATAAGGAGGATGACAATCGAGGAGGCAAAGAGATACCTATTGGAGGGACACTTCCCCCCAGGCAGCATGGGCCCTAAGGTTGAAGCCTGCATAAGGTTCATAGAGCACGGAGGAAAGAGGGCAATAATAGGATCTCTCCGAGAGGGGCTTGAAGCCATAGAGGGGAAGGCGGGAACCCAAATAACCAGAGACTAAAATTCACGCCAAAGAAAGATGGAAAGAGTGGCTCACAATAGTTCTATAGAACACGTTTAATCATATGGGTGATGGATCCTACCTAGAATGGGATGGCCTCAACAGGACGCAGAATAGCCTCTCGAAGAAGAGGGGGAGCTCCTCCATAAGCTCCCCCTCGTAGCCCCTGAACGCGTCTACTTCTAGGCCTGTAAGGGTGGAGTAGACGAGGAGGATGCCCCCTTCATGGCTCAGATGCCTGAGGGCCTTCGTGAGAAAGTCCTCGATGGCCTCTCCTCCCCTCTCTCCCCCAGACCAGGAGGCTTCGCTCAGCCTCCCCTCTGAGGGGAGGTATGGAGGATTAAATATTATCCAGTCCACCTCTCCATTCAGCCAGTCCAAAAGGCTTCCGACTACAAAGTTGATCTTCTCCATGGTCCCGGATTTAATGGCCCATCGACGGGCCTTCTCGATCGCTTTAGGGTTGATATCAACGGCTATGACGACCTCAACCTCCGACTTGGATGCCGCTGCTATAGCTTGGATCCCAGTTCCGGTCCCTACATCTAGAACCCTTCCTCGAACCAGCCTCACCACATGCCTCATCAGTAGAAAGGAGTCCTCCTCAGGCTCATATACATCCATCAAGCCCTAAGAGCACCTCGAACCGATAGCCGCAAGAGGACGGGTCAGCCCATCCATTCTCCTTTTATCATAGCCCTCAGAGCTATTAAATGTGAAGATCCATATCCTGGGCTCTGGATCTAATGGTGGAGTCCCGCAGTGGGACTGTGGCTGCCCAAACTGCGAAGAGGCCCGCCACAATAAGAGGCTCCGGAAGACTCGGTCCTCCATAGCAGTCTCCCTTGAGGGAGATAGGTACATCCTCATAGACGCTTCACCGGATCTGAAGCAGCAGCTTGAGGATACAGGCATCTTCCCGAGGAGGGGTAGGGACGGCGGGTTCGATAGGAGAAGCCTTATAGAGGCTATATTTTTAACTCACGGCCATGGGGATCACTGCGTCGGTCTATTCGAGTTCTCCACCGGAAAGTGCTTCAACATCCCGGTATACGGCCCTCCGGACCTGATGGGATTCCTCTTCGGGGATGAAGGGGAGGACAGGTTCTTCGGCAGCCTCGGCAGGCTCGGAGACGACTATCTTAATCCAAAGGCTCTAATGGAGGATGAACCCGTTAGGCTCTTGGGGAGCCTAAATGTGAGGGGATTCGAGGTCCCCCATACTGAGAGGCTCAGCAACGGCTCTTACATCCCAACCAAGACCTATGCGTATGAGTTGGAGCACCTTGGGCGGAGGATGATATACGCCCCAGATCTGGGAGAGCTCGCCGAAGAGTTCCTCTCCCGCCTTAAGGGGTTGGAGATCCTGATAATCGATGGAACCTTCTGGTGGGATGATGAGTTGGAGAGGGTGAGCGGGATCTCCAGGACCTCCTACGAGCTGGGCCATGTTCCCGTCATCGACAGCATGGAGGTGCTCGATGGTTGTGGTATAGGGAGGGTCATATACACCCACATAAACCACACAAGCCCCCTCCTCACTCCTGGCGGGGCCTTCTCATCCCTCCTGAGGGACCGCGGCTTCGAGGTCGGCTATGATGGCATGGTCATCGAGCTTTAGAAGGTCCTGGCCACGTAGGCCACATGCTTGGCCTCGCCTCCGCATATGATGCACGGGGCCCTGGCCTCCTCCCCCCCATCCCATGGGGTTCCCCTCACCTCCCCAGCCACCTCATCCCTTATCCTGAAGGCGCAGTGGGGGTCTCCACACCAGTTAACCCTGACTATCTTTCTCTCCTCTATATGGGCCTTCATCTCTTCGACACCCTCGGCGTATACCACCTCCCTCTCTAGGCGCCTCCAGCTCCTCTCCCTGAGGCCTTCTTGGATCCTCTCCAGAAGGCCTTCAGCCTCTTCCCTGACCCTCTCCAGCTCGACCCTGCACCTCTCGAAGGTGTCCCTCCTCACGAGGGTGACCGTCCTCTCCTTCACCTCGGATGGGCCCACCTCCGCCCTGAGGGGGACGCCGAACATCTCCCACTTATAATACTTCTCGCCCGGCCTCAAGCGGTCATCGTCGTCTACGGCAACCCTTAACCCCCCTCTCTTAAGGGTGGCCTCCAACTCCCTCGCACACGTCTTGACGCTCTCCTCGAAACCCTTGAAAGGGATGGGTACTATTATCACCTGAATCGGGGCTATGACCGGCGGCAGGATCAATCCATGGTCGTCTCCATGGTGGGCTATGACCGCCGCGATGACCCTCCCAATGCCCATCACATAGCAGGTGGTTGAGACGAGGCGGCGTTCCCCCCTCTCGTCCTCATACTCGAGCTCGAAGGCCCTAGCGAAGTTCTCCCCTAGCTCGTGGACGGTCCCTATCTGGTTCACCTTCCCATCGGGGTTCCATGTGTCGAAGGCTATGCTGTAATCGGCCCCCGCGAACTTGTCGAAGTCTGGCCGGCGTAGGATCAGGTAGCTGAGGCCGAGGCTATCATATACGTATCTGTATATCTCAACCCCCTCCCTCACCTGCCTCTCCGCGCCCTCATAGGTTGCATGGGCCGTGTGGGCCTCGTTCCATAGGAACTCCCTCCCCCTGTATAGGGGTCGGGTGGCCTTGGTCTCATAGCGGTATACATTGCAGGTCTGATGAACCCTCAGCGGAAGGTCGGCATGCGACCTTATCCAGAGCTTGAAGAGGGGGTAGATGGCCGTCTCCGATGTGGGCCTGAGGAGGAGCCTCCTCTCCAGCCTCGTATCCCCGGCGTGGGTTATCCAGAAGACGCTTGCCCCGAAGCCCTCGATATGCTCAGACTCCCTCATGAAGGCGTCCTCAGGGATAACCACCGGAAACTGGACCGGCTGATGGCCCCTCTCCTCAAGCCTCTCCTCCAATAGGCGGGCTATCCCCCTAGCTATCCTGTAGCCCCAGCCCATGTAGACGGTGAAGCCCTTCACGGGGTACCGGTCATCCACGATCTGGGCCTCGAGAAGGACCCTCTCATACCAGCTGGTGAAGTCCTCGTCCTTCTGCATCATAGAGCCCCTGAGACTGAACTTCACGATCCCTCATCCTATTTATAAATGGACCGCCTTAGATTGAACCTCTTTGATGTCTAGAATCCGCACCATAAATCGATTCGAATCGATGGCAGATACCGTTTTGGGATTCGTAGATATCCATCCCTCCCCTCTCAACCCTTTAAGGGTAGAGGTTTATGGAGGGCTTTGGGATAATGGGCTTTCCCTCCTGGGTATCTTTAGGCACGCTATGGCATTCCTATTCTCTGTAAAGCAGCCTCCTCAGAGAACCATCGGGTTTTGAGTTGCTCTCGAAGGCCCTCAATTCAGAAGCCTCCCATCCCTGAAGCCCTTAAGAAGCCCCTAACCCCGTTATTAATCGAGGGCACCGAAAACACTATACCCATGAAAGGTGATAACAAAAAATATTAAGCGCTTTCTAACTTCTTTATCTAAAATCCTAGGCAACTAGAAGAGGCCTTCGAGGCCTTGAGATGAGCGAGCGGGATTTGTGGACTCGATGAGAGACCGGATCCGCTAAGCGGTTGCCATCGGCGGGAATTCGATAGATCCTGCTCCTCCGATCTGATATCGAGACTACACCGCTCGAGTTTTTAAGATATCCATAAATCGTTGAGACCAAGGCCGGGAGATATTTCATGGATCGGTGAGGCCTTGTTTGAGAGGTTATTAACCTAAGCGGCCTTTGTGGTTTAAGGAGTGTTCATCATCGGTCTTGATCTCTCTTAAAGGGTCCATCATATGCCATCCCCATGGCTCAGGTCTAGGGCCGATAAGGTTAAACCGTTTTCGGCCTAGGGGTTTGTAGGACACTTCATCGCCTTGGGTGTATGATATCATAGGCTCCTAGTCGAATGGCCGGAGGGAGGAGTGGATATATGATGAGGATCGGGATTTTCATCGACACCCATATAGGTAGAGCCGTGCCGAGCGCGGCGAAGCACAGGAGGAGGCCTTCAGACACGCCTTCTCTAGGGCCATAAACCCCTTCATCGTGGCGGATGTGGATTATCTCATCCATGCGGGGATCAGATGGGAGTTTAAACCCTTAACCCCCTATACAGGATAGGGGACACGACCGTGGATGGGAGGGAACCCTCTAGCCCTAAGGGATGGCTCATGGAGGAGGCCTTAGCCCAGATGCGAAGATACTAGGAGGAGCTTAGGGCCTAAAGTGGCAGGGGGATCCTGAGGATCGTCCTGAGAGGCCTCATAGAGGAGGGGAGATACGACCTAGAGGCCGAAATGGAAGAGAGGGTTAGAGGGATCAGGGGGGAGTCTCCCCTCCTGATCCCCGTAGAGTTGGAGAACCGACTGGTGGAGAGGGATGCAACCCCAAGCCTCGGAGAGCCCCTGCACGGGGAGGAGGAGGCAGCATACATATTGAGGGTGAGCAGAAACCCCGATGGGTCATCGAGGGCTGAGAGGCTGATCCTACTCTGAAAGGGTACCCAGACCTCCAGCTATCCCGATTCATATCCTGCGATGCGGTCATTCTCTCTTTTTGGAATATGCAAGGGAGTGTTGGTTCACCGTTCAACTTCTAAATGATAGATGGTTGTTACATGTCAACCTCTCCAGCAAGGATTTTATATCTCTAGCTAGCCTAGGGGCTAATTGATCCATTTGAGGAGTGTGGAGATAGCCCTTGGAGGGGTGTTCACCGCCCTGGCCCTCGCCATCCCCCTCCTCTTCAGGGGGACCCTCCAGTTCGTTATCCCGGAGATAGGGTACTCTGCTACCCTCGCCTCCCACGTCCCGGTCATGCTCTCCATAGTCGCCGGGCCATCAGTAGCCGCACTGGTCGGATCCGCATCGACCCTCGGATTCCTATTGACGCTAGGCCCTGTTGTGGCGGCTAGGGCTGCGACCCACATCCTATTCGGGGTCACGGCGGCCATAGCAGTGAAGAGGGGCTTCTCCTACCCTAAGGCCCTATTCCTCATCGCCTTGCCCCTACACGCCATACCTGAAGGGCTCGTGGTCGTCCCTTTCGGCATACCCCTGTGGGGAGCCGTGATAAACATGGTGGGGGGAGCCATCCACCACACCGCGGACTCCATAATCTCGATAATAATCCTGAGGGCAGCCCTCCCCCTAATGAGGAATCTGAGGCTTCCAGGGGTGTCGAAGGCCTAAGGGATTTGAAAGATGGAAGTAAGGAAAACGTTTAGCTATCATCATATTAAACCTAAACTTTTAAAACATATGAGTTTTTAGAAGAATTCTCCCAACATTTCAATTTTCTAGGTGTTCTTTTATTGAGCTTCCCGCCCTTTTGATGATTTCGCACGAAAGTGTGCCGGGATAGGCTACAGTACCTCATAACGTCATCAAATAAGCTATGAAAGGAGATCAGGCTAAGACGACTGCAACGTAAACTGGCGCCAAATCTAACATCGCGCAATTTAAACTTAGCAGCGCCCAGGCTGGGCATATGGCCTGTTTTCTTTGGGAGGTGGAACACCCAGCTGGGGTTTCATCCATCGACGCCACGGTCATAAAGGAAGAATAGCGGGATCCTTGAAAACCCGTAGCATTAAAAGAGATTAAGAACGTATCTGTTGGGAGGAGGTATGAACCTTCGGATTACGCGGGGGATGGTCGAGATATATAGATGCCCATGGTGAAGGCTAGGTTAAGAGGCTCTTCACCTCCTCGGCCGTCAGCTTCCTGCACTCGTCTATCGTATCCACCGCCCTTCTAAGGTGGGGGATGGTGATGGACCCCCCGACGATCAAAGCCACATTGAGGGCCTCGAGGATCTCCTCATCGGACAATCCCAGCTGTATGCAGCGGATTATGTGGTAGGTGACGCAGTCGTCGCACCTTAGGACCAGCGAGGTGGCCAACCCGAGAAGCTCCTTCACCCTCTCATCGAGGGCCCCACCCCTGTATACGCTGGTGTCAAGGGCCCAGAACCTCTTCGTATCGAGGTTCCCGAAGCCCAATATCCGCTCATTCATCCTCCTCCTAAAATCCGCAAACTGCTTCAGCCTGCTCATAAGGCACCGATGTTGAGTTAAACTCCATGAAGAAAAGGGTTTTCATAAGATCCTTAAAAGTCAAGGTCCACCCCTTGGAGTTATCTCAGTGATAAAGGGAGGGCCAAAGGAGGGGAAAATGGAAATACTCGAAGAGCGTCCTATGTCATACTTTGTTCCCACTAATAATATATCTAGATGGAAATCAACTTAAAAATCTGACTTAATATTGCTCAACGATTAAAGTTTAACATTATTTCCAACATATCCCTCCCCACTAATCCAACAAAACCTTTAATAATGTCTTCAATTTTGAACAGGGCTTGAGTTATCCTTGAATGTTCTTCTGTTAGATCATCCAAATTCAATCTAATTGTTTTTAAATCTAGAGAATCATAATCTCCTGTTCGATATATTTGATCTTAATTTTTTCATCGGTGTTTCAAGGCTGTAGGGGGAAACTATAGAGGTCGACCTTCCCTACCATGGCCTGTAGAGCTCGGCAAGCGATATAGGCATTTAGTATTTCCAAACCCCTCTCAAGAGTCTGTAACCACATCGCTCAAGGTCGATATGAGATTCTTGGTTTTCACATGAGGTGCTTCTAGGACCATCCTCCATACCCGCTCCATAGGCTCTTCCATTAGCTCGCGCCGGTGAGTCTGCCCTCGAAGGGTTATCGAAGCATATGCTCAGGGCCTCGGAGATCAACTGTACTGTCAACATCGAAGGCGAAGGGGCTTAACATCCACCCTAAAGCTCCTGAAGGCCTCTTTCGACATTTGCATCTCCCCCCTCAAACCATTTGTTCGATGGCTCGTTTGGAAAGTGCATCTATCAAATCATCATCAACAGCGTCTATCACTTGATATATTGCAGGGTCTGTTACGAAATAGAATCTCCGATTCCCCTCCTTTCTAGAATTTACAAGGCCGCAGTGCTTCAAAATCGCCAGGTGCCTAGAGACTAAAGGTTGCACAATGCCTACGTGAGGCACGATCTCGCAGACACACCTCTCTCCATCGCGCAGATGCCCTAATATCTCAAGTCTTATTGGGTCGGCGAGGGCCTTGAAGAGCTTGGCCTTAAACTTGTTTAGGTTTCCCATGCTAAGGGCACGTTTAGAGCAAGTTCATAACAAAATTTAAATATTGCTATGATTTCATCCTCCAGGGTTAAGGACATGAAAGAGGTTAAGGTCGAGGTTATTGGACCTGAGCCGCCGTGCATGCGGTGTCAAGCGGTTAAAAGAGTTGTGGAGCAGGTTGCGGAGAAGCTTAGGCGATCTGGAATCGTGGTGAACATCGAGAGGGCCAACATAATGTCGAAGGAAACGGTCCAGAGATACGGGATCCTGGTTTCTCCAGCCCTAGCCATAAACAACACCGTAAAGATGATGGGGAGAGTCCCAACCTCAAAGGAGATTGAAAGGCTCCTGCTTGAAGCATCTAGATAGAAGGCGAAGGGGCGCATGGATGAGAGAAAAAAGAGGGCCGTTAAAGCCGGCACGATCATAGCCTTCATATTGGTCGTCATAGGACTCCTGATTTACAGCCGCATACAGGCATACTCGCTTGCTCCGACCTTAAAGCCCATCGAGCTGCGCGGCTATCCATTGTGGATGATCCCACTAGTCTACCTCTATGACTATTTCAGCCATGGAACCATATGCCTACTCTTCGCGTTCACGGTTGCGGGATTGATCTATGAGTTTGTGCCAAAGGAGGCCATAACGAGGTACATGGGAAGCGGCAAGGCCTTGGGGTACGGGCTTGCCCTTGGGATGGCGCCCTTCCTAACGGTCTGCTCATGCACGATGGTCCCCATTTTCGGCGGAGTACTGTACGCCGGGGCGGGCATAGGGCCGGGAATAACCTTTCTCTTAATGGCCCCTGCATCCAACATCCTAGCGATTTTGCTCACAGGTGACCTCATCTCATGGGAGCTCGCGGGGTTCAGAGTCATAGCCTCCGCCGCGGTGGCTCTTCTCGCCGGCATATTAATATCTAAAACTCCCTGGGGAAAAGCCATAGAAAGAGAGCATCAAATAGGCAATGCGGCTTCTGCAGCGGCTAGGGTGGAAATCGTCAAGCCACCGTTAGATGAGAGGCTCTGGGCTGCCCTAAGGTTTGGAGGATACCTGGCAAGGCAGATCTTACCCTTCTTCATATTAGGCTTAATCGCGGTCGGCTACCTAGAGGCATTCCTGCCAGAGGAGTTGATAAAGGAGTATTTGACGGGTGTCGAGGGGGTTCTATTAGCTTCGGTCTTGGGCGGCCCATTATACACGCCAACACTGGTTGAGATAGTCTTGGGGAGGGGCATATGGGTTAGAGAGGGCATAATACTCTCAAAGGGTGCACTGCTCGCCTGGCTTATGGGGCAGCCATACGATTTCGCCAACGCCTTAGCGGTTTCAAGGATAGCGAAATGGAAGGTTGTAGCCACCTACATGATCATCGCCTGGGCTGGAAGCGTAACCTTCGGAATGCTATATGGTGCATTAAGCCGCTCCCTATAACCCTCGACAAACGATAAAAAAGAAAACCTTCTCCACCCGCTTGAGTGATAAAAGGGTTTATGGCCTGTTACCCCCAGATCCTATTGGATGGAGATCATCAGGGCCGGTGATGAGGTTCTAATATATCTAGATGGGAGGAGAACCTATCTGGTCAGGGTTGAGGGGGAGAGGAGGCTCCATACCCACAAGGGGTATTTGAACCTTGGAGAGCTGATTGGTAAGCCCTACGGCTCCCCGATCTCGAGCAGCCTCGGGGTGGGGTTCTACGCCTTAAAGCCCCTCATTAGGGATAGAGTCCTCAAAGCTGCTAGGAGGACCCAGGTGCTCTACCCCAAGGATATCGGATACCTTCTCGTGAAGGTTGGGATAGGGCCTGGCTGCAGGGTGGTGGAGGCTGGGACTGGGAGCGGTGCCCTCACGTGCGCCCTCGCAAACGCGGTGAGGCCCGATGGGAGGGTGTACAGCTATGATGTTAGGCCCGAGCTCCAGAGGGTCGCCGCTGAGAACATAGAGAGGGCGGGCCTGAAGCCATATGTGGAGCTTAGGGTGGGGGATGTCACCGAGAGGGTGGACGAGGAGGAGGTGGACGCCGTCGTGTTGGACATGGCCACACCCTGGCTAGTGGTGCCAGGGGCCCACAGGGCTCTGGCTGGGGGAGGGGTCTTCGCCTCCTTCAGCCCCACGATAGAGCAGGTCATGAAGACGGTCTCCTCCCTGAGGGCTCAACCCTTCGTGGAGGTGGAGACCGTGGAGCTCATAATGAGGAGGATAAACGTGGAGGAGAACCGAACCAGGCCTGAGACCCTAATGATAGGCCACTCCGGATACATAACGACCGCCAGGAAGGTCCTAGGCTGAGAAGGCCATGAGATAAATCTAAATGCCGCATCTCGATGAGTATATTCGATGGCCATGCTGGATGAGAAGGCGCTGGATCTGATGCGGAGGCTGATGGAGGCCTTCGGCCCCTCGGGGTTTGAGAGGGAGGCCACAGCCCTTGTGAAGAGGTATATGGAGCCCTACTCAGACGAGGTGGTCTCCGACAGGCTGGGCTCAGTCACCTTCGTCATTAAGGGAGGATCCGAGAGGCCCAGGGTGCTCCTGGCGGGGCACGTCGACGAGGTTGGGTTCATAGTCTCATCCATAACCGAGGAGGGGTTCCTCACCTTCAACCCCCTCGGGGGTTGGTGGAGCCAGGTCCTCCTGGGGCAGAGGGTGGTCATCAGGACGAATAAGGGGGACATCCATGGAACCATCGCGGCGAAGCCCCCCCACATCCTCCCGGAGGAGGAGAGGAGGAAGGTCGTCGAGATGAAGGACATGTTCATAGACATTGGGGCCACGTCTAAGGAGGAGGCGGAGGCGACCGGGGTGAAGATCGGAGACCCGGTCGTCCCATGGAGCCCATTCCAGCTCCTCCACGACGGGAAGGTGGCCATGGGGAAGGCCTTCGACGACAGGATAGGGGCCTTCATAATCATGGAGGCCATCAGGAGGATAAGGGAGCAGGGGATAAGCCACCCAAACACGGTCTATGGGGCGGCCACGGTCCAGGAGGAGGTGGGGCTTAGGGGGGCCCAGACCATAAGCAACGTGGTGGACCCAGAGGTTGCGATAGTCTTAGAGGTAGACATAGCGGGAGATGTGCCGGGAATAAAGGCCCATGAGGCGCCCACGAAGATGGGGAAGGGGCCAGGCCTCGTAACCTTCGACAGGAGCATGATCCCAAACCAGGCCTTCAAGGAGTTCATAATAGAGGTGGCGAGGCAGGCCCAGATCCCCCTACAGCTGAGCCAGATGTACGGGGGAGGGACCGACGCGGGTAGGATCCACATCCACAAGGCTGGATGCCCAACTGCGGTTATAACCGTCCCAACCCGCCACATCCACAGCCACGTGGGCCTCCTCAGCCTAAGGGACACGGAGAACGCTGTAAGGCTCACGATAGAGCTGATTAAACGCCTAGACTTTGAGAGGGTTGAGAGCTTCACAAGAATATAGATAGACACATTGTTAGTCGTTAAAATGGTGAACACAACATCAGTTATTTTCTAAGTTTTTATCTGCATATTATTTTTGTTTGCTCTATCGAGAAGTCGACCCCAGTCTATCTTGAGGAGGACCACCATGATAACTATGAACAGTATGACCGTGGCCACGGTGGCCAGGATGCCCCTAGTCTCCTGGAGAAGGTGGATTATCCTGAATCCGAAGTGGCCGGAGTAGGCTAGGATGAGGCCCATGGCCAGCTTCCCCACGAGGGTTGCCAATAGGAAGCTGGTGAAGCTGTACCTTAGAACCCCCATCGGGATCATTATGAGGTCGTCTGGGAGGGGGAGCAGGGCGAAGAGGAAGACCATAGGAGCACCGTACCTCCTCACAAGGGACTTCGCAGACTCGAGCCTGCTCCCATACTTCTCATCGATGAACCTCCTCCCAGCCCTCCCGACGAGGTAGGCGAAGAGCTTACCCAGGGTGGAGCCCAACCCACATGCGACCCCGACGAGGAAGGGGTTCAGGGTGGCCCCAAGGGCTATCACGAAGAAGGCGAAGGGGACGGGGATGAATATGGTGAGGTTGCCCAGGAAGGAGATGAGGAAGGCCCCGAGATAGCCATAGCCTGAGAGGCCCCTCTCAATCCCTACCATCAGATCCATGAACTCCTTAAGCCAGTCCACCCAGAGACCCCCTCAAACGCCTCGCCACAGCCCATAAAGCCACGATCATCGCCCTACACCAACCCATCAAGACCTGCGATTAGACCCTAGACCGGCCAATAATTATGATACAGCATCTATTTATAAGATGTGGATCTTGCATATGATCAGATGATGGAGAGTGAAAATCTGGGATGGACATCGAAGTAAGAGACGTCGATGAGGGTAATATGGAGGATGTATTCATGGTCTGCTCTCATGGGAGGCTTGAGGATCCCATACAGCGAAGAGGTATAGAGCTCAAGAGGAGATGGCTAAAGGAGATGCTTGAAAGGATTGGGCCTACGACCAAGATAGCATACATGGATGGAAGGCCTGTGGCCCAGATCCTCTTCTACCCCGAGGCCTCGATCCCATACATAGATAATCCGAGGGAGGGGGTGGTGGTCCTCAACTGCGTATATAACCCCTTCCCGGAGGCTAGAGGGAAGGGGTGCGGAACATCTCTGATGAAGAGCCTCATCGAGGAGGCCTCAAGGGGGTTGAGGTGCCTTGGGGGGAAGCCCTGCAGATTCATAATGGCAAAGCCCTTCAAAACCGGCGAGGGGATACCCCTAGAGGATTTCTACAGCTCCAGGGGCTTCAGGAGGGCCCTAACGGAGATGTACATGGAGATAGCCGCCCCATATCAGCCAAGAGAAGGGAGGGGGTACATCCCCCTCCGGGAGGATAGGGGTAGGGCCATAGCCTTCTACAACCCCCTCTGCGAGTGGTCCTACCCCTTCGCCCTGAGGGTGAAGGAGGCCCTAAATCGGATTGAGGCCAGCCTAGAGGTTGAGCTCATCGACTCCTGGGGAAGCCCTCTCGAGGCCTTGAGGAGGGGGAACCACTGGCTCATCGTTAACTCCACCCCCATAAACAGCTTCCTCCTGGACCGAGAAGCCTTCGGAAGGGAGGTGTTGGAGGCTTTGGGAAGAAGCTGGCCTCAACACTAACCATTTAAAGCCCTGAAAACATGAGCTTCTGAGATGAGGAGGATCCTATTCGTCTGCGTCGAGAATGCGGGGAGGAGCCAGATGGCCGAGGCCTTCGCCAATCAGTATGGCAGGGGCAGGGTGGAGGCCCGGAGCGGGGGAACCCAACCGGCGGGGGAGGTGAACCCCCTCGTGGTCCAGGCCATGCTGGAGAGGGGAATAGACATCTCCCGTAACAGGCCGAAGCCCCTAGACATGAGAGCGGTTGAGGAGGCAGACGTCATCATAACCATGGGGTGCGGCGCAGAGGGGTTCTGCCCCGCATCCTTCCTGGAGAAGGTTGAGGACTGGGGGATAGAGGACCCGAAGGGAAAGTCCCTAGAAGAGGTTCGTAGAATAAGGGATGAGATAGAGAGGAGGGTAAAGGCGCTCATAGAAAGGCTGGCCTCCCCACCCCCATCCTAAAGCCGCCGCCATTAATTACGGAAAGGTTCGGGCTCAACTAAGTCTGGAAAGACAACCACCGATATTAAGAGTTCTTTATTATATAGAAATTTTAATGTTTATTTTATTTTTCTTTTTTTGATCTTATTATTTTTTTTACTGACCGAATTCCTTAAATTTCACGGTGACTCAGCAGTTCCTGAGTGGGGTTGATTCTACCTGTAAACCTGTTGATGGGCATCATCGTGGTGGTTATAATAATCTTGGCCCTCCTATCCGCCTCGATAAGGGTCGTGAGGGAGTATGAGAGGGCTGTCGTATTCAGGCTTGGGAGGCTGGTGGGGGCTAAGGGGCCTGGAATATTCCTCCGGATACCCATGGCGGACATCTTCAGGAAGGTAGACCTGAGGGTGGTGACCTTCGACGTCCCAAACCAGCAGATAATAACAAAGGATAACATCACCGTCGATGTGGACGCGGTGGTCTACTACAGGGTCTTCGACCCGATAAAGGCTGTTATGAATGTGGAGAACTACATATACGCCACAAACCTCCTGGCCCAGACAGCCCTCAGGGACACCATAGGCCAGGTGGAGCTGGATGACCTCCTCACCAAGAGGGAGGAGCTGGGGAAGACCCTGACGAACATACTGGACGCGGCGACAGACCCCTGGGGGATAAAGGTGGTTAACGTCTTGATAAAGGATGTCTCCCTCCCCGAGGCGATGCAGAGGGCCATAGCGAAGCAGGCTGAGGCTGAGAGGGAGAGGCGGTCTAGGATAATAATAGCCGACGGGGAGTTTCAGGCAGCCACGAAGATGGCTGAGGCGGCTAAACAGTATCTGGAGAGCCCGATAGCCGTGAGGCTGAGGGAGCTCCAGACCCTGACCGAGATAGCTAGGGAGAGGAACCTCGTCGTCGTCACCCCCACAGCGGTGGGCTCCGACCTGGCTACTGTACTAGGCCTCATGAGGACCCAGAGTAAGGAAGGCAGATGATGCTCAACATACGTGAAAGAGAACTACCGATCCTGTTAATCTTCACCATCTTCCTCTCCCAGGGATGGGGGCTATCTGGAGGGATAGGCCAGGCCGAGAACAGGGTCTTGGCGGTCAGGCTGGATGGGCCGATAGGAAGCATGTCATACGAGCTCATTGGAGAGGCCCTCACGGCGGCTGGGAGGGAGGGATTCACGGCTGTGGTCTTGCTTATAGATACCCCCGGAGGTCTGCTGGATGCCACCATGGAGATGGTGAAACTCATAGAGCGCTCAGGGGTTCCCGTCCTGGGCTACGTCTATCCCCAGGGAGGTAAGGCTTGGTCCGCTGGAACCTACATCCTCATGGCCACCCACATAGCCGCCATGGCCCCTAACACCCTGATAGGCTCAGCTCAGCCGGTCTCCTTCGACCCCCTGGGAGGGGGCTCAAGGCCGATAGAGGACCCGAAGACCATGAACGCCTTGGAGAGGTACATGATGGAGAGGGCGAGGGCCCATGGGAGGAATGAGGAGGTCGCTAGAAGGTTTGTGACGGAGAACCTCAACCTCAACGACGAGGATGCCCTGAGGATGGGGGTGATAGAGGTGAGGGCGAGAAGCCTTGAGGAGCTCCTAGAGAAGGTTGAGGGGAGGGAGGTGGAGGCGGGGTGAAGAACCTTGACCCTGAGGACCTCTAGGGCGAGCATAGTCGAGTGGAGCCCGAGCCTTAGGGTCAGGATCTTGGGCTTCATCTCAGAGCCTATCCTAGCCTACCTCCTCTTCATATTCGGGTTCTGGACCCTCCTCTTCGGCATCTCCACCCCTGGCCTTGGCGCCGAGATGGTCGGGGGCCTCCTCCTACTCCTAGGCCTCATGGGCCTGGGCCTGATGGGAGCGAGCCTTGGAGCGATGCTCCTGATGCTCGTCGGATTCGCCCTCCTCCTCGCCGAGTTCCTGACCCCGGGATTTAGCATCCTGGGGGGAGGAGGCCTGATCTGTGTGTTGCTGGGCAGCCTCCTCCTCTTCCCAGGGGAGTGGGCGGTGGGGGCGGAGTGGCTCAACACCCTATACACCATCCTATTCCTGGTTCCCCTATCCCTTGGGGCCTTCTTCATCTTCGTGGCCTACAAGGTCGTGACGGCGAGGAGGAGACGGCCCTTCGAGATGGGGATCATCGGGGAGACCGCTGAGGCGATGGGAGAGATAAGGGGGGAGGGGTTCGTGAAGGTTAGGGGAGAGATCTGGAGGGCCAGGAGCGGGATGGAGATAAGGAGCGGAGGGAGGGTTAGGATAGTCGGGAAGGAGGGCCCCATCCTCATAGTGGAGCCCATAAGGGAGGAACAAGCAGAAGATAGATCATCAAGATAAATCAATTATTATAAAAGAGGAGATAAATTCATTTTCTTTTGTATACGATTCTGCCTCCCACTATTGTCATCTCCACCGGTATATCTATTATCGAGTCTACGGGGACCTCAAGGATGTCCTCCCCGAGTACGACCATGTCGGCAAGCTTCCCAGGCTCGATGGAGCCTAATACATCCTCCTCGAAGGTGTGGTAGGCCGCGTTTATCGTGTAGAGCCTTATCGCCTCCAGAACCGTTATCCTCTGCCTCAGCCCGTAGGGCTTGCCGCCCTTGGTCATCCTGTTGACGAGGGAGTGTATCCCCATGAGGGGTGGGTAGGGCGAAGCGCTGTGGTCTGAGTGGGCGGCCACCTTAAGCCCCGCGTCCAGCATAGACCTAGCGGCGAACATCCATTCAGCCCTCTCCTCTCCGAAGGCTGGGAGGAGCTTGTCCCCATGATAGTACGCATAAGCCCCGAAGATGGTTGGGAGGACCCCGAGCCTCCTCATCCTCTCGATGAGCCCCTCATCCACCACGGAGCAGTGGATCACCCTATGCCTGTGATCCCGCCTCGGATACCTCTCAAGGGCCATCTCAACCGCGTCGAGGTAGTTGGAGATGGCCAGATCCCCATTCGCGTGGGCTGATACTCTTAAGCCCGCCCTATGGATCTTCATGACCACCTCGGCCACCTCCTCCCTTGTCATCCTCAGCTCACCATGGTATCCAGGCCTGTGGAGGTAGGGGCTCCTGAGGGCTGCTGTCCTGCCGGAGATGGCCCCATCCGTCATGACCTTGACGCCGCATATCCTAAGCCACTCATCCCCGAAGCCTGGGGGGATGGTTATGCCCATCCTCTCGAGCTCGGGGAGGAGGCTGAACTCCATCTCCCACCTCACCCTTAGGGGTAGCTCCTCCCGGCTCCTCAGTTCCAGGTAGGCCCTCACCTCCCTCCCGGTGATGTAGGAGTCGTAGAAGCAGGTTATGCCCGCGGAGACGTACTCCCCGCTCATCCTCCTTATCCCCTCCAGGACCTCCTCGTAGCTGGCCTCGGGCCTCACCAGGTCCACAGCACCCTCGATTACGATCCCGGTCAGCTCCCCAGTCTCTGGATC
>JBBIVO010000009.1:22300-36931 GCA_037439685.1 Candidatus Bathyarchaeota archaeon | reverse complement strand
TCCCCCTCCTGAAGACCCTTGGAAATCCCGCCTCTGAGGAGGCCTCCACCAGGAGGCGGCTCAGCTCCGGGCAGAAGGGCTGGTGGAGCCGGTACATCATCGGCTCGACTTGGACCCCCTTCTCGATGAGGCTCCTCGTCAGGGATTGGGCCCTTCTGGTCGTGTAGTCGACGAAACCGTCTGGGATGACGACGTCTCCGGGGTCGAGGAGCCTGTTGGTCGAGCCGCAGAGGGCGCATCCGAGGATCTTCTTCACCCCCGCCTCCATCAAGACGTAGAAGACCCTCTCGGAGGCGCTGTCCGGGATGGTGTTCCTGATCCTTCGGGTTATCCAATGGAAGGGGACGAAGAGGAACTCCAATCTCCCGATGGAGGCGTGGGTGAATGGGGCCGTGGGGCCGAAGGGCGTGGAATACTCGATCCCCTCCCCTATAACCTCCACCCCCTCGAACTCCTCTGGGAAGCCAGAGCCTGAGATCGCTGAGCCACCTATAACCGCGACCTTAACCCTCGGGATCTCCATACTCTCATCATCCCATCTGGAAGCCTTGGGATATGTCGATATCCTTCGCGGTGAGGGGCGGCGGAGCCGGTTGGGGGACAGGCGGGAGGATGGCTATAGGCTCTCTCTCAGTGGATGGCGGGCGCTTCTGGCATGTTCTAGGGCCTCCTCCGCCTTCGGCCTCCCCTCCATGGCCTTCCTGATGGCGTGGCGCATCGCCTTATAGTTGTTTATGTATACCCTGTGGCGGTCTGTCGCCGTTGGGTGGACGAAGACCTTGGCTATCAACGCCAGCTCATCCGTGGCTGGGAGGATGCCGTCCTTTACAGAGTCCGCGACGGCTCTGGCCACTGCCGCTTGGGCTGGGCCGTATATCATGCTCGCCTCCCTAAGCCCCCTCACCGGGACGGTTGGGACGATTATCGTGGGGGGCTTGACGGCCATGCCGGGCTCGAGGATGGCCTGGACCGCCTCCCTCTCCTTCGTCGGGTTCGCCAGGGCGTTGGCGTAGGCCTGTCCAACAGGGCCGTCTATCCTCCCTATCAGGAGGTCTATGTGGGCGACCTCGTTGGAGTCGGGCTCCACAAGGGCCTCCCCCGTCCTGAGCTGGAACTGCTCGATCACCTCTGGAGTCACGTCGACGGATGTGAACCTCTCCACTAGGGGCCTCTCAGGCTCAACCTTGAAGACTATCGGCCTCTTCTCCAGGAGCCCAAGCCTCTCGAGCTCTATCCTAAGCTCCTCCCTCAGCTCATAGGTCAACGTGTCGCCCATGATTATCGGGCTCCTCGTCGAGCCGACCGTTATCCCCATATATCTGAGGCAGACCTTACAGCCGAGGGCGCCGGAGGCCGTGATGTGGCGGGTGAACTTCTGGATCCTCCTATGAAGGCTCCTGGCCTCCTCCATCCTCCCCTCCTTGACGCAGTTGTATATCTCGAGCCAGATGGGCGCTATTATGTTGGCGCTGGCCAGGATCATCCCGGTGGCGCCTGCCGAGAGGGCCGGGAGGACGACCTCATCCCAGCCCACCACCACATCTATCTTTTCTCCAACCTTCTCGAGGACCGACATGAGGTACTTCAGGTCCCCGCTGGAGTCCTTCAGGCCGACGATATTATCGACCTCCGCCAGGTCCTCTATCACCTGCCATGGTATGTACTGCCCCGTGAGCTGGGGGATGTTGTAGAGCACAATGGGGAGGTCTACAGCCTCCGCTATCTTCAGGTAATGGTCGTAGATCCCCTTCCAGCCCTTAGGCCTCATGTAGTATGGGTTCACTATGATGGCGGCGTCTGCCCCCACATCCCTGGCGTGGCGGGTGGCCTCTATCACCAGCTTGGTGGCGGTGTCCCCTGTCCCAGCTATGACCGGTATCCGGCCGTTGACCTGGTCCACGCAGACCTCTATGACCCTCCGCCTCTCCTCCTGGGCCATGAGGGAGAACTCGCCCGTCGTTCCGCAGGGGACTATGCCGGTTATCCCCCTCCCTATCAGCCACTCTATGAGGTTGCGGAAGGCGGCCTCGTCGAGGTTCTCATCCCTGTCGAAGGGCGTCACCACCGCCGGCATTACACCCTCAAGCCTGAAGCCCTTAACCCTACCCATCGACAAACCTCATGTTAATCGTAGCTAGGAGGGGTCTATTAAGGGATGGGTCAAGCCTCCTGAGGGCCCCCCTTCAGATGGGTGTCGAACCACTCCAGCATCTTCTCAAGCCTCCTCCTCCTTATGCTCGGCTTCCCGATGCTCCTGAAGACGTGGCTCCCCTCCATGAAGAGGGCGAGGCGGGCCCTTTTGCCGAGGTATTTGAGGGCTGTGTAGAAGATTATGGACTGGTCTATCCAGCATCGATAGTCGTGGTAGCTGTGGACGAACATTATCGGGGTTGAGACCTTAGGGGCGTAGGTGATGGGGGACATCCTCCTATATCCCTCCTCATTGCTCCATGGGTCTCCCCCTATCTGGTCTGGGGCGAAGTAGAACCCTATGTCGGTGGTGCCGAAGAAGGATGGCCAGCTGCATATCCCATTCTGGGATATGGCCGCCTTGAACCTATCCGTCTGGGTCACTATCCAGTTGGTCATGAAGCCCCCGTAGGAGAGGCCCGTCACCCCCAATCGGCCTGGGTCTATATCGGGATGGGATTTGATGACGTGGTCCAGCGCCTCCATGAGGTCGAGGTAGTCCCTCGTCCCATAGGCTCCCCTTATGTCCGCGAACTCGCCTGAGTATCCGTCGCTCCCCCTCGAGTTGACGTATATGACCGCGTACCCCTCAGCCGCGTAGAGCTGATGCTCGAACATGAAGGAGTGGCCGAACTTGCTCTTAGGCCCCCCATGGATGTCCATGATCGCCGGGAGTCTTCCAGCCGGGGCCCTAGGCTTGAGGACCCACCCCTCCACCATCTCCCCGTCGCTCGCCTTGAACTCGAGCCTCTCGGGTGTGGAGAGCTCCAACATCGATAGGAGCCTATCGTTGAACCTCGTCACCCTCCTGTTCCCCGAGCGGTCTATGACCCAAACCTCTGCAGGCTCGGTTGCCGTAACCCTGGTATAGGCTACGACCCCCCCACGCACGGAGAACTCCTCTATCGATAGGTCTCCGCAGACGACCGCCTCAACCTTCCCCTCGCCGAAGTGGAGCCTATAGAGGTTGAAGCTCCCCCCCTCCGATAGGGGAAGGTATATGTGGTCGCCGTCCCAGGCTGGGGCGGGGAGGCCCGCATAGGGGCTTCTCAGGTCGTAGTAGACCCTCCTGCCGCAGCCCCTGTCAAGCCTCCCTGTCAGATCTTGGGGCTCCCCTCCCTCCTGGGGGATCACCCAGACCCCGAGGTGGGTGGCATATCCCCTCTCCAGGTCGCTTGCGAGGAGGGCTAGATGCTCGTCGCCTGGGGACCAGCATATGGACTCTATGTAGAACCCCTTGAGGAGCATCCTCCTCTCCCCGGAGTTGAGGTCCTGCACGTATAGCTCCATCCTTCTAGGGTCTAGGGCGTTGGGGGAGGAGGCGTAGGCGACCTCACACCCATCGTTCGAGGGTGAGAAGCAGTTGATGTTGGCCTCCCCCTCCGTCAGCCTCCTCAAGGTTCCGCTGGCCACATCGACCGAGTGGAGGTGCCTCCTCCTGTGGTGGACGAACCCTGCCGCGTCGAACCATAATGGCACCGTGTCGACTATCCTCACATCCTCCGCGGACTCTCCGACGGCTGAGAGGAAGAGGATCTCCTCGCCGTTGGGGTTCCACTCCGGCTGCTCGATCCCACCCCTCATCCTCAGAAGGGGCCTTGGCTCCCCGCCTCCCACGGGTGCGATGAGGAGGGCTGCGCCCCTCTCCCCCTCGCCCATCCCCCTGTTCGAGAGGAATAGGAGGCTCTTGCCATCTGGCGACCATCTCGGGTGGCGGTCCCTCCCCCCACTCAGGAATTGGATGGGCTCGTCATCCCCCAGCTTCAGGATCCAGATGCTGGATGAGTAGTCATTTCTCTCACCATCTATCCTCGTCTCCACGAAGGCCACCCCACCCCCATCAGGGGAGACCCTGGGATCCGAGACGAGGACAAATCTGTAGAGGTCATCTAGCTGGAGCTTCCTTCCCATAGAAGTCATCGGTTATCCATAGGCCTCAACATATTTATCGATTCTCCCTAGCTCATCCATCGGAATGCTGCTCCTCGGGTATGGGTTAGGATATACATCCATTTCCAGGCCATTGGGGTTCTCGATGGGTTCGATGGCAGCCTCATTTAAAGGGATTCACCCAAGGGCCTGGATGAATGCTAGTTTGGATCACCCTGCGCCATGTTGGTGATATCCCCCACAAACTCCCCTTTTTCTGTTTTGCCTCTGTTTTATCTATCGTCTCTTCTATAGAATAGGTAGGTCTTTATCCGTAGTAGAATTCCGATGATGTGGATGAGTTCTACTAATTTATCAATATTGGCATCTCTCATTTTGGTTAGGGCCCCTTCTCTATATCCGAAGATCATCTTCTTTTTAGCCAGTCTCTTCATCAGTTTTAGGTGGCTTTTGACGTTTTATAGCGCCTCTTCGACCCCTTCCAGCCCTCTTGGGTTGAGGCCTCCAGCTCTGACTTTAGATATCTCTTGCTTGTGAGGAGGTGGAGGTTGAATCCCTTGGCTGTTTCTCTGCAGCTTTGAGGAGTTTTGGTTCGGGTTTGGAATCTGCAACCTGTTTTCCCAGCCCTTTATGCGAAGGGGTTGTACTTGGCCATAACCGCAACCATCTCAAAATATGGGATTCATGCATTTGGGAAGGTCTCCTTCACCAGCTTGGCTCCTAGGCCTATGGTGCGGTATTTTGGGTGGACGACGACCCTGCTGATGGTGCTGAGAATCCTGCAAGGTTCCGGATATGGCATCTCTGGTAAGACCCTGCTTCCGCCGTATGCTAGGGGTGTTAGGGGGCCGCGTAGACGATGTCTCTGGGCGATATGGCGAGCTCAATGTTATGGTATATGGTGAACTTCGTCAATGCCGAGGCCGAAGGCCTCCGCCACCCCCACCACCAGCTCCGTCGGCTTCGGGGCTGCGGTCTCATAGCCGATGTCGATGATGAACCTCCCCCTCTCCTGGTCGAACCTCCGGGCGTAGCCTAGGATCCTGAAGGTTTCAATCCATGGTTTCGAATCGAAGGCGTTTTTAGCCTATGTTTGAGATATGATGTTGGGATATGAAGGATAGGTCCGCGGGTCTCGCCAGGTTGGAGGCCGCCCTCTATGCTTCAGGTCGCCCCCTCAGCTTCAAGGAGTTATCCAGCCGCCTGGATCTGGGCTCAGAGGAGGAGGTTGTAGCCCTTGTCCGAAGGCTCTCAGAGCTTTATGAGAGGGATGGGAGCGCCATTGAGGTGAGGGAGCTTCCGGGGGGCCTGGTGGTGATGCAGCTGAAGGCTGATTACGTCGGCCTCGTGAGGAGGTTCTCCTCGAAGCCTATCCTCACCTCCGGGCCTCTGAGAACCCTCTCATATGTGGCCTATTATCAGCCCGTGGAGCAGAGGAGGGTTGCGGAGGCCAGGGGGAGCCAGGCCTATAGGCACCTCAAGCTCCTTGAGGAGATGGGCCTGATAACGAGGCAGAGGAGGGGGCGCAGCATCGTGGTTGAGACTACGCCGACCTTCGCGAGCTATCTCGGGCTGAGCGGGGACAGGTCGACCATGAAGAGGCAGCTCAATAGGATCTTCAAGGAGCTGGAGCTGAGATCCCTCGAGAGGGGAGGCAGCAGAGGAGGAGATAAGACCAGATAAACCCTTTACCTTTAGGGTTTAGAGGGCCCTACAGCTCGCTTCGAGGCTGGAGATCATCTGGCCTTTGGGCTGAGGGTCAGCCTCTCCCCCCGTGAGAGGCCGAGCCTCTCCCTCGCGCTCCCCTGGTTTACAGATATCTCGAGGTATCCTCCACCGGCGACGAGGGCCAGGAGCTCCCCGACGCCCACGGATGAGAAGCTTCTGACGTAGGGTATCTCCAGCTCCTCCCCCCTCACCTCAACCCTGAGGAGGCACCCCACCCCAACGCCCATATCCTCCAATAGGCTGTGGGTGATATTCGTCACCAGGTTGCCGAAGCCGTCTATGTGGATGACCGTGGCCTCAACCCCTCCCTCAACGGCCCTCGGCTGGTATTGGGGCAGCCTAACATAGTTTGGCACCTCATCTCCAAGCTGTGAGGGGGGAACCCCCCTCGCTAGGTATGCGGCCACTGGGGCGAAGAGGTCTCGGCCGTCGAAGACGTATGAGACCCTCCTGATGGGGAGCCTATCCTCCCTGATCTCGTAGACCCTCTCAACCCCGAGCCTCTCCGCCGCTGGGGCCAGGAGGCCGTTGTCGGGGCCCACGAGGAAGGCCCCCCGAGCCTCTATCATTATCGGCCTCCTGACTCCTCCGACCCCTGGGTCCACAACCCCCACATGTATCGCCCCCTCCGGGAAGTGCCTCACGGACCTGGCCAGGTGGAAGGCCCCCTCCTCGATGTCGAACTTCCCCACCTCGTGGGTTATGTCGATGATGGTCGCCTCGGGCGCGATCCTGAGGATCGCGCCCTTAACCTCCGCGACGTAGGAGTCCCTTAATCCATAATCGGTCAGGAGGGTTATCACCGGCATAGGATTCGCCTCCACGATCAAGAAGGGGCGGCGAGTTAAAGCTTCTCAGGGGGGTTGTAGCCTAGGGCTTTAGGGTCTAGGTTAGAGGAGCTCCCCTCCATCCCTCGAGAGTAGGCGGCTCCAGAAGGCGGTGGCATCCCTCTGGATCCGCTCTACCTCCTCATCGGCGAGGTGTCTGAATCTCCCCTGCATCTTCAGGACCTCCCCAACGGGCTTGAGCTCCCTGGGCTTATAGTTGAGCTTGAGGGCTCCATCGACGACCTCGTAGAGGGGCCAGAGCCCCGACTGGACCATCCCCCTCGCCACCTTGATGGTATCCTTCGGGTCGAAGCCCCAGCCGGTGGGGCATGGGCTACTCACGTGGATGTACCTGAAGCCCCTCACCCCCTTGGCGTATGCCAGCTTTCCCAGGAGGTCCTCTGGGAATGCCACGGAGGCGGTTGCGACATATGGGACGCCGTGCATGGCTATGAGGAGGGGCACATTCTTCCTCCTCTCAAGCTTTCCCCTGCTCTGCTCTCCTATGGGGGTGGTCGTCGTGGCGGCGTAGGGGGTGGTGGACCCGCTCCTCTGCCCTCCGGTGTTCATGTAGGCCTCGTTGTCATAGCAGACCCATAGGATGTCCTCGTTCCTCTCGGCGGCGGCTGATAGGCCCTGGAACCCTATATCTACCGTTCCCCCGTCTCCGATTATCCCTAGGACTATGACATCCTCCCTCCCTATCCTCTTGAGCCCCCTCGATATCCCGGTCATGAGGGCTGCGGCCCCCTCGAAGACCTCGACATATATGGATGGCGCCCTTATGTTCATGAAGGCTGGGCCGCAGCATGCCACCTCGGCCCTGACGAAGCGGTCTCCCAGGGCCTTGCTGACGAGCCTTGAAACTATCGCCCCGGCGCATCCCTGGCATGCCTGGTTTGCGGGGTCTATGTACTCCTCATCCCCGAGCGCATTCAACGGTATCGGCCTGCTCATCCCCATCCCTCCTATACCCACTCGACGAGGGGGGGAGCCTCCTCCCCCCCTGCGGCCCTCAGGGTCTTCTCGCAGATCCTCTCTATATCCTCCACCCTGACCTCCTTTCCGCTAAGCCCGGCGTGGAAGCCAAGGATCCTTGGCCTCTCCTCCAGGTCGTATAGGCTGCTCCTGATCTCCTGGAATGTTATCCCTCCCGATCCTAGGCTTATGCTCCTATCTATCACCCCTATGGCCTCTGCCTCAGACCCGAGCCTCTGGAACTCTTCCGAGGGGAAGGGCCTGAAGGCCTTCAGCTTCACCAATCCTATCCTCTTACCCTTGGCCTGGAGCCTGTCCACCGCCGACCTGGCCGTGCTTGCCATGGTCCCCATGGCCACTATGAGGGCCTCCGCACCATCGCATCCGTACTCCTCTATCAGCCCGTTTCCATATCTCCTTCCAAACCACCTGTGGAACTCCTCGTTCACCTCCATTATCACCCTCTTCGCCGCCTCCATCGCCTCCTGCTGCCTCATCCATCTGAGCTGGGGGTCCTGCCCTATCCCCCACTGCTCCATCTGCACCCTCCTGGCCTCCTCGGCCAGCCCGGGTAGGAGGGGGTAGCCGCTCCTATATGGTGGGAGGAAGGCGTCCACATCCTCCTGAGAGGGTATCTCAACAGGCTCTGCCGTGTAGCTTAGGATGTATCCATCCCCGGCGAAGATGGTTGGGAGCCTCACCCTATCATCCTCAGCTATTTTGAAGGCCATTATGCCCGTGTCCAGGAGCTCCTGGCAGCTCTCGCACTCCAGCATTATCCATCCAGTGTCTCTCTGGGCCATCATGTCCGTATGGTCTGGCTGCATCCCCTTCACGCTCCTGTGGATGACGGCCATGACCACTGGGAACCTCCCCCCGGAGGTGGCGTGCATGGGGTGATGCATGTACAGGAGGCCCGGGCCCGCCGTGGCCGTGAAGGCCCTTGCCCCGGAGGCTGAGGCCCCGAGGGCGGCCGTCTGGGCTGTGAGCTCCCCTTCGACGTTCACGAACTCGGCGTCCAGCTCGCCGCTGGCCACCATCTCGGCGAGGTACTCGACCACGCTGGTCTGAGGGGTTATTGGGTATGCCGAGATGAACTGCACCCTCGCGAGCTTGGCCGCGTAGGCTATGGCCTTGTTCCCCACCATGACCTCCCAGCGTCCCATCGTCTCCCCCCTACATGGCCTCTTGGATCATGGATATCGCCCCTGTTGGGCATTCCTCCCCGCATATTCCACAACCCTTGCAGGAGATATAGTCGATCCTCGCCCTCCCCTGGGCCATCGATATCGCCACCTCGGGGCAGTAGATGTAGCATCTCCTACACCCGATGCACCTCTCCTCGTCGACCTGGGGCTTGAAGATCCTCCAACTCGACACATCCCTGGATAATATTCCCTGCGGATGTTCCCCCTCCAGCCCCTGGATTCCCGAGACGCTCACGGCTGGTGTCACCCTCTCATATGCGGCTCTGAGGACCCTCAGGTTAATCTCGCCAAGTCTTCCAGGCCACTGCTCCATTACGGCCCTCTCCAGGGATCCTAGGGAGACGAGGCCTGAGGCCTTCGCGAAGGCGCCCAGCATCGCCGTGTTGGTTATGGGCCTCCCCAGAACCTCTAGGGCTATCCCCGTGGCATCCACGGTCGCCAGCCTGAATCTGCCCTCCGCCCCCTCCCCAATCCCAGGCTTAGGATAATTCATCACTATGAGGCCCCCCTCCTTTAGCCCCTCGGTCACGGGAACCGTCTTGGCGAGGAGGGGGTCCAAGACCACGACCACGTCTGGGTTGTGGACGAGGTCCCTCTCCTTTATCCTCTCCTCCCCTATCCTGAGAAAGGCCACTACGGGGGCGCCCCTCCTCTCTGTCCCGTACATGGGGATCGCCTGGGGATACCTCCCCTCTAAGTGGAGGGCTGAGGCCAGGATCCTTACAGCCGTAACTGCCCCCTGTCCCCCCCTCCCATGAAATCTAACCTCGATCAACCTTCTCACTTCACCCAAGGTGAGCTCGAAGGTAAGATCAAGGGGGCGATATAACATTATCTGTCGGCCCGGTCTCACGGGTCGACCCTGGGATGGGTTTTGGACCCAGCCAATCCTCTGGGTAAATGGTCAGGCTCATAAAGGCTTAAGAAAGGGGGAGGAGAGGCTAAAGGGTTCGAATCGATTCGAACCGAAAGGTCTAATAAGGGGAAGGCCTCCTCCATGGAGAATCCTGAGACCTCAACATGAAAGGTATATCTGAAGTGTTAGGGGTGAAGAGCAGAGCCCTGACGGTCCTTTTTACCCTCTCTTTTCTCCAGGGTATAGTCAACGGCATCTGGGGTTTTCTCCCCATATATATCCTCGACCTGGGAGGCTCCCCTGTAGATATAGGGGCTCAGGCGCTGGCCTCGGGGTTGGCCTCAACCTTCATGCAGCTGGGCTGGGGGCGCATCATCGACATGGTTGGACACAGCATCAGGATGACCTCCATCGGCCTCCTCTCCGCATCCATCTTCACCATCCCGGTGGCCCTATCCAGCAGGCCTTGGCACCTCATCCTCTCAACGGCCATCATGTCCATATTCACATCCATTTCGGGGGTGGCCTCGGTGATAGTGCTCAACAACCTTCTAAACCCCAGGCATAGGGCGAGCTTCATGGGCATCTACAACCCCATCGGCTTCGGGGGGAATATCATAGGAAGCCTTGGGGCCGGCCTCCTCATATCCCTGATAGGCTATAGGCTCGTCTTCCTCCTCTACTCCCTCCTAAACCTCGCCATGGCCGCCCTGATAACCCTGGGGCTTAGGGGCGAGGAGGATGGAGACGGCGAGTTCCACTACCTCCAATCGATGCTGGGGAGCTTCAGGGAGCTCGCTGAGGGGTTGAGGGCGCTTCCGAGGGTGATGAGGAGGGGTGGAGCCTACACCAGATGGGTTCTAGGGATATCGGTGAGAGGGCTTGGGCTTGCCATGTTCGGCCCCGTCTTAACGGTCTACCTAGTCCGCATCCTAAGCGCCTCCACCGTCCAGATAGGCACCCTAAACTCCATAGCCTTCGGGGTGAGGATGGTCTCCTCGCCGATACTGGGCGTCATAGCCGACAGGAAGGGGGTGAAGAGGATCATGGTGATAGGCGTCGCATTGGCCTCCATCTACCCGATCCTCTCATCAAACACCTCAGACCTCATCCAGATGGCCCCCATCTTCGCCCTCAACGGCCTATTCTGGGGCTTCATAAACTCCTCATGGCTCGCATGGCAGCTGAACCTGATACCAGAAAAGCATGGGACCTACGCCGCCCTCCTAAACTTCATAAACGGCCTTGAGTGGGCTATAGGCCCATATATCGGCGGCCTCCTCAGCGAGTACCTTGGGGTGAAGGTATCGGCGGCCATCTCCTCCATCGCCATCCTAATAGGCCTCATAATCCTTCTAAGGGTTCCTGAGAGGGTTGAGGATGGGAGGAGCTTAAATAGATCCGAGGGATCATCAACCTGAGCCAGATGAAGCTTGTGGTCTTCGGGCCTAAGAGGCTGGGATGCCTCCTGGAGGATGGGTCCATCCTCGACCTGAACCTCGCATATGCGGCGGAGCTGGATCGAAGAGGGGTCTCGAGGCCCTATGCCCACGCATACTCCAGCCTCCCCCCAGACCTCTCGGCCTTCATAGAGGAGGGGGAGCCAGCCCTCAGGGCGGCCCTAGAGGCCTTAGAATACGTGGAGGAGGGGCATAGGGAGGGGCCAAGAGGAGAGAGGATCGTCTTCGACCCTAGGGAGGTGAGGATCCACGCGCCCCTCCCAAGCCTGGCCTCCCGCATAGCCATGGCTGGGGCCAACTTCTACGACCACACGGCTGGGGTTACCTCGATGATGACCGGTAGGAGGGTGACAGCAGAGGATGTCAGGCGGGAGGTGGAGGAGGGGAGGCATCGGCCATGGGGCTTCTGGAAGTCCTCAAGGAATGTCATAGGGCCGGAGGAGCCTATAATCTACCCGGCTAGGACTCAACGCCTAGACTACGAGGTGGAGGTGGCCGCGATAATAGGGAGGAAAGGGAAGGACATCTCGGAGGGGGAGGCGATGAGCCACATCTTCGGATACACCATCATAAATGACCTGAGCGCGAGGGATCAGCCCGACGACCGGGGCCTCTTCCTAGCGAAGAACTTCGACACCTCCACGCCGATGGGGCCGTGCATAGTCACCGCTGATGAGATAGGAGACCCCCACACCCTCAGGATGAGGCTCAAGGTTAACGGGGAGACCCGCCAAGACGGCTCCATGGAGATGATGATCAGAGGCTTCCCCTTCTGGATCTCCTACCTATCGAGGGATATGACCCTATACCCAGGAGATATAATAGCCGGGGGAACATGCGCCGGAACGGCCCTGGATACCACCCCAAGGGACGCGGAGGGTTGGACAAGCCCTGAGAGGTTCCTAAAGCCCGGGGACATCGTCGAGGCATGGGTTGAGAGGATAGGCACCCTGAGAAACCCGGTCGTTGCTAAGGGCTAACCGAATAGGATCGGGTAGGGAGAGTTGAGGCCGAGATATGCGGCCGTTGACCTAGGGGCCACGAGGATAAGGGTTGCCATAGGGGACGAGTCAGGCCTCCTTAAGAGGCTCGTGGAGGCGACGGACAGGGAGCATGGAGCGGGGGGCATCATATCGCAGATCATCAGGATGCTCAGATGCCTCGACCTAGAAGGCCTTGAGGCGATCGGGGTGGGCTCCATAGGACCCTTAAGGATGGCCGAGGGATGCGTCGCCGGGGCCCCGAACCTCCCCTTCAGGGAGATCCCCATCGTTAAACCCCTGAAGGATGAGTTCCACGTGCCCGTGAGGCTAATAAACGACTGCTCAGCCGCGGCCCTAGGAGAGCACCTCTACGGGGGCGGGAGGGGCATCGATAACCTCGTCTACGTGACCTTGAGCACCGGGATAGGCGGAGGCGTAATAGTCGACGGCCACCTCCTCCGAGGGAAGGACGGGAACGCCCACGAGGTGGGCCACCTCACCATAGACCCCAATTCCGAGCTGGTCTGCGGATGCGGATGCAGGGGCCACTGGGAGGCCTACTGCGGAGGGGAGAACATGCCAAACTTTGCCAGGCTCCTCTTAAGAGGCAGAGAGGTGGGAGGGAGCCTCCTCGGGATGGTCGAAGGCGACCCATCAAGGTTGACGGCGGAGGCGATCTTCAGGGCCGCAGGGCTGGGAGACCCCACGGCCCTATGGATCGTGGAGAGGGTGGGAGAGGTTAACGCCGTGGGCTTCGCAGACATAGTCAACCTCTACGACCCCGAGCTGATAACGGTCGGCGGCTCCATCGCCCTCAGGAACAGGGAGCTCATCCTAAGGCCCATAGAGCAGGGGATATCCAGGCACCTCATAAACAGGAAGCCTGAGATCAGGATAACCCCCCTAGGCGAGGACGCGGTCCTATATGGGGCACTAGCCCTGGCAAGAGGGGTTGGGGTCTAACCGCTAAGACCCGTTTCAACTTCGCGAGAGTCCATATGCGAGCGTGGTATGAGCCGCCGGACCAGCCAGAGCCCAAACCCTTCGAGGGAAATGAATCGCGTAGGCTATTCATCTCCCAGCCCTCCCACAGTATCTTCCTTTTGCCTCTTAGGCTGAGGCCGAGTCGGCTGAGGGTGGGCAGGGCCTCCCAAAGGGGCTTATGGGGCTGGGGAAAGCCTCAGCCCAAGGCTTTAGGCCTCACCCCCGTGGCGGGATGGCTCAACGCGATGCCGCCTCTCACCCTTTAATGTAGAAGGCCACGGTCTCCCTGAGGAGCCTCCTCGCCCCCTCGAGTTGCCCCCTCCTCTCCTCCAGGAGCTGCTTCAACCCCTTGAGCCTCTCCCTGCGCTCTTGGATCATCCTTGAGGCCTCCTTTGGGTTTGGGCCTCCCTGGGACCTCCTCCTGGAGAGGCTTCCCCTGGGGTCTGTCGCCTCCCTTATGAAGTCTTCCCCAACCTCAACCCTTCTGCCCAATACCCTGCTGGAGGCCTCCGCCAAGTCCTCGGGCCTAAGCTCAGCTAGGCTGATGCCCCTCTCCATCGCCAGCCTGACAAGGGTTGCCACGAGCCTATATGACTCCCTGAAGGAGACGCCCGCCTCTGAGACGAGCCCCTCGGCCAGGTCAACGGCGTAGGTGAAGCTCCCCTTCACCGCCTCGGCCATCCTATCCCCGTTGACCTTTAGGGTTGAGATGACCCCGGCCATCACTTCCAGGGAGGTTCTGGTGGTGTCGAAGCACCTCCATAGGGGTGGCTTGGTCCCCTGCAGGTCCTGGTGATAGCCGCTCTGAACCCCCTTAACCATCGTGAGGAGCTCGAGAAGGGTGGCGAAAACCTCCCCCGCCTTCCCCCTTATCAGCTCCAGGGTTGAGGGGTTCTTCTTCTGGGGCATGATGCTCGAGGAGGATGAATACTCGTCGGCCAGCTCGATGTAGCCGAACTCCCTCGTAGACCACTCTATGAGGTCCGATGCCGACCTGCTCAGCCCCGACATGAGGATGGAGCATGCTGCTGAGGCCTCTATGGCCCAGTCCCTACTGCTCGTCGCGTCTATGGAGTTCTCGGAGATAGAGTTGAACCCGAGGAGCTCCGCGGTCCTGCGCCTATCTATCCCGATGCTGGTCCCCCCAACCGGCCCCGCCCCTAGGGGGTTCATGTTAACCCTCGAGTAGCACTCCATCAGGCGTTGGAAATCCCTCACGAGGGCGTCCACATAGGCCAACAGGTAGTGGGAGAAGGTTCCCACCTGCGCGTGCTGGCCGTGGGTGTAGAGCATCATCAGGGTCTCGACGTGCTCCTCAGCCCTCCCCAATAGGGCCTCTATGAGGTTCAGTACGGCGTTGGCCGTCTCGAGGAGCTCCTCCCTAACCCTCATCCTTATGTCTAAGGCCACCTGGTCGTTCCTGCTCCTCCCCGTGTGGAGCATCCCCCCCACCTGGACGCCGACCTTATCTATCACCCTCCTCTCGATGTACTCGTGGATATCCTCGAACTCTGCCCCAACCCTCAC
>JBBIVO010000009.1:11834-22279 GCA_037439685.1 Candidatus Bathyarchaeota archaeon | reverse complement strand
CCACTCATCCCTGACCTCCTCAAGGGCCTTCAGGATGAGCCTCAACGCGTCTCGCGGTATCACCCCCACCTCATGGAGCATTATGTCATGGGCCTCAGTCCCATCGATATCCTCCTCGAAGATCCTCAGATCCTCCACCACCGAGGTGTGAAACCTGGCGGTCCTCTCGTCGAACTCCCTAGCCAACCTCTCCCTGAAGAGGCCGACGCTCAATCAGATCACCAATTGGACCTTCAACCCTCGATGAACATTTAAATGATTATCAAAATCTCCCTCGCTTGAAGCCCTTAACCCTCCAGGCGCTCCCCCTGGTAGGCCCCCCTATACCCCTCCTCCACCCCTCCCACCCTGAAGAAGATCAGCTGAGCTATGCGGGCGCCCCTCCTCAGCCTGATGCCCCTAGGGTTGTGGACGGCGAGGAGGGAGCTGCTCCTACCCTCATACCCTGGATCCCAGAGAGCCGTCTCCAAGGATGCCCCACACCTCAAGAGGGTGGACCTAGGCCTCGCCACCGCGGCGATATCCAGGGGCAGCCTCACCACCTCATTGTAGACCACAAGGTAGGAGCCCATCGGCAGATTGAACCAGCCCTCCGGGTCAGGCTCCAGGGGGGCCGTGGACGGCAGCCTCCTCTCAAGGTTTGTGAAGTCGACGCTCCCCATCCCCTCAAGGGCGTGGACGCTGCCCAGGGAGAGGTCGAAGCCGCAGGGCTGAAGCTGCCTATCAAGGTCTATATAGCCCTCTACGAGCCTCCCCCTCTCTATGAGTTCCCTTATCTCCCTTGAGCCAAGCATATGGCGCCGGAGACGGAGTCTCAACAGGGGTTATAAAAGGCTTCGGGAGGCCTCATCAGGGTCTTCGCGTTCTCCCTGCTCTACTCGGATGGTATTACATTACTCTTTCTTGTATGTATTGGTGGTATTCTCTCATAACGTTTCTGGGGATGGGATTTTCAATTTCCATGTCTCTAACTTTCTCTGCTAGTTCTTCGTCGATTGTGTATATCTTGTTGATTCCAATTTCTTTTGCTAGCTCTAGTAGATAGCCGTCCCATGAGGATATGTTCAGCTCTGACGCGGAGGTTAGGGCTTTTTCAACGACGGCTTTCGGGAGGTTCCCATAGAGCGCTGGAGACTCGACGGATAGGGTTTTCAGCAGAGCCTTTGCCACGCGGTCGCTTCTAAGTTTTAGGTACCTCGTCATAACTACATAGGCTCCCAGATAGGTGTTCACGGGAATTAAGATGCGCTTCTTAAGCGTCAGGGCGTCCAATAGTAGTTGGGCTGCATATATGCGTGCAGGATTTCTGAGGTGGGCGAGAACTATGATGCCGACGTCAACCAATGCCTCGAATCCCAATCTTGCGGAGCGCATATCCCCTGTCAAGGTATTTATCCTCACCCTCAACCTTCATGGTATCTAATTCTAGGATAGGCGCTATCTCCTCTAGCTCGGCGAAGGCCCTGTGGACTGAGTCGATGGAGAACCTTTCCAGTATGACCCTGTTTCCGACAACCCTGCACACCATCTCCGCCTCTCCGTCTATTCCAAGGGCTCTTCTAACCTCCCTCGGAAGGACCGTTCGACCCTGCCTATCTATTTTAACAGTTGCTTCCACATTTACCACCATTTATTCCATAAAAAATGCCAAATATAAATATTCTCCACAACTATCGCTGTGCTGCACGCGCACAAAGGTGATAGCACATTCATAACCGTTGCTCCATGTATTTGCACGTGAATTTTAAGGCTGGGTATATGCATCCTAGGATTGATGAGGCTAATGTTAATAAAGGGGTTTGGAGGCCTCGTTCAGGCTTTAGGAAGGGCGTTATGTCCACGCTCTGCTGTGCCCACCTGATGACTGATGAGGTTGTTTGGGCTCCGGCTGTGCCTAGACTGATCCCAGAATCGCTCCTAGAAAGGCTACTGTTATGGGGTAGGTCAAGACTAATTTGGAAATTAGATGTTTTTGGCTCCTAGGGCTGTTAGCATGGCGAGCTCGTAGCCTGATTCTGCTATTAGCCTTGTTGCGGTTATATAGGAGGCTGCTGCGACCACTACATATACAGCCATGATGCTGTTACCCTTTGATCTTGGCTCATCCCCTTAAGCTGTCGGGTTAAGTTTTCCTTGCCTAAGGCTGGCTCATTTAACCTTTATGGGCCTAAAAGGGGAGAAAGATGGCCTTCTCCGACAATAGACGGGTATGAGCCTTGATTTTTATCGGGCTTTGAGGGGTCTATCCAAGGGTTGAGCGGATGGACGTGCTCCTCAAAGCCCTCAAAGGGGGGCTCTTCAGGCGTGAGGGGGTTTCGCTTCGGTCGAGGGTGGAGGCCTCCTCCTCTACGTCGCCGGCCTGAGCTATAGGGAGGCGGCATATGTTTGCCGCGCTGTGGATGCGGGCCACGTCTCGGTCTGGTGTTGGGGTCAGGAGGCTCGAGGGTGTGGGGCTGGGGGTGAGGCCCAGGAGGCGCAGGCTGGTCGCCCTGGATGAGACGAGGCTGAGGGATGCCGGGCAACAGTTCCATGTCTGGGCAGCCATAGATGTGAAGACCAAGGAGCTCCTCGCCATACGGCATCTTGACAGAGGAGCATCCTAGACGCCGAGCTCTCCCCCGGGAGGTCCTGAAGGCGTGCCTCAACAGCCCCTCATCCTGCTCGACAGTGGCCCATGGTACCCGGAAGCCCCACGCAGCCCCGGCCTGAGGTGGAGGCACGAGACCTTCGGCGCCAGGAGCCCGATAGAGCGATGGTTCTGCACCCTGAAGGACAGAACTAGGCGCTTCTACCACAACCCCCAGACGAGAAGAGGCCTCAGGCGGTCGGCCTCTCCCTCTTCGCCCTCTGGCACAACTGGCTCAGAACCCACCAGACCCTAGGAGGACCGCCATACCTCAAAACACAAAGTTAACAGTATCCTAAGAATAGGCCAAAAAATTTATTAGCCAGAAGCTTCTCAATCCTTTGAACCTCGAAGAGCCTCATATATTAGGGAGTTCAGAGATTATAATGGGCTTAGGCTCCGGCTTGGATGAGTTCTCGGATGAGACGCGAAGCTATTATGAACTAGAGGCTTGTGAACTTCCAGGTGGGATCTTCACCTTTAAATGGAGGTTCAAGGTTGAGTGATCTTCCCAAGATCATATCTAAGATCTTTGGTTTGATAGATAAATTTAAGGGCTACATAAAGATCTCTAATGTCGACGAGGTCTCCAGGAGATACTTTGTACTTAACACCTTCGATGGTGCTATCACCGCTTTAGGGGTTGTGATTGGGTCATACACCTCTGGCATCAATGACCCCAAGATCGTGACCGGCCTGATGGTGAGCCTATCCATAGCCATGGGCGTCTCCGGATTCTCAGGAGCATACCTGGCCGAGATGGCTGAGAGGTCTAGGAGGCTTAAGGAGTTGGAGGAGGCTCTCTTTACGAGGCTTGACAAGACCCTCCTCGGCAGGGCCTCAAGGTTCGCAACCCTATGGGCTGCCTTCGTGGATGGGGCCTCTCCAGCGGTTGCCGCCTCCATCGCCTCAACCCCATTCATAGCATCCAGCATGGGCCTACTGGAGTTTTCCATATGCGGTGAGGATCTCCCTCATCCTTATGCTCTCCCTCCTCTATATATTGGGGATGTATCTTGGAGAGATATCTAGGGAGAGCCTCCTCTTGAGCGGTTTTAAGTCGGCCCTGATAGGGGTAGTTACAACAGTTATATGTATATTGTTAGGAGGGTTTTAATGGTCGTAAAGACTAAGAGGTTGGTTATAGATGTCTTGAAGTCAAGAGAAGAATCCATAATAGAGCTTTCAAAGGCTCTATGTGAAACCGAGGGAACGGAAGAGGTGGACATCGTGGTGACCGAAGTAGATGCTATAACGGAGACTGTCAAAATAATTATTAGAGGATTTAACATAAATTATGATGATGTTTCGAAGGTAATAACTGATCATGGAGCTACTATAAGAAGTGTCGATGAAATCAATGTCTATAAATCAGATAAGAAATAAAAACTAAATAAAAATCTAAATTATTTTTATGATGATCGAGGATTTCTCACCACCTCTTCGAGTCTTCCACAACAGTAGCCCTCAACCGGGCATTGGCCACACCTCCTCCTCTTACAATATTCCAACCCGATCCTCACAAGGGCGGATTCCTTCTCCTTAACATCCTTTATCCCCAGCCTATTCCCCACCTCAAGGGCCATCCTTGAAGGTGGCGGATCGGCCTTCACCCATATCCCCCTTAACTCCCTAAGGAATATGTTAACCCCCACCGGGCCTATGCCCTTCAGCTCCATCAGCCTCCTATCCAGGTCCCTGGGGTCGCTTGAGGCCTCATGGAGGCCCTCAAGGTCTCCATACTCCCTGATGATCCTGCCCATCGCCTCTAGTAGGTTGGATGCCGTGGAGAAGTCGTATCTGGCATATCCCCCAGAGTCTAGCACCTCAACAAGCCTCTCCCATCCAGCCTCCAATATCGCCTCTGGGGTTGTCAAACCCTCCTCCACAAACCTCCTAAACGTCCTCATAGCCAACCTCGCCGAGATCCTCTTAGCGAAGAGGATCGAGGCGAGAAACCACTTGAACCTGTCCTCAGGCTTTGAGAGGTCTAGGCCGAGCTCCTCCGCATAGCCTCTAATCCCAGAGAGGAGGTGCTCCACCTCTCCCATTCTGCTCAACTCACTAAGCTCTATGAAACTGAGCTCTATAAATGGCCTCATCTCAACCTTCTCGGCAAGCCCCATCCCTCCTCCTCGATGAATATTGGCATCGATATTGGGAGGTCAACCGACTTTGGCCGGCTCCATGCTCTCAACGATCTTTATCATATCTTCTATTGTCAGGAAAGGTGCCCCGCTAAAATCATAGGTTAGCGCCCCCATCTGAACAACGACTTGTCTCGAGTAGTCCACCCCATAAAGCTCCTTGTACTCCGGCCAACCCATAGGGGTTTTCTCATTGATGTAGGCCCTCCATCCCTTGATAGTGGTGAAGTAACCCTTTGTTATATTTGGGGGGTAGGGTATGCCTCCCATAGGCGAAACCTCTATGGCCAGCTCCGCGGTGGCTATCCTATCTATCCCCACGCTGCTGAAGAGGAGGATAGCCAGGCTTCCAGCCCCCCCGTCTCTGATCACGACCCAGGCCGCTGTGGGCTTGAGCCCATGGGGCAGCCAGGTAGGAAGGTATAAGGTGATGTTCCGCTCCCTCCAAGCCTTCGCCACGACCTCGAAGGATGTCTTCGTAGCGAACATATCAAAGGGCACGGGGCCGAGGCTCTCTTCAATATCCGTAATAATTTTTCACCCCTTCTGTCCACGGCAGTGGAATATACCAGCATTCCGAATATGGCGAGGGAGACTATGGTGGCGATGATCCCAGTTCTCCTCGGACTCATGGTTCACCCCCCTAAGGGTTGAGGAGCCACTCGATTAAGGCCACATCCTCTAAAAGCATCTCATCAAGGCCCCTAAAAGGATAACTTACAATATCTTCACTTTCAACTTCCCTCGCGGATTAATGCCCAGGAGAAATGGTAAGACTAAAATCTCAAGGAGGCAAAGGATCATAATAAAACAAAAGCATCTCATCAAGCCTCCAGATACTCGAGGATCCAAAGCAAAGAAATCCGAAAGTTATCACCCCAAAGTTTTAATAACAAATCCCAAGGGTTGCCAGAAGGTTTTCCAAATCACTCATATGATTTAGTTTTCTCCATTTTTAGTTCAGCATGCAAATGGAAAACTAAAATGGAAGACCTATCTTATAGTATTCATGTCCTTTAAAGGGTTTCCCCAAATCTTCTACTTAATCTAAAAATTCTTTCAAAATTCTTTTTAAAATCTCATGTTAAATCATTTTTCAAATTTTCAATTACCCTATTATAGCATAATCTGCAAAGCTGTGCACTCTTCCTGTCGGTCTCTAGAATGCTGTTAGAGAAGAACATGACGCACCTTGGGTTTTTGCAGTGGCCTAGGCCTAAGGTGTGGCCCAACTCGTGGACAGCCTCCTTCAGAACCCTCTCATGGAAGAGCCCCTCATCCCATAGCATCCCATAATACTCGGGCCTAAGCCTATATACCGATATGAGGGCAGGCCCCCTGAATACCAGTGCCTCTCCGAAGACGAAGTTTAGGCCCGGGGCGTAGAGGTCGACGCTGGTCACCCCGAGCACCCTCTCACCATCCAATGAGGGCCCGTAGGCTTCAATCATCGATAATATGAGGCTGGACCTGTACTACCCCCTCCTGGGTTCATAGGCCTCCTCCGGCACCTCCAAGGCATCATCAAGGACAGTGACTTCATCGATGGGGAGGGGCCCCGGCAGCCCTTGAACAAGGGCCTCCAGCACCCCCCTCTCCACAGCTCCGATGATTAGGATTGAGACCCTCAACCTGCCCAAATAAAGAGGCTTCGGATAGATATAATTCTGCTCCGTTGGGCTAAACTAGAGGCCCCCCTTCACAAGCCCACTCAAAATCGCTCGGTCTCCTCGAGAAGATTACCGCTCGCATGATACAACCCTAACTCTTATTTCCCCCACAATTTAATTCCGTTCATAAGGCCACCGGTTTTCTATGAGGCGGTAAGACTATGTTGGTCATGAAATCTATGGGTGTATGTAAAACCTCTGCATTGAAGAGAAGATGCCGGAAACCCCTCAACTCATTAATGGAGCTTAAAAAGATATTGGCGGGCTCGGTGGGACTTGAACCCACGATCACCAGCTCCGCAGGCTGACGTCTTATCCTAGCTAGACCACGAGCCCATTAAGTTGATCTCCGACTTCGGATAAATAGGTTTTCGAGCAGACTGATCTCGTTCAACTCTCATATCTTCTTTCGGCCCTATCTTCCTTGATGACCCTTAGGATCGCCAGGGATGTGGCCAGGGTCACGGCTGATATGAGGGTCATGAACCAGAAGGCCAGCTCGATGTTGTACCTGTCTGCCAGGTATCCCACCATGGTTGTCGAGGCAGAGCCGAGGCCGAAGGTGAAGAAGAACATGACCCCATACGCTGTCCCTCTCAGGCCTCTCGGTGAGACCAAGCCCATGAGGGAGGTCATAGCGGGCTGGTGGGCGTAGTAGGCGGCTCCGAAGAAGGCGAGGACCCCGACGATGTTTATGGGCGAGAGGAGCAGAATCAGCATCCCGATCAGGACCCCGGCTGAGGAGGCTAATATGACCCTCCTCGACCCATACCTGTCCGCGCCCCTACCCCCAAGATACTGGCCTAAGACGCCGAAGAGGAGGATGAGGGAGGTTGAGAAGGCTGCTAGGCCTCCGGAGAAGCCCCTGCTCGAGCTTAGGAAGGTTGGAAAGAAGAGCTCAACCCCCCTGTAGAAGAGGCCCACGAAGATGTTGTAGAGCAAGAGGAGCCAGAGGTTCGGGGCTCTGAATATCCTGAGGGGCTGGAAGGCCTCATGGCCTTCGGGGTTGCCCTCCTCCATGGATATTCCCCTCAAGGCGATGGCTGAGAGGATCGAGAGGGCCCCGAAGATGGCGTAGGCTAGGCGCCAGTCTAGGAGGGCCCCTATCAGGTAGGCAACCGTCGGTGTGAGGATCTGGCCCACGCTTCCGGCCGCGCCATGGAGGCCCATGGCCTCAGCCGTCCTCTCTGGGAAGAGCCTTGAGATGAGGTTGTTGGAGGTTGGGTGATAGAAGCTCGCCCAGAAGGCCATCAGGGCCATCCCAAACCCGAAGGTGAGCAGGTCTCCGGAGAATAGGAATATGAGGGCGGAGAGGCCTGATAGGGCTAGGCTCAGCGTCGAGACCCTAACCCCACCGAGGCGGTCTGAGAGGGGCCCGCCGATGAGGGCGCCCCCTCCATAGAGGAGGAAGGCCAACGTGGAGACCGCCCCCATGGACTGGAGGGAGGCGCCGAGGTCTCTGGAGATATCCCATAGGAGGGGTGGGAGGACAAGGAAGAGGGAGTGGTTCAGGGAGTGGGCGACCCCAAGCATCAATAGGACTCTCGTACCCCTGTCCATAGGGCAAGATCCCTAAGATGCGCTCCTCCCCGAACTTAAATCTAGCCCTAAAGATGAGGGGCATGTATTTACGTACAGGCCTCCATTCTAGTTATGGCCTAGATATGGGCTCATCGTCCCTAGATATCCCGGAGATAAGGGGGGAGGTTACACGCCTCCTTCAGGACCTTATCAGGATCGATACCACCAACCCGCCGGGCAACGAGATCGAGGCCGTCGAGTACCTGGCCGGGGTCCTAGAGCGTGAGGGGTTCGAGTGCCTGGTCCTGGAGGCTGAGCCTGGGAGGGGCAACCTGATAACCCGTCTAGAGGGATCTGGAGGCGGGCCAAGCCTGCTCTTCTTATCTCACCTCGACGTCGTGGCCGCGGATCCCGAGGAGTGGAGTGTAGACCCCTATGCTGGGGTCGTCAGAGAGGGTTATGTCTGGGGTAGGGGGGCGTTGGACATGAAGTCGATGGTCGCCCAGGAGGTGATGGCGATGAGGCTCCTCAGGAGGAGGGGCCTAAGGCCTAGGGGGGACGTGATCCTGGCAGCGACGGCGGATGAGGAGATGGGAGGAAGGGCGGGGGTGAGATGGCTATTGGAGCACCACCCAGAGAGCATCAAAGCCGACTATGTGATAAACGAGGGTGGAGGGTACTCCATTCCAGTAGGAGGCCGAAGCCTCTTCACCGTTCAGGTGGCGGAGAAGGGGGTCAACTGGGTAAGGGTTAGGGCTGAGGGGAGGCCAGGCCACGGCTCGATCCCCGGAGTGGCGGACAACGCGGTCCTCCGCATGGCCGAGGCCATAAAGAGGATTGGGAGGCATAGAACGAGGATGAGGGCCACCCCGGCCGTGAGGAGGTTCATCGGGGAAGTGGCAGCCCAAAGGGGCCTACATCAGAGGGTGCTTGCAGGCCTCCTCCTCAACCCCTTGACGGCCGACCATATCCTAGACTTGATGGGGAGGAGGAGCCCCGGCATGGCTGAGGCCCTCAGGGCGATGCTCAGGACCACGATAGCCCCGACGATGATCAGGGGTGGAGTGAAGGAGAATATCATACCATCTGAGTGTGAGGCGATCCTCGACTGCAGAATCCTCCCAGGAGAGTCGAGGGAAGACCTATTGAGAGAGGTCCAAGAGGCTCTGAGGGGTTTAGGTAAGGTTAGGATCGAGCCGGTCCACTCGAGCGAGCCCTCCGAGTCCCCGATAGGGACGCCACTATACGATAAGATCGAGGAGGTCTTGAGGGAGCTGGTGCCAGATAGCCGCGTCGTCCCCACCATGTCCACCGGAGGCACCGACTCCAAGCACCTCAGGATGAGGGGGTCGATATGCTACGGTTTCCAGCCCTTGAAGGCGGATATGCCGCTGGAGGAGCTCCTGAGGATGGCCCACGGCGTTGACGAGAGGATCTCCATAGAGAACCTCGTCTTCGGAACCGTGGTCCTATACCGCCTGGCTGAGGCCTTCATGGCAGGGTGAGACCGAAAAGCCGAGGATCCAACCAGCCCATCATGGCCTCAGGGAGGATTCAAATACTGCGCCTTCGAAACAGAACTAGACCCTTTAGGGTTACATCGCCTATTCGGGGATGATCCCCCTGTCCGTGGGTAGGATGGTGGAGAAGGCGGTCAAGCTCGTCGAGGGGAGGAGGATAGAGCGCATAAGCGAAGAGAGGTATAATGTTATCGGAGATCACGGGACGTACACGGTCTCGGTATCCCTCGATGGGAGGGTGAGCTGCACCTGTCCAGGCTTCCAATCGAAGGGTATGTGCTCGCACTCAGCAGCGGTGATATTGCTGAACAATCCCACGATATATAAATCTATGAAGAAGGTAAAGAAGAGAGTTTAGATTTTAGATTTTTATAAAAATCATCTTCGATTTAAACGTATAAAGTTATGGTGAAGGGATCGAATTCGGTCTTGGGGGCCCTCAGGGGTTGAATCCTCTTCTTATGGGACTCGGTAGACTTATCGGTCCGCTCCATCCCCTTATCTCTGAGACCATGTATGACCCAGGGGAAGAGGAGGCAGGCATCCTCTTCGAACTCGTCAGGAGGAGGTATGGTGGCAGGCTCAGCTCAGAGGAGCTCGAGGAGGTGAAAAGGGGCGTGGAGAGGATCCTGGAGCTCTCGGCCGAGATGAGGTCGGTCAAGCTGAACAACTGGGATGAGCCGCCCCTCATCTTCAGGCCATATAGAGGTGATGGGGAGGATGCCCCCTAGCCCGGTATACGCCACGATAAGGGGGCTCGGATGCCTCATAAGGGAGGGAAGGACCACCCCGGTAGAGCTGGCTGAACTATTCCTTGAGCGCCTAGAGGAGATCGGCCCGAGGTACAACGCAGTCGTCACCGTCACCCGAGATAGGGCCCTGAGGGAGGCGAGGAGGGCTGAGAGGGAGATGGAGGAAGGCCATTATAGGGGCCCCCTCCACGGCATACCATATGGGGTGA
>JBBIVO010000009.1:0-11775 GCA_037439685.1 Candidatus Bathyarchaeota archaeon | reverse complement strand
CTCACCCTTCAGGGGGCAGGTCTTCGACTATGACGCGGCGGTTATCGAGAGGCTGGGGGAGGCGGGGGCGGTCCTGGCCGCGAAGCTGGCCATGATCGAGCTGGCCGGGGGGATGGGCTACCGCCAGCCAAACGCCTCCTTCACCGGCCCACCTCGGAACCCGTGGAGGCCAGACCGCTGGACCGGGGGCTCCTCGAGCGGCTCCGCGGCAGCCGTCTGCGCGGGCCTCATCCCCTTCGCAATAGGCTCGGAGACCTGGGGCTCCATCCTCAGCCCAGCCAACAACTGCGGGGTCTCCGGGCTTAGGCCCACCTACGGGAGGGTGAGCAGGTTCGGAGCCATGGCCCTCAGCTGGACGCTGGATAAGCTGGGGCCCCTCTCCCTCTCAGCCGACGACTGCGGCATAGTCCTAGAGGCCATGGCGGGAGTGGACCCGAGGGATCCATCGACCGTCGACAGGCCCTTCAGATACGACCCCAGGCCCCCGAGGAGGAGGTTCAAGCTGGCCTACGTGAAGGGTGTGACTATGGGCGCGGATGAGGCCGTCCTGGCCAACTTCGAGAGGAGCCTCAGGGATCTCGGAAAGGTGGCCTCCATCGAGGAGATAGAGCTCCCGGACCTGCCATACGAGGCCGTCACGAGGATTATATTATACGCGGAGTCGGCGAGCGCCTTCGAGGAGTTCATCGAGGGCGGGGGGGCCTCAGAGCTCACGGCCCCAGAGGACAGATTCGGGGGATATGCCCGGATGGCCATCCTCGCAAAGGACTATCTGAGGGCCATGCGGATAAGGAGGATCATCTCCAAGGCCGTTGATGAGGCCATGGCCCCCTATGACGCCCTCGTGGCGCCGTCTAGGCCGGCCCCCGCCACCCCCATCGACAGGGAGTTCAGGAGCCCTCTCAGGGGCGCGGTCAGAGACCTTATGGGGGCCATAGGCAACTGTGCAGGCCTCCCCTCCATCTCGGTGCCCAACGGCTACACGGACGAAGGGCTGCCGACCGGGATCCAGTTCATGGGCAGAGCATATGATGAGAACAGGATCCTAGCGGTGGCTCGCGCCTACCAATCGCTGACAGACTGGCATAAGCGCCACCCGCCAGACCTATACCCCGGACTAGGCGAGGATCCCGATTAGGTAGAGATTTCAACGCGATGGGGGCTATCAAGCCCTCCCAACGCCTCTAGGTGATACCATCCATCGGCTTAAAGGGCCGTCGAACACGACCGCGAGGGCTGAAAGACCGAGGCCCATACCCCATGCTCTCAAAGGGGATCCCTTGCCCGAGCCGTTGCCTCACCCCAACAGAAGGCGATAATGGACTAAACCTCGGGCCTTAGGATGGTCTGGATAGGCCCCCTCCCCATATTGGGGAGACGGAGTTTGAAGTGGGTGAGCGAGTCTAGGTGGGCCTCGAACTCGCCTAGGAAGCTCGGGAGCTCTGTGATGGGGATGATGGGAACCCCGAAGTGGATCTTGGTATCCGGGGCTGTGAGGGATACGGCCGCGGGGATGGTGAGGGCTTGGCTCCATCCCATGAGGCCGAGCCTCTTAACGAGCTTGGGGAGGATCTCCCCGAGGCTCCTCACCTTCTCCACATGCGCCTCTGCCGCCCTCCTCACCGCGGAGCCGCCCAATCCCCTCGACCACCCCTTACACTCGGCGCATATTATGATGGGGCGGCGAGATGCCACTATGTCGATCTCCATCCTCCTCCCCTGAGCCTTGAATCTGAACCTCCTTCGAACCGAGAAGCCGTTCTCCTCGAAGATGTGGGCTGAGATCTCCTCAAACTCCTGCCAGCCGAGGGCCCTGCTAACCCTCTCAACCCCCGCGCCCGCCCTAACCGCCTCCAGGGCTATCCTCAGCCTCTGCCCATGGGAAGCCCTTAGTTTCCCTCCCTCCTCCGAGATAAGCCCCTCGATGCATAGATGGTCCAGAACCCTGTTCAACACCTCCTCCGTCGACCGGCAGCCCTCCACCATCTCAACCCTAGAGGACGGCCGATCCCTCGTAGCCTTGAGGACGGCCAGTAGAGCCTCTCTCTCCGCCGCGGAGGCCTTGAACATCTAAAACCTCTCATGACCTTAAGGCTTAAATCCTTGAAGCATACCTGAACCGGGCGGCTTCCAGAGCCCGTTATCCGAAAGCCATAAGCCCTCCTCCTCATTCATTCTTCGATGCCTTGTGATGTATCCAACCCCTTCCGTCTTCAAGGTTGAGGAGGATGCCTTGACCCTCAGGGAGTTCTTAGGCAGGCTTGGGAGGGAGTACCTATACGCCTTTGAGAGGAGGGGCCTCGGAGTCCTGGTCAACGGGAGGCGCCTACACCCCTCGGCCAAGCTGAGAGCCGGAGACGAGGTAGCCATCTTTCCAGTTATATCGGGCGGCTGAGGAGACCGATCCTGTAGGGTCCATAGGGTTCTGAGTTAAGTAGGGATATATAATAATTTGGTTACTTTCATCCCTACTCAACCCTTCCCTCTCGATGAGTTCATTGAGGGCTTTCGGGGTGAACCCGCATCCCCACATCTTGAGGATGTTTATGCAGGCTGTGAGGTGCCTGTCGGCTTCGTATCCGCATGGGCATTTGAAGGCCTGCCCGTTTTTCTTGGGCAAACGCCCGCATCTCGGGCAGGTTCTGCTGGTGTTCCATGCGGATACGTAATGTGCCCTATAGCCCAGCCAAGCCATATTATACTCTATGAGGCTTTGGATCTTCCTATACGGCAGCGATGAGACCTTGCGGTTTTTACGTTTCGCGTGTTTGTTTCTCGTGGCATTATAGCTCAGCCCCTTCAGGTCTTCAAGGATTGGGGAGAGCCCCTCCTTGGACAGCCCATCAACGATGCTGGCTGTGAGTTTATGAAGTGCATCGTTAACCCTATCTCCCTCACGTTTAGAGTATTTCCTCATTAGCTTTTCTGATGTTTTTGGCTTAATCCTCGACAGGTTTTGGATCTTCCTCCTCTTCTTAAAATAGTGAACCCTTACACCGTAGACCTTCCTCAGGTCTATCTTTCGGTATTCAAAGGCATCGCCTTTAGCCTTCAGCAAATCTAAGCTCATAAGGTTGATGTCAATGGCTGCGTAGCCTTTAGGGGTCTTCTCTCCAACCTCTTTCACGAAGGTTGTGACGGCTCTATCTCTGAGGAGAGTTACCTCACCAGCTTTGACCTCTCCCCTTTCCCAGGCTTCTACAAACCCTCTTTGGTAAGAGCCCACTACAAGGGGTATCTCAATATGTTGACGCGGCTCAGTCGTAACGATTATTTTGTCCCCCTTAAATCTCATCAGCTCCTACTGGAGCCTCATCATATATGCGCTGAATACAGGCCTTTCGGTCTTTGTTTTTCCTCTCTTCTTAAGCCTCCTCCAGCTGCGGATCACCCCACAAGCAACCCTGCACGCTGAGATGCAATAGTGGGTGGCAAATCAGTATCCCTGCTTGAACTCCTCATACAACACCCTTTCAAGCCTCATAGGTGAACTGATATTGTTGCTCAAGGCATAATCTATGCACCTATTAACCATCTGGTTGAACCTTTTAAGCAGAGCCTCAACATCGCCATTATGCCCGAACACCACCGCCTTTACAGCCCTCAAACCTCTCACCCATCAGTATCCTTTCAATGTCGCTCCTATAATATCGAAGCTTCCCGGTTGGCAGGACCACAGCCCTGATAAGCCCCCTCTTGTACCAGCTCCAGAGGGTCTTGTTGCTGACCCTCAGCATGCCCCTCGCCTCCCTCGGAGTAAGGAGCTCCTCGTAAGACATCAAAGGAATAGAAGAAATAAACCCCTATTAAAACCCATCCATTCTGAAACTGCTGACTACGGCTAGCATTAAAGAAATATTAGGGAGAGGTTCCAGATCGTGGCTCCCAGCCTGAGGATCCCGTGGATTATGGGGTAGGCGAAGAGGCCTCTGAGGGGTGGGAACCTGGTGAGCCTGGCCGATAGGTAGGGGATCAGGACGCCCAGGAACATGAACAGGAGGTCCAAGTGTGACCAGAGCCCCATTGAGATGAGTAGGGCAGCCCTCTCATTTAACTCGAGGAATCCCGAGCGGCTGAGGACCGCAGCCGTCGATAGCTGGTCTCCGAGGACCCCGAGAACAAGTATGATACATGATAGGGCTTCAAGCCTCCCATATGAGCCCCTAAGCCACAACCCTCTATTATGTACCCATAAACTGTCTTTTAAATCTATAATGCTGTTATCGAAAAACTTTCAGAATTCCAATTAGAGGTGCTCGAACCCGAGTTTAGGTTTAGAAGGTTCTATTATTGAGCTGGAGATGGGATAGTCATGCCTTCTCCATTTCGGAGCAGGGAGAACCTCTTGATGTTGACCCGGGTTCAAAGATAATCATCGATCTGTGGGGGTCAACGGTGCTCTGGAGGTCTAATCCTTAGGGGCTTCCTCCCCGGTCAGCCTCTCGGGCCTCGGCCTATAGGTTAGGCTTTGAAGGCAGATGCCGCACACCCTCCCCTTGACGCCCCTTCTATCCAGCCACTCCAATGCCTCATGTAGGCTGGGCGCATGGTAAACCCCCTCTCCCTTATCAGGGTTCATCGACCTCACTAGAGGGCAGCTGACCCTATGGAGCCGTGCGCCGGTCCTGGAGAGCCTGAGGATGTAGCCCCTCCTCCCCTGCAGCTTGGCCATCTCGCCTCTGTCCAAGCGGCGTATATCCATCCATAGAGGTGTTGTGTAAGGGGATTATTCAGCCTTACTTCCCCCTTTCCACACCCCTCGATATGAGCCTGGATGAGAGCCTCTCTATGGGGAGGCTGCTCTTAAGGTATTCTAGGATGGCTTCTCCATCGAAGGGCTTGCAGGAGTATACGTCGATGGAGATGAGGCCATCTAGGTCGAATGTGTGGATGGCTATGTGAGACTTGTCGATTATGATAACCCCGGTCCACCCGGGATTATCCGGTCTCCCCTTCACCATGAGGGGACCTGAGAGGACCTTCATCCCTATCTCGGACGGGAGCTCGGAGAGTATTTTGGATATGTCTGATTCGTCGACCCTACCCTTGAGAGCTCCATCGACGATGAGGTGCACCCCGCCCATTTAAATCCCTAGAGGATTGAGCCAGGGAGATAAAAAGCCTCCTCCTCGGGAACTGCGGAGGGCCATCCCTAGGGAAAGGGTTTTACATATCGATACCGTCTGGGAATGGGAGATGGCATCCTCTTCTGGGGACAGGAGCATCATAGAACTGGTCTACGAGGGGCTGAGGGGGCTGGGGCTGGAGCCTAGCCTCATCCCTCCTGGTAGGATGGACGAGCTTAGGGGAGGGGTCTCATCCGTTGAGCTGAGGGGTGGGAGAGGCATAGACGCCGCTGTCCTCATGGCGAGATGGCAGTATGGATCCTTCAGGAGCGAGGAGGGGAAGAGCCTATTCAGGGTGGACTACGCGGTGAGGGGGTCGATTAAGGGGGTTCTGCCGGGGAGGATACTGGCCAGAACCTCCGCCAAGAGAAGAGGGCTTCTGAGAAGGGAGGTGACGGATACGGTGTGGGAGACCCCGCTGGAGAGAAGGGGAGATCTAGAGCCCTATCCCCCAGGGGAGGCCCTACCCCCTGGCCCCGGGGAACTCTGGGACGGGTGCCCCCACGAGGCACTAGTTGAAAGCCTGAATGGAGACGGTGAGCTGATGGAATCGGTAAGATCCATTATCGGGGAGAGGAGGGGCTCTCTGACCATGACGGTCTTCACCGATAGGTGGGGGGAGTCGATAAGGATCGGGGGGAGCCTCTGGCTAGAGGCCCAAGCCCTCCCAACCCTCTACCTGGGAGAAGCCTATGTAAAGGCCGTAAGCCGAATAGGGGAGCGCATAAAGGAGGTCAGGAGGGGCTTCGGGGGCCTAACCTTCTAGGCTCCTAAACCTTCTGGGCTTAAAAACCACTGAAGATATCCCTCCATTCTTAGAAAGGTTTTTTCAGAGGTTCAAACCAGTCTCAATTGGTTTTGGCCTTCAAGCGTCCCGTCTATCCCTTCTCCGCCCTGGTAGGGCAGTCAGAGTTGAAGTTAGCCCTCCTCCTCAACGCCGTCAACCCCCAGATAGGGGGACTCCTCATCAGGGGGCAGAAGGGGACAGGTAAGAGCACCGCTGTAAGGGCCCTCGTGGACATACTGCCCGAGGTTTCCGTCGTTAAGGGTTGCCCCTTCAACTGCAGCCCCATAGACCCGACGAACATGTGCCCCACCTGTCTAGATAGATGTCTTAGGGGCCTCCCCCTAGAGGCTGAGACTAGGAGGATGAGGGTTATAACCCTGCCGATAGGGGCCACTGAGGACAGGGTTGTGGGGAGCCTGGATATAGAGAAGGCCATAAGTGAGGGTATCAGGGCCCTCCAGCCTGGGCTTCTGGCCGAGGCAAACCAGAACATCCTATATATCGATGAGGTGAACCTCCTACCCGACCATATAACCGACAGCATCCTGGACGCGGCGGCATCGGGCTGGAACGTCGTGGAGAGGGAGGGGATAAGCGTCCAGCACCCTTCGAGGTTCATCCTCATAGGGACGATGAACCCAGAGGAGGGGGAGTTGAGGCCCCAGCTGGCCGACAGGTTCGCCCTCCACATATCGGTTGAGGGGATCTACGACGAGGAGCAGAGGGTTGAGATAATAAGGAGAAACCTCGAGTTCGGGGAGGACCCGGTCGGCTTCCATAAACAGTGGTTCGAGGAGCAGGAGGGGCTGAGGAAACGTATCTTCAGGGCTAAGGAGCTGCTGAGCGCCGTAGAGGTTCCAGACTTCCTCGTCAGAGGGGTCGCACTGGCATGTATCAGGCTCCACGTAGACGGCCATAGGCCCGACATCTCCACGATCAGGGCTGCCAAGACCCTCGCATCCCTAGAGGGGAGGAAGATGGTCACCGAGGAGGATATCATGAGGGTCGCCGTGATGGCCGTCGGGCAGAGGACGAGGGGGGGAGGCTTCGAGGAGCCCGCTAAACCAGAGCAGGTGAGGGAGGCCTTCGCAGAGGCGATATGGATGGCTAAGGCCAGGTCAGCGGAGCCGAGGATGAGGCCCTAGTGTCCCAAACCGAGAGGCAGGGGATCATATACCCCTTCACCGCGATAGTCGACCAGGAGCCCGTCAAGAGGGCTCTAATACTGAACGCCATAGACCCCACCATCGGGGGGGTGCTAATCTCGGGCCCTAAGGGGACGGGCAAGTCCCTGATAGTCAAGGCCTTCTCCCAGATACTGCCGGAGATCGAGGTGGTGGCAGACTGCCCGTTCCGCTGCAACCCCTCTGACCCGACGAACATGTGCCCATCCTGCCTCTCTAGGGTGGAGGCTGGGGAGAGGCTACCGGCGGCGAGGGAGGCCATGAGGATGGTTCAGGTCCCCCTCAGCATAACGGACGACATGCTCGTCGGGAGCCTAGACATGGATAGGGCCCTTGAGGAGGGTATCAGGGCCCTCCAGCCTGGGCTTCTGGCCGAGGCAAACCAGAACATCCTATATATCGATGAGGTGAACCTCCTACCCGACCATATAACCGACAGCATCCTGGACGCGGCGGCATCGGGCTGGAACGTCGTGGAGAGGGAGGGGATAAGCGTCCAGCACCCTTCGAGGTTCATCCTCATAGGGACGATGAACCCAGAGGAGGGGGAGTTGAGGCCCCAGATCCTAGACAGGTTTGGCCTATACGCCGAGGCGAGGAACGTGGAAGACCCAGAGCTCAGAGCCCTTATCATCGAGAGGAGCGAGGGGTTCTCAAAGGATCCCTTCAGCTTCATCTCAAGATTTGAGGGAGAGCTGGAGAAGCTACGCTCCAACGTTGAGAGGGCTAGGGCTCTCCTTCCCAGGGTGGACTTCCCTAAAGCGGTCTACTCGAAGGTTGCCGACGCCTGCTCGAGGCTGAAGGTGGACGGCTTCAGGCCCGATATAGTGGCTGTGAAGGCAGCTAGGGCCCTAGCCGCCCTAGATGGAAGGGAGGCCGTCTCGGAGGAGGATGTGGTCCAGGCCTTAGACCTAGCCCTTGGGCATAGAACTAGGAGGTCTGGGTTGATCCCTCCCCCATCTAAGGGGGAGATAAGGAGAGCCCTCGGGAGAACCCTGAGGCCCAGGGTTGGAAGGGGCTTCGCCGATAGGCTTGGGGGGGTCCTCCTACTACCCGGGGAGGTGGTTGAGGGCCTTAGGAGGAGGGCCCTCTGGGGCCTCATCAGCAGCATCGCGGTCTTCATCCTCACCGTCGCCTCATCCACCCTGCTGGTAGAGACCGCTAGGAGCCTAGTATTCCCAACTCCTCCAACACCCTCTATCCTCTTCATGGAGCTTCTGGTAGGCCTTGCCCTCTCAGCTCTCATAGCTCTAATCGCCGGAAGGAGGAGGAGAAGAAGGGAGGGGGCTGTAGGGGTGGCGGATCTATCGAAGATAACATTGGAGGCTAGGGGTAGGCTCATCCCCACCGATAGAGACGTCGGGCTGGGAGCGGGTGGGGGCTCGGCCAAGGTCACCTATGGGAGGGGGCCCGCCTCCACCCCTGAGTATGGGGCCAAGATCCTCGGCTCCGTGGAGGCGTTGAGGAAGGTCCCATCAGGGGTCAAACCCTTGAGGAGTAAGACCCCTAGAGGGGCTGCACCCTCTGGGGGTAGAAGGAGCCGGGCGGTTTCATCCCTCTTAAGGGGAAGGTATGCCTGGTATACCAGGCCAAGGGGGAGGCCTAGAGATATCGCGCTGATTCCGACCCTTATGGCCGCAGCCCTCCATCATCAGCCTGGTCAGCCCAGGGCTAAAGGGATCTCCATAAGGCCGGAGGACCTCAGGGTTAAGGTGAGGGAGTATCACGCCCCCTTCTCCATCGTCCTCCTCGTCGATATGAGCCTCTCCATGGTGGATTCGATGGAGGGCCTAATCCAGGCCATATACAGCTTCCACAGGGAGGTTTACAGGAGGAGGGACAGGGTGGGGCTGGTGGTCTTCAAGGGCTCGAGGGCCTTCACCCTTCAGCACCCCACCTCAAACCTGGAGCTGGTGGTGAAGAGGTTGAGGGAGGTGGGGGCGAGCGACTTCACCCCAATGGCTGCAGGCTTGCTAGAGGCCTGGAAGGTGCTGAAGAGGGAGAAGCTTAGGAATAGGGATGCCATCCCAACCCTCATAGTCATCTCCGACGGCATCGTAAATGTCCCTCTAGATCCCCCCATATCCCCCCTGACGAGGAGGAGGTACACGAGCGAGGCCCAAGCCGACTGCTTCGATGTGGCCCGCCTCATAGCTAAGGAGGGCTTCAAAGTCCGCATCGTCAACACGAAACACGTGGAGTCGGAGTCACCACCATCATTGGATGAAGGCTGGAGGCTGAGGCTCACACCAACCCAGTTCCTGGTGGAGCTCGCCAGAATCTCGAAGGGGGAGTACCATAAGATGACCCTAACGGGGAAGCCGTAGGATTTGAGAAGGCCCTCGAAGCCTAAAGGATTGATGGTAGCCTAGGGGCCTATTTGAGGTTGCCTCGTCAAGCCCTGTGAAGCCCTATCGATGAGAAGGTTTAAATTGTGGTCCATAGGAGAAGGTTGGAAGGCGCCGGGGGAGCTGGGGGAACCTGGCTGAGAGGACGGCTGGGCCGCCGTCGACCCCTTGAACCTGATCCGGGTAATGCTGGCGGAGGAAGGCGCGTAGCCCTCACGCGAGCCATCCTTAAGGTCGGCTTCCTCGATTCTCCCGGAGCCTCACAGAGGGATAGGGAGAGGCTAGGTTTGGTCTGGATAGAAAGCATGGATAGGGTGCCGGTGGCTATCACCATAGCGGGAAGCGATTCGGGGGGTGGGGCGGGCATCCAGGCAGATCTCAAGACCTTCGCGGCCCTTGGGGTTCATGGAGCCGTGGCGATAACCTCCGTGACGGCCCAGAACACATACTCGGTGAAGGGCGTCCAAGACCTAGACCCGGAGATGGTCAGGCTGCAGATAAGGGCCGTGGCCGAGGACATGGGCATAGACGCCGGCAAGACGGGGATGCTCCACACAGAGGAGATAATCGAGGCTGTCTCGGAGGAGGCCTCTAGACATGGCTTCCCCCTGGTGGTCGACCCGGTCATGGTGGCGAAGTCTGGGGCGCCCCTCCTAAAGCCCGAGGCCGTGGAGGCCCTGAAGAGGGTTCTCCTCCCAAAGGCAGCGGTGGTGACCCCGAACAGGCTTGAGGCAGAGAGGCTGGCGGGCATGGAGATCAGGGGCGTTGAGGATGCAAAGGAGGCGGCCTTGGAGATCTCCAGCCTCGGACCGGAGGCTGTCGTGGTGAAGGGAGGCCACCTCGAGGGGGGAGAGGCCGTCGACATCCTGCTCTTCGAGGGGAGTTTCACCCTCCTTAAGGCCCCGAGGCTCGAGGTAAGGACAGACCATGGCACGGGGTGCAGCTTCTCGGCGGCGATAGCGGCCGGGCTGGCTAGGGGGCTGAGGATACCTAGGGCCGTCGAGGAGGCGAAGAGGCTCATCACCCTAGCCATTAAGTTCGGCCTAAACATCGGAAAGGGGCATGGCCCCGTGAACCCCTTGGCCCACCTCTACCGGGAGGCCTCGAGGCATAGGGTGTTCTTGTGCGTGGATGAGGCCAGAGCCCTCCTCGAGGCCTCCCCAAGCGTCTCCGGGGTGACACCCGAGGTGGGGATGAATGTGGCCATGGCCATCCCATACCCTGAGGGGCCTGAGGATATCGCAGCTTTGCCTGGGAGGATGGTCAAGGCTCTAAACGGTGTTAGGGCGGTGATGCCCCCAAGGTTCGGCGCCTCCTCTCACCTAGCGAGATACATCCTCGAGATCTCCAGATACGACCCCTCGAAGAGGGCCGCAGTCAACATCAGGTTCTCGGAGGAGGCGCTGAGATTGTTGGAGGGGAGGGGCCTCACGACATCCTACTATGAGAGGGAGAGGGAGCCAGAGGATATCAAGAGGAAGGAGGGGATGACGATACCATGGGGTGTGAAAGAGGCATATAAGAGGCTGGGGAGACCCCCAGACGTCATCTATCACAGGGGAGACGTGGGGAAGGAGCCCATGATAGTCCTCCTGGGGAGAGACGCCAGGGAACTGGCCAGAATAGTTGTAGAGGTGGCGGAGGAGGTGAATCCCGGTTGAATTCCAGCTCTGTCAGGTTGAGGAAGATAGGGCTCCTCTCCGTATTCTCCGCCCTAGGCGTCGCAATAGCGCCATTCCTGTGGTTCCCCTTCCTGGGAACAAAGGCCTACCCGGGGCAGCACATGATCAACTCAATACTCGGCGTGCTCCTAGGCCCCTTCTGGGCTGCGGCGGCCGCGGTTGTTATAGGCATCATAAGGAACGCCTTGGGAATCGGAACGATCTACGCCTTTCCGGGAGGTATACCTGGAGGCCTAGTCGTCGGGGCGGCTCACTGGATCCTCAGGAGGCTGAGGAGGGGGAGGCTCCCCCTATTATCCGCCCTATTCGAACCCATAGGCACCGTATTCATAGGGGCAACCCTATCCCTCTTCCTAGTAGCCCCATGGATAGGAGACCCAAGGCTGCTCTCCCAGCTGGAGAGGGGGCCCATAACCGCCCTTATCCTCATCTGGTCAGGGTGGGCCCTGAGCTCAGCCTCGGGAAGCCTCCTCGGCCTCATCACCCTACTGGCCCTAGATAGGATAGGGATAAATAGGGAGACCCTTTTCGGGAGGCCCTCTCCCCCATCAAACCCTGCGGGAGATGCCCCTCCCCTTACAGGTGGGGATGAAGGGGAGAGCAGGAGCCTAGGCCTCGAGGAGAGCCGGGATCAAGGGGAACGTCTTG
>JBBIVO010000008.1:7464-40798 GCA_037439685.1 Candidatus Bathyarchaeota archaeon | reverse complement strand
CACACCTTTCCAACCAGGGTCTCGTCCGCCGGGCAGCCGTAGAACCTTATCGTTCCCTGCGCTCCCGCCTCCTCGAGGGCGATCTTCGCCGCGATGGCCCCAGCCATCCCCGAGGCCCCATGGATGTTGTGGCCACACCCATGCCCAGGAGCCCCCTCCACAATTGGCTCCCTGTATGGAACAGGCTTCTGGGAGAGGCCTGGGAGGGCGTCGAGCTCTCCTAGGATGCCTATAACCGGGCGGCCGGATCCCCAAGTCGCGACGAAGGCGGTGGGCATCTCAGCCACCCCCCTTTCAACCCTGAAGCCATGCCTCTCCAGCTCAGAGGATAATAGTTGAGAGGTCATGTACTCCTGGAGGCCGACCTCGGCATATCCCCAGGCCTCGTCGCTCACCTCGATTATCCTCTTCTCATTCTCATCAACCCAGCTAAATGCCACATCCTTCAACATATAAGCTCAAAAGAGGTGTCCTCATCACAGTATAAAATTGTGTTGGGGAAGGGTTTGCCTCGGGAGGTTAGGTTGAGGACCCCCCTCCGAAGAGAGGAGGTCCTAAGCCTGGAGGTGGGAGACACCGTCTATCTAAGCGGGGTGGTCTTCACGGCTAGAGACCTGGCTCACAAGAGGATCCTAGAGTATCTTGAGGCCGGAGAAGGGCCCCCAGAGGATTTGGATGGTGGGGCCCTCTTCCACGCGGGCCCGGTCGTTAGAGAGGTGGACGGGGGGTGGGAGGTCATCGCCATCGGGCCGACCTCAAGCATCAGGATGGAGGCCTACTCGGAGATGATCCTTGGCAGGCTTGGGGTGAAGGCGATCATCGGGAAGGGTGGGAGGGGGGAAGAGACCCTCTCAGCCCTCAGGAGGCACTGCGGCGTATATCTCCTCTCCCCACCGGGCTGTGCCGCCCTCCAGGGGAGGACCCTGAGGAGGGTTCTCAGGGTAGACTGGCTGGACCTGGGCATACCCGAGGCGTTGTGGGTTCTAGAGGCCGAGGGCTGGGGCCCCCTGATAGTGGGGATGGACCCCCAGGGCAGAAGTATATTCAAAATGGTGAGGGAGAGAGCCCTACAAAGAATATCAGAAATATTCGGAGAGGAGGGCGGAGGCTAGATGCAGAGGATAGATGAAAACACCCTCTACCAAGTGGCGTATGAGATTGTCAAGAGGAGCTGCACTGGTATAGCTCCAGACGCCATGAGGCTCCTCAGGCTCGCCTACCAGAGGGAGAGAAGCCCCGCGGCTAGGGGGCTCCTAGAGGCCATGATAAAGAACGCCGAGCTGGCCTATGAGTCGGGCATACCGGTATGCCAGTCTCCAGGCTACCCAACCCTCTATGCATGGATCGGAGGAGGCTTAAGGGTCGATGCCGATATCGGGAAAACCTTTGAGAGGGCTATAGTCCAGGCGACCCGGGAAGGCTACATGAGGCCGAGCATGGTCCACCCGATAAGCAGGAGAAACTCAGGCGATAACTCGGGGGTGGGGATACCAGACCTTGAGGTCGAATACGACCCGAGGCCTGGCCATGCGAAGTTCATATTAAGCTTTAAGGGGTGCGGAGCCGAGCTTGCCAACGTCGTGAAGGTTCTCACCCCAAGCCAAGTTGGGGAGGGTGGAAGGGGGATAAGGAGGCTGGTCCTAGAGAGCGTTGCGGAGGCTGGGGGAGTCCCATGCCCCCCCATCGCCATAGGGGTTGGAATAGGGGGGCAGACCCACACAGCGGCCAAGCTGAGCCGTAGAGCGGTCAGCATCAGGGAATGGACAGATACCAACCCCAATAAGGAGCTGGCATTGATGGAGCTCACCCTCCTCTCAGAGGTCAACTCCCTCGGGATAGGCCCAGGAGGCATAGGGGGAGACACCACCGCCCTTACGGTGAAGGTCGAGATGGCGAGCACCCACACGGCCATATGCCCAGTAGCCATAAACTTTCACTGCTGGACTGCGAGGCGGAGCGGGGCGAGGATCCACCCAGATGGAAGAATAGAGTACCTGTTTGCTAGATGAAACCGTGGATATCCAGCATAACTTTCGCCGTCAATAAATGGATCGGATCTTGGGCTCGATGTGATATCCGCCTTTGAGATGCCACCAGTAAATCATGAGCGGCTGCTGACCGGTTTAGAGGCAATCGGGTCCCAATTTGATAATGGGTCGAAGACCAGACAGCGGTTATTAGAGTAGAGGAAGGTTTGGGAGATTTCGATGCGGGAGAGGTTTTTTAATGGGTGGACCGATCCTATCTGGAGGCAGTTGGCTTTCGAGGTCGTCGAAGGTCTCCTCCTCGAGGAGATGGTTAATAGGCAGATCCCCGGATTATCCGTCGCGGTCGTGAAGGGGGAGGAGATAGCCTGGTCTAAGGGGTTCGGCCTCTCAAACCTTGAGGACGGAACCCCGGCGAGGCCTGAGACGGTTTATAGGGTAGCCTCAGTCTCTAAGCCGGTCCTCGCCGTAGGCCTCCTCAAACTCGTAGAGAGGGGAGAGCTCAGCCTGGATGACCCGGTGAACGAGCTCATGGAGGGGGTGAAGATCAGAACCCCCTTCAAGGAGCAGCCGACGGTGAGGAACCTCCTGACCCACACCTCAGGCCTCCCGGTCCACGTGGATCCTATATGCTTCAACCCGGAGGAGGCTGTCCCCCTCGAGGAGATGATCAGGGAGTCCGCCATCGCCGTCTGCCCTCCAAACGAGGAGATAGTTTATTCGAACACGGCCTTCAACATAATCGGATACCTCATCGGGCTGATCTCGGGCAAGCCCTACCCCCAGTACATGGAGGAGGAGGTCTTCAGGCCATTAGAGATGCATTCAAGCTCCTTCGAGCAGACGCCTCGGATCAGGAGGCTAATGGCTCAACCCTATACCAAGAGGCCCGACGGCTCCATCGAGCCCGTGAAGCCTTGGTATGGGGGCTCAACCCCGGAGAAGCCCTGCGGCTCCCTCTTCTCCACGGCCATGGACCTATCCCACTTCCTCATCTCTCAGATGAACGGAGGCCTCTACAGGGGGAGAAGGATCCTGGAGGAGGAGACCTTAGAGGAGATGCAGAGGCTCCAGGCCAGGGCGGGAGCCTCCCGAAGCGGATACGCCCTATCCTGGAAGAGGGGTTGGCACTACGGGAGGCTCATCCTATCCCACACCGGGGGGAACCTCGGCTGGACGGCTCACCTAGCCTTCTATCCAGAGCTTAAGACCGGGGTTGTGATCCTATGCAACCTAAACGATAACTCTGGGTGGAGGCCCCCGGCAAAGGAGGCCCTCCACATCCTCGTTGGAGGGAGGCAACCCTTCAACCCAGAGTCGATAAGGGTGGAGAGAGCCTCTGAGGGTTGGAGAAAGCTGACGGGGATATACACACGCGACCTCCAGAATCTCCGGGTCAGGATAGAGGGCGGATATCTGATGCTGGAGATGGGGGCTTCAAAGCTATATCTTGAGCCCATAGACGAGGCTAGATTCATCGTTCACGGGGGGAGGAGTGATGGGATGGAGCTAACATTCGAGTTCGACGAGGCCGGCCTAGCCAAACAGTTCGACCTCGAGACCGAGGTATATAGGAGGTACGTGGAGGATAAAAGGGCGATAGACGAGGGGGCTGACCTCATAGGGGTATGGAGAGGAGTATATGTCATTCCATATGGGTACTTCAACTTCACGATGGCCATCGAAGGGGAGTGCGAGGCAACGGTTTCAGGATTGAATGGCGAGAGGATCCAGGCCACCGAATTCAAAGCCGGTCGTGGAAGGGTGAATGGTAAAGCCAGGTTCAAGGTCCCCCACGGCTATGTCGGCTGGGGCACAGAGTATTATGATGTCGAGTTTAATCTGGCGGCGATAGGAGGCGGACTCGAAGGCATCATGACCCTAAAGTCGGCCATGGGAGAGGTGAAGGTGCCCCTATCCCTATCAAAGAATCATTTAGAGGGTTAGATGTTTTTATAAAATCATGTTTTCTCCATAAATTTTATAAAAAAGGGGGAAAATCTTCTCCTGATTTTTGTTCTTTAAACGCTCTCCTCTCATCGTCAAGTCTTTTTTCGCGTGTTACCCCCAAGAATTTTGGTTAGATCTAAGGCCATCACTCCTCCTTTTTTGACGGCCTTCTCCTCACCAGGGCATCCGCAATAACCGCGAGCATTGCAACTGGAATGAGATAGGATGCTGGCGCCACGAGCAGGCTGCTCAGCGTTCCAATCACTATCGAAACTCTCCCCATTATCGCATTCGCGAAGTATGCACCCATTGTCAACATTAAAACATACCTTCCAATCTTGGGCAGCGGACCAACAAACCTTGATGTTCTCTCCTCATATACAAAGTAGAGGAGTACACAGACGACACCGATCACATATGCGACGGCTTCGATGCTTCTCAGGGGCGTCAGAGCACCTTTGATCTGTCCAATAACATTAACTGGAATAAGGCCTCTTATAGATAAAACCAGCCCTACTGCGAGCATCAAGGCTATGGATACTCGAGACATATATCTGTATCTGGCGGAGAACTGGAAATAGAGGAGTAATCCTAGGATCATTGGAATGATATATAGGAGGCTTTCAATGGCTCCTGTGGTTATGCCCCTATAAAATTTTATCCATGCCAAGTCTCGCACTTGGAAGACGGCGAGCACAACAGCGTGTCCAACGGTGGCGCCTACCATTATGTGCTCGGCCAATCTGAAGGCAGGATTCTCCCTGTAGAGTATTGTATATGTTAAGAGTATAAGCGTCGTAGAGATCAGTATCGATAAGGTTCCTGAATCCATCATGACTTCTTTCTACCCCCCACAAAATACATTATATTGCATAGAAATAGAAGACCTATGTAGAGGAGATGAGCTAAGGACTGTGCATCCATGCCTTTCGCCGCTATACCTGGCCGCCTTATAAGGATCTCATACTGGGCTGCACCCTTAAGGCTCTCGATTATCCCGAAGATCTGCCCTGCAGTATAATATGCATATGCATCCGGAACCTTAACTGCTGTGAGGCCGAATGCCACAGGGGTTCCATAAGGCGCATAGGCTTGATTCAACCAGAACTGTGAGTCGGCGCTAGCCGTGAATGTGAGGACAACGGAGAAGTTTCTAGCGTCTACGATATCCTTCATTATAGGTAGCTCGCTTAGCTGGTTACCGAAATAGTCAACCTTTAAGAGGCCGTGCAGGTCTCTGCATATTCCAGCGATCGCGGCTTCGCCTCCAGCTATGTATCCTAGATGAACGAAGTCCGTTCCGTATCTCTTTCTGTTATATGCGTTGATCTCGTTCAATGCTCTTTGAGTGAATATTGGCGCTTCGGTTCCGTGGTCAACTAGGATGATCTTAACTCCTTCCTTTCTGAATAGGTGTTCAAGAACCGCTACATATTGGGGATAAACCTCAGCATATATCGCAGCTCCTATGTTACTTCCTATCACTGCGACATCGCCAGGTTTTAGGGATTCAAGTTTGTTGTAAACTCCCTTCGTCGTCTCGTCTATAGGAACGGGGAGACCTATAGGATTTACGAGAGGCACTGCGATGGCTATGAAGAGGCATAGGTAGATTATCTGCTTATAGCCCTTGCTTAGAGTCTCTCTTATAGACATCAATCAGCCCCTCCTAAAGGTGTCTTCTCCTGCCCAATTATTATCCTGAGGCTTAGAGCCAAGGTTCCTATTCCTATCCCTATTAGTATTGCCCTCATACCCGTGGCTCCGGCGAAATCCCAGATTATCTTTCCAATTCTCGGCAGGATGGGATGGATCACACCTCCTATCGGGGCGTTTAGTAGCATTAGAAATATGGCCGCGATTAGGAGGAGGAGGGCTTCGATGCTTCTAGCTTTGAATGCCCTGTACGATGCTGAGGCGATGAAGAAGGCATTCATCCCATACAGGGTGCTGGAAACCGGCTGTATTATCGTTGTGTATATCCAGTTATATTGGGAGCTTGTTATGCTTCCCGTGGTTAACCCGACCACTATAAAGGTGACCATCGATATCAGGAGAACCGTACTGTAAGGCCACATGGAGTCTCGACGGTAGATTATTCTTCCATGCCTCATTATCAGGCTGTAAGCCCCGAGGCCCAATGCAAAGGCTCCTATGACCACGGCCCAGTTATTCAGCTCTGTTGATATCGCCGTTAGTGTAGCGTCTTTCCAAGAGTATTCGACCAAGAGGATGATCGACGCGATGAAAAGAACGGTTGAAGAAGCCCTTTTCCAAGCCTCTTTCATCCATCTCCCCCCTACATGGATAGGAGCCTATAAACTGCGTCTATGCCGAATGTGGAAAGAATTGCTCCAATCACTATAAGAGCGACGCAGATGATCTTAGCTATATCTTGACCGAACACTATGCCCTTCTGAACAGGGTCTGGAGAGAGGTAGGCCGCCGCTGCATATTCGTCTTCGCCTATTAGGGTATAGTCGCATGCCACGATGAAGAAAGGGAGCTGATAGACATTTGTGGTGCCCGCTACCTGCATAGCCCCGACGGTGGCGCCACTCTCTGCGATGACCATCGCCTCAGCAGCGTGCTCTCCAAAAAGGAAGTTGGCGCCCACCTTTTCCCTGTGCATCATCCCCACATAGCTTGACGAGAAGCCCCATTGATCGGGAGAATAGAATCTCACGGTATCCTCCTCTATATACTCCTCCGGCTTCCCCTGAGCCAAGTAAGCGGTTCTCACTATTTCCTGAGCGATCGGAAGGACCGTCGGGGGAGCTACGCCGACGATCAGCCTTGCGCCCATCCTCACGGCCTCCTTGGCTGTGAAGTCGAGTATCGTGAGGCCTGCAGCGGTATCTCCCGCATATTTAGTATCATATATCGAACCTATGCCTGGAGAGAAGGCTATCGGCTTTCCCATCTCGACCGCCCTTCCTATGGCTTCGCTTATCGCCTTAACTCCGGGATGCTCCCTTATCCTCGGCACATATATCCTCTTTTTAGAGAGGTACAAGAGTGTCAGCATCGATATGGAGAAGAGCATCGTTAAAACAGTATAGGAGATCCTTCCGGGTATTAACATATTCTCACCATTCCTATTCTGCTTTGACCCCTTTCAGCCCGCGATCCCCGAGCTAGGTGGGTGCGACCTCCTCCGGAGGCGTCCGAAGGCTTCATTTACATCCAGCCTTCTAACTCGTATACGATATTTATTTTTTTCCCCGCCCTATATATAATTTAAGAAGATCACACCGCGAATAGCCTCATTTCTATAGAGAGGGTCATGAACCCTTTAACTAATAATATCTGGCTTAATGGAGCACCTTACTCCCATCGCAACAAAGGCGAAGACAGATCCTAAATCTTATCCTAAACTTTAAAAGAAGTTTTAAAGCGACCATTGTCAATATTATGATTAAGATTCTTGTTAAATATAAGAAATTTTTTTCATATGAACTCTATTGTAAAAAATTTCTTCAACATCGTCACCTGCAAAATGATGTTTTCAAGATAGGGAAGAGCATGATTTATAGATTTAAATTTAGATTTTCCAATTTATATTCGGGTAGCTTTATGGGGCTGATGGAGAGGCTTGAGAGGCTTGTTTTAGCTCACGGCCCTCCTGGGCTTGAGGATGAGGTTAGAGACCTCATCATCCGTGAGGTCCTCGAAGCGGCGGATGAGGCCATGGTGGATAGGATGGGGAACCTCATAGCGGTTAAGAGGGGGTCTGAAGGGCCTAGGGTGATGCTATGCGCCCACATGGACGAGGTGGGATTCGTGGTCAAACATGTGGATGAGGAGGGCTGGGTCTGGTTCGAGGCCCATGGAGGGATAAACGAGAGGCTCCTCCAGGGCCAGAGGATCTCCATCCTGACATGTAAGGGGAGGGTTGAGGGGGTTGTTGGGGCGAAGGGAGGCACCTCATCACGGAGGAGGAGGCAGGCAGGGTGACCCCCATCAAGGAGATGTGGATAGATGTCGGAGCTAGGAGCAGAAGCGAGGTGGAGGAGATTGGGGTGAGGGTTGGAGACCTGGGAACCTACGAGAAGAGGTTTAGCCTGCTCGGAAGGGGGGACCTGGTCTGCGCTACCTCTATCGATGACCGGGCTGGCTGCCTAGCCCTCATAGAGGTGTTGAAGGGGCTTAGTGGCCAGGAGGCAACGGTTTATACAGTCTTCTCGGTCCAAGAGGAGGTGGGATGCAGGGGGGCGAGGACGGCGGCCTTCCACCTAGAACCCGATGTTGCACTGATCGTGGACACGACCTATGGGCTGGACCCCGCAACAACCATGAGGGAGACGAGGCTGAGGGTTGGAGGAGGCCCATCCATCAGGGCCCTCGAACGCTCTAGGGCTTCTATAATGGGACACGTAGCCGACAGAAGGATCTTCAACCTCCTCCTCGAGACCGCGGAGGAGGAGGGCCTACCATATCAGATGGAGGTGACCACGATGGCGGTCACCGACGCTGCGACGGTCCACCTATCGAGGGCTGGAATACCGACGGGTGAGGTGCTAATCCCGAGGAGGTACTCCCACTCGCCCATCGAGGTCGCCTCCATAAAGGACATAGAGAACGCAGCTAGACTGGTTTCATCATCCCTGAAGAGGATCGACTCGGGATGGGCTGGAGGGCTCGAGAGAAGGATAAAATAGAATATAATGATCTTTTACCCTTACGGGAAGCCTTCACCATAGCCCTTGATTTCCCCTGCGGTCAATCGATATTTTAGAAACTTTAGAGGGTACCTTTGAGGGGAGGCCTAGTTGGGTATGAAAATCATCATATGAAACTTCTTGGGCTGCCCAATTCTTTCAGGGCCATTTTGTTCACCTTTCCTAGGGGGGTCTTGGGAAGCGAGTTCACGGCGATTATCCGGCTTGGCACCTCATATGGTTCGAGCATCCTTCTGCATAGCTCCAACAGAGGTTCCCTAGCATCCTCCATCCTCCACCCTGGGCGGAGGACGATGAAGGCTGTGATATCCGTGGCACATCTCAGGGGGTCTGGAACCCCTATGGCGGCGGCCTCCAACACGGAGGGGTGGGATCTGAGGGCTTCTTCCACCTTTGAGGGCCAGATGGTGTGCCCGGAGGACACTACCCTCTCCTCCTTCCTGTCCACTATGTATAGGTAGCCCTCCTCATCGATCCTTGCTACGTCCCCCGTGTAGAGCCATCCGCCCCTAAGGGCCTTAGCCGTAGCCTCCGGGTCCTTCCAGTAGCCCGCCATGACCTGGGGGCCGCATAAAGCCAGCTCCCCCTCTCTCCCCGGGGGCATCTCGACCTCTCCTATCTGGAGGTCTACTATCTTAGCCCTCGTGTCTGGATATGGCAGGCCCGCCGTCCCTGGCTTGAAGCAGCCTCGAGGGGTGCAGTGGGTAACCGGACCCGCCTCGGTCAACCCGTAGCCGTGGAGGATGGTAGCCCCCGTGGCCTCTCTGAACCTCTCCTCCACCGTTGCATCCATCCTAGCCCCTCCGGTGACGCAGGCCACGAGGCTCTTGAGGTTGTACCTCGCCCTCCTTGGGTGCTCAAGGATATCCGTCAGCATCCTTGGTGTGGCTGGGAAGTGGGTCGCCTTGTATCTCTTGATCGCCCCCATTATGGTCTCGGGCCTCGGGTTCGGTATCAGTATGAGGGTTGAGCTGGAGAGTACGGGCTCATTGAGGGCTACGGTCATGCCATATATGTGGAAGAAGGGGACGGCGCAGATCACATATGGCCAGCCTGCTGGATATGGTTTGGGGCTGTACCCCCACCCCTTAGCCCAATAGTAGGATTGGAGGGCATTGGCAACAAGGCTGAAGTGGGTGAGCATAACCCCCTTGGGGGGGCCCGTCGTCCCACCGGTGTACTGGATGACCGCAAGCTCTCTGCGGGGGTCGATCTCAACAGGCTTCTCGAGCTCAGAGCCTGCCAGAAGCTCCTCGAATCTCAGGCCCTCCCCTCGGGCCCTCCTTCCCCTAAGCCTGCTGAGAACCCTCAGGTGCCATGGGAGGTAGGACTCGGCCTCGGCCACGATGGTCCTGAAACGCCTCCACGGAACCTTATCTAAGAACCTGTCCAGGGAGACCACCAGCTCCACGTCGGCCTCATCAAGCTCCCTCTCCACCTCCTCCCCATGGAGGAGGGGGTTGATGGCAACCACAACCCCTCCAGCCGCCAGGGCTCCATAGTAGGCTACAACGAAGTGGGGGGTATTCGGGAGAATAAGCCCGACCCGATCTCCTCTCTCCAGGCCGAGGCCCTTTAGGGAGGAGGCGAACCTCCTAGCCTCGCCCCAGAGCTGGGAGTAGGTGATCCTCCTACCATAGTATATGATGGCCTCCCTGAGCGGATGCTTCCTGGCGGAGTTCTCCAATAATGCGTGGAGGGGTATCTCGGGATAGTTTATGGATCTGGGAACCCCCTCTGGATGTTGAGGCCCGCCCATCCATAATCATCCACCCCATATTCAGATAAAGGGGTTATCCCCCCAGAGAACTATTTTAACCCAAGAGGCTGAACCTTATACGATGAAGCTGGAGGGTATATTCGTCCCGAATGTCACCCCCTTCGACGAGGATGGGAGGCCGGATGAGGAGGCCCTCTCAAGCCTCATCGAATACTGGATGGGGGTGGGTCTCGGGCCTCGCCGTTAACGCCAGCACGGGCGAGGGGCCCCTCCTCTCCAGGGAGGAGAAGGCCGAGCTGCTGGAGCTGGCGGTGGAGAGGGTCGACGGGAGGGGGACCATCATAGCCGGGACGGGGGAGGTTGGAACGAGGGAGACCATAGAGCTGAGCAGGGATGCGTTGGATATAGGGGCCGACGCCGCTCTCGTCATCACGCCATACTTCTACAGGCCATCGGATGAGGAGCTTTTCCAGCACTATTCAACCCTCCTCTTTAAGGTCGACATCCCCGTGATACTGTACAACGTCCCGAAGTTCACTGGGTACTCGATTAAGGCGAGGGTTATTGAGAGGATCGCCACGGAGCACTCAAACCTCATAGGCGTAAAGGAGAGCAGTGGAGACCTAGTCCTCCTATCTGAGGTGATAGGCCTCTTGGGGGATAGATTAAGCATCCTATCAGGATCGGGGGACACGCTGCTAGCAGCCTTAACCCTCGGGGGGAGAGGGGGGATACTGGCGATAGCCAACGTCATCCCAGAGGCCTGCATATCCCTCTATGAGGCCTATAGGAGGGGGGACATCAGAGAAGCGGGGCGGCTCCAACTGATGATCTCCAGCCTGAACAAGGTTTTGGTTAGAGACCTCAACCAGGCATCAGCCCTAAAAGGGGCCCTAAAACTCATGGGCCGATGGGCCGGCCTCCCTAGGCGCCCCATCCTGCCGCTATCCCCCGGTGAGGAGGCTAAGGTCGTAGAGGCTCTGAGGAGGATCAGCCTCCTGAGGGAGGAAGAGGTTAAAAGATCCGCATCCAGAGAAGAGTAGTGAGGTCTATGGACTGGGGTATAAGGAACCGCCTCTCAAGGATAATAAAGCCCAGCACAGGCAGGTCCCTCGTCCTCCCAATAGACCACGGATACTTCCAAGGGCCCACGAGGAGGCTTGAGAACCCGTGGAGGACGGTTAAGCCCCTCCTCCCATACCTGGACGCCCTCATGCTCACCAGGGGGGTCCTGAGATCCTCCATCGACCCCCAGATAGAGGCCCCAATAATCCTCAGGGTCTCGGGTGGGACCAGCATCATCGGGCCAGCCCTCTCAGACGAGGCGATAACCACATCCGTGGTGGAGGCCCTCAGGCTCAATGCCTCGGCTGTCGCCTTCTCTATATACGTCGGAACCGAGCATGAGCACCAGACCCTGACCAGCCTAGCCCAGCTAGTCGACGACTGCGAGGACTATGGGATACCCGTTCTAGCCGTCACCGCGGTTGGGAGGGAGCTCGAGAAGAGGGAGGCCCGCTACCTGGCCCTCAGCTGCAGGATTGCAGCGGAGCTTGGAGCCCGCTTCGTGAAGACCTACTACTGCGAGGGGTTCGAGAAGGTGGTTGAAGGGTGTCCGGTCCCCGTCCTGATAGCCGGGGGACCAAAGATGGACACGGAGCTGGATGCCCTCCAGACGGCCTACGACGCCATCCAAGCCGGAGCCGTGGGCGTGGTTATGGGCAGAAACATCTGGCAGAGCGACCACCCAGTCGCGATGATAAGGGCCGTCAGGGCCGTCGTCCATGAGGGGGCCACCCCCAAAGAGGCCTACGAACTCTTCACAAGCCTAAAAACATCGGAGCAGCCAACCCCTTAAACTCACTCACGGTCAGAGTAACACTCTGAGGAGAGCTAGGAGCTGATAGAGGCGGGCCTCGAGGGTGATGAAACCCGCCTCTTCAGAAAGAAAGTGAAGGTGTCGCCTGTTTGTGGCGCTGCCAGATGGATTAGAACCGATGGGGGAGGGCGATATCCCCTACAAGACCCCCTCCTTTTTGTTTATGAAACGCGAAGATTTTATAAGGCTAAGTCTAGGTGCTGAACGTTGCTGCTGGGAAAGGACATCTTCTCTCGTCTTCCTCGAGCCCTACCCTTTTACGTTATTGAGGCGATTTCCAAAAATCAACTTTTGTTCGAAAACTATTTCTGAAATGATTTCCACTTAGATAATTGAGGTTGTGATTAATGGCTACTTTTCGGATTGGCGAATAATTTCGCGGTAAGCGAATAAAAGATGTTGTAAAGCTATCCAATGATTGGTATATTCTTAAAACGGAGAACACTAAGTCGCCTAGAGATTTTAAGGTTAGATTTGTTTACTCGTTGAAGCCTCTACGATCTCTCACACCTAAACACGCTCACTTTGCCATAGACCTTTATGGTAAATATTGTGCCTGTAAAGAGAAAGCACTTGTGGTCTTCAGGGCCATTATTGATGTTTGGCATGGGGAACCTGTGAAAGACGTGTTAAGCAAGTATTGGGATAGAGTTAAGGGGCTTCCTGGTTACGATCTTGAATACATTCTTCATGCGTTAAAATGGATTCTTGAGCAGGAAGACATCAACTTTATGGGACGTCCTAAGGAGAAACAAAGACAGTTAGATGAAATTTGTAGCAAATGTCAAGTTGTAGTTCTGGAGGGAAGAAAAGGAAGTCAGCTTGCAATCTCTCTACTATGCGACATTATTAGTGGTGCTCATCCCGTTGAGGCCTTCTTAAGGGCAAACTTGGATGTTCAACCAATAAGGAGAGGTTAGGCTACCACCATTTCATGCTTAATTTATGGTCTCGAAGATCCTCATCTCCTTTTGGCTTTCGGAAAACGAAGAGGTGCTCGTGGTAGATTAGGAGGAAGTCTGTCCAGTAGCTCTTCCCCTTAGGCTTTTCAACCCAGCATTCTTCGGCTGTCTTAGCTAAGCCGACCCATTTCTGCCCGCTCCTCTTAACATTCCACTGACACTTTATAATGTCCTCTCGGAGAATGAAGCCTACGTCAAGAAATTGTTGGAGAACACGGAAAGCTATGGGAACATAGTGCCTATGTTTTCTCGTGTCGCCGATAAGGACAGCGCAGAATCTTCCAGGCTTGAGGACTCGAAGGCTTTCTTTAGCTATATCCAGCATCCCCTGAAGATACTCGTCCAGAGTATAGACTTGAGAAAGGTCCCCTTCAACCTTCCTTTGCTTAGAGTATGGGATGATGTTGGCATAGGGTGGGTGGGTGGCTATTAAATCTATGGAATCATCTTCTATGAGGCCTAAATTTCTAGCATCTCCATGATACACTTTAATATCTGGGTCCTTCCAGTCTGGATCAAGCGGGTTATACTTGAAGTTTAATCGGTCAAGCGTTAAAATGCAAGCTTCATAGTTGATATCCACTCCTATAGCGTTCCTGCCAGTGAGCTTACATTCAACTAAGGTTGTCCCTCCGCCACACATCTGGTCTAGAACAAGCTCGCTAGGCTTACTGTAGCGGATTATGAGGTTTCGAGCAACCTGTGGAGCCCAGTTCCCTCTATAATCGCCTTTATGGGTTGCCCAGTCTCCGCGGTCAGGGAAACTCCAAACGGTGGTAGTTTCAAGGCTGAAATCCTTAGGTTGGTAGGCTTCAATCTTATGTGGCTCACCAACCCTAATATTAACATCCTCAACGGTTACCTCTCTACAAGTTTTAACATATTCCAAGTATTCCTCAAATGTTACTAAGCGCATCAGATGTTCCTCCTATGTTTTCGCATTCCGTTCCATCCACTCTCTTAAAGCCTCCTCAACAATCTCACTCAATTTCCCATAGAGCTTCTCCCCAGCAAACCTCCGGGCAATATAAGTTCTAAGTTCCCTCTCTAACACGTCATTAATACTAACCGTTAACTTGCCCATCTTAAAGCTCTCTGAAAAGAATAAGGATAAGTGAAATAAATAAGCTTTACTAGTTTCCGAAATATGAAGCCGCTAGGCAGTCTATAGGCCTAATATGCCTACCAATCGTTCATCAGGCTGTTCTCCGAGAGGAAGTTTAGCGGATTAGCTATGCTGTTTCGATGAATTATGGCGATTACGCCTAAAACTATGAGGCTTATGGGAACATGGTGAAAGCACCATGCGGCTAGAAACGTTAAGCTTTGCGGCTAACTTCATGATGATGTAGGCGTACTTCCATGTCTAGGCGGTGGGGCGTTGCTATAGTGGGCTTCTGGTCGGAGATGAGCCTGCAGATGATGCTGGTCGCCTTGCTGGGGATGTTGGAGCCTGCTTGAGCTCATGTTCGTTCCTTCGGTGATGAGGGTGCCGTCCCTCAGATCCCTATCTCCTCAATGAAGCTTATGAGGGGCTGCTCCCTGTTAAGCTCGATGATCTCCTCCTGGGTGAGGAGGCTCTCGACCCTTAGGTCTCCAGTGTAGAGCACTCCTCCTTCGCATGGTATATAAAGGTGTGGGCTGGGTGTTCGCTGTTGGCGTGGGGCACTGCCATTACACCGTTCCCATCCAGCTCTAAGGGCTTTCAGAGAGATAGGTAACCTTAAGGTATAACCTATGGGGTTTTTTGAATCGGCAATTCTATGGAATATATTCGGAGACGCTGCTGTGGGTTTGAGCAATGAATGGGCATAGGGGATCTGGGGCGAGGATGTCCCCGGTGAGGGAATATGCCCTTGACCTACAGCCGCCACAGCTTTCCACTAGGGGGCATGACTTGCATGGCTCGCCCAACCCCCTATAAGCCCATTTAAAGGGCGGAGCCGTGTAGAATGCTCCTGTCAGGACCTCCGAAAAGGCGAGGGCCAATATGGTCCAGCCCCTTAACAGCGTCAAGTAAACCCCAATGGCAAGGGCTACCAACCAAGATACGACTCCCAACTTGAACAGGGAGGAGGGGTTCAGAAGCCCTTCAGGCAGGACTCGGCTCCCCCCACTGAATGGAGTTATATCCCGATCTTCAACGGCGAGATCAACCCCACTCCTCCAATCGAAGTACTCGTTAAAAGTGTAGCATCCCATCATGCAAGAACCACTCTAGCTAAAGTCAAGAGAAAACAATATTGATCAAACCTGTTAGTGTTGTACCACGCAACCGCGGCTCCTAAAAGACGGAAGGGACACCTGCCAAGAAGAAGTTGCCCCTAACAGCCTTGAGCCAAGTTCTCAAATCGGTTTTTCCTCCACCCACCCCTTCAGGCACATCATTCCACTTATTATTTGATTTACCAATAAACCTGGTCCCCATCAGACTCCAACCTTCATCATTTGATTGAAGGCTGATATTGATAGGATCATCTTTATATCTACGCCTTATCGAGTGGGACGGCGCATTCCTTAAGCCTCGATGCGAGGCCATCCCTTCCCTCCCTTACCATGATTAGGGTGCCTGTCGGCCAGGTCCACGTAGGGGAGCTTCATGTACCGGCCAATAGATGGGGCCTTGTAGCCTATGTGGGACCTCCCTTAATGGGTCTAAGCCCACATCCTTCCCCTAACCGATAGGGATGAATCCCCTCTCCCCGTGCCCATCAGACCTAACAAGCCTCTCTCCAAACCTGAATAGTTTAAGCTCTCCATTGGGAAACCTCATATCCATCGAGCCTCTCAACAACCTTATCATACCAATCCTTCGGAACAACAGGCCCCTCAACGAAGAGCTCATAACCCCTCTTATAAACGCCGTCGAAGCAGCGTTGGCCATAAACCCAAAAGCCACCAAGCCATCGAGGATCACATAAATCCCTTATCTTAAAAATTTTGGTGGACCGATAATCTAGGAGAGGGAGCACCTCGATAAAGGGATTAGTCCCGGAAGTCCTCCCACACCTAAGGGGTGGGCCTTGTCCGAGGTTGAGTATCTTGAAGCTCCTCGATACCAGTACGGTACCAACATCAAGCCTTAGGATCGATCCTGAGTTCCTCATAAAGGCCCAAGAGATGGGGTTGAATCCTGAAAAAGTTGCTGAAAATGAGATTAGACGGACTGTTGAGGCTTTAGAATCGGCCTATTCGGTGAAAGAGGTGGACCGAGCGGGATTTGAACCCGCGACCTCCGGCTTGCGAAGCCGGCGTTCATACCACTGAACTATCGGCCCCTCTTGGAGTTGGGGAGGAGGAAAATTTATCCTTTATGAGGGAGGGGGCTGAGTCTTGGCAGGGAGTTTTGCTTTAGCTGACCCCGGTTACCTTTGAATCCTAAACGGTTGGCGAGGAATCGGAGCGTTCGATAGTTAGGGATTATACCCTTAGCATCTCATATGAAGGGTGATCGAGGCTTCCTGTTTTGGCGGAAGAGTTTTATATTCTTTATGTTAGAGTCTTGTTTGTGCCAATCATTCATGTATATGTTTGGAAGGGGTTCTCGAACGAGGCTAAGAAGAGGTGCATTGCTGACATCACTAAGGTCTTCGCGGATATGGGTATTCCCTCTGAGGCGGTTGAGGTCTTGATTCATGAGGTCCCCAGGGAGAGCTGGGGGGTGGGTGGGGAGCAGGCAAGCGAGAGGCTAAAAGATGAAAGGGTACCATGAAATATTTTTAAAATTCCTGGCCACCCCTTTTCTATAAGGTTCTCTGCTTTTATGCTCATTGTATGTGGAGTTCTATGATGTCTCCGTCTGAGAGTTCCCTCTCTAGGCCAACCCTCTCTCCGGGGAACTTCGAGCTCGGCCCCCATAGCCTGGCATATCTGAACCTCCTGTAGAAGTCGGTGTGGAGGGTCTTCGCCACCTCCGCGACTGTGAACCTCTCCCTTCCTATGATGGGTGTGGGGGATGGCTTCCCTCCAGGCTCCTTGGTGTAAACCCTGATTATCCCGAGCGTCCTGAATAGCTTGCTCCCTATCAGCTCAGGGAGGTTTGGGGTTTTGAGGGCTGAGATTGCTGTGACCTCGAGGGGCTTCGCCACCTCCCTCAACCTGTTGAGGACGTCCCAGCTGGGGCTTAGGTCTGCCTTGTTGGCTAGCACTATGGTCGGCCTATAGACGGTGTTTCCGAAGATGGCGTCCTCAACAAGGTCTATGGTGACCCGCCCCCTGATCCTGACGAGGGCTGAGGCTATCCTGTACTCCCTGAGGAGGCCTACCACCTCCTCCGGGGATGTGCCGACCAGCTCCCCCTCCCAGATGAACTGGATCTCTGAGCCATGGCCCCTTCTTCTTATCTCCACATAGCCTTCGGGCTTGACGGTCTGGATACTTGCCTTATCCAGCTCCCCTACCACGGTAAGGTAGCTCTCAACGGGGTCCTGGGTTAGGTCAACCATTATGATCGATCCATCCGCGTTCCTAGCTAGGCTGAGGATCCTGTTCCCATCCCCCCTCCCCTCAGAGGCTCCCTCTACTACGGGTGGGGCCTCAACCAGCTGGAACTGGATATCCCTGTATTGGAGCATCCCTGGGACTGGGAGCCTCGTGGTGAAGGGATAGGGGGCGACCTCAGGCGTGGACTTCGTCACGGCCCTTAGGAGGCTGCTCCTCCCAACATTTGTGGGCCCCAATATGACTATCTGGGCGGCGCCCTGCTTCTCTATGAAGTATGGGGGGGCCGTCCCCCTCTTCATCTGCTTCCTCCTCTCTATCTCCTCCCTCAGCTGGGAGATCTGGGTTCTGACATGGGCGCACAGCTTCTCGGTACCCTTGTGCTTGGGGACGAGGGAGAGGAACTCCTGCATCAGCCTCAGCCTCTCCTCAGGGTTCCTGGTCTGAGCCACCTCATTCCACTTATTCTTAGCCTCCTGGGGAAGATTAGTTACCATGCCCACCCCTCAACGAAGGCGAGATCGGGAGCCCCTGAAAAATTCTTGATTAAGGCTAAATGTATTCTTATCTGAAACCGCCCTATCATAGAATAAGTGGACGGTCGCAAGCTCCATTCCAGATAGAATACAGATTCGGTCCACAACCTGAACGTTTAAGATCCCATCCCACTCCCCGATGTTTTAGGAGGCCTCCTTTAACCAGGGGATATTATCGAAAGCTTTATCAAAGGAATAAATGTGTCGAATATTTTTTTCTTTCCATGATTGCAACATTTGTGGCATCATTAAATTCTAACTCATATTTCAATCTATAAGTGAAAGCTCATAGTGAACCCTCTCAACTATAATTAAGCTTATCCAAATGCACAAGCGTTGTGATTAGTTGATGAAAGCTAGATATGGCCTTTTCGAAATGCTCAGTTATATACTTCTTCTCTGATTGATTCAAGTCCTCACGCTTTCGATTCTGCAGAATTCTAAACTCAAAAAGGCAAATGAGCTCGCAGATTACAATGATGGATGTCGCTGATACCTCTCCACTCCTTATCCTATATATTATATTCGTTGCTTTGGGGCCATATACCTTGTCTTGAAGTAGGTGATAATAAAATATGTTTGAATCAACAAAATGAATGTCCAAGCTATTTCCTTTCATGTTTTAACTTTTCGCCCCATCGCGGAGAGGAAGGCCTCCTCTAACTCCTCTGGAGATAGCTCGGGTTCAATGTCCCTCAAGAACCCCTTTGTCCTCTCCGCGATATCCTCCTCTAGCCTTTGGGGGACTAGCGGATGACTCCCCCTTCCAATAAGAATTTCGCCTCGTCCCCCCTCTTAAGGCCTAAACGTTCCCTCAGCTCCTGGGGTATTGTCACCCCACCTTTCTCCAATATCTTGATTTTCCATTCCATGTGGGAGACCTGTGTACCTTAAAAGTACACCCACATAAGTGTACTAACTCGTGTGGAGGAGCGATGAAGGCTGGGGGATCGACACAGCCTACGCCCCAGGGTTTGCATCCTGCGGAGAGGTGGCCAGGGCGATCACCATCGTGATCCATCGGCCGTTAAACCTTTCAGCACCCTCTGGAGCCCGAGGCTTAAAGCCTTATCCGCATAGTTTATCATATGGGGTTGACCCTTAAAGATGGGTGTCGAGTTTGAGTTTGAGGGGTAGGTTTAGGGGCAGGGACTTCCTGACCTTGATGGACTACAGCTCCAAGGAGGTCGAGGTGATCTTCGAGGTGGCAGCTGACCTCAAGCGTAAGTGGGTGAGGAGGGAGCCCCATGAGTACTTGAGGGGTAGGACGATAGCTATGATCTTCGAGAAGCACAGCACGAGGACGAGATTTAGCTTCCAGGCTGGGATAGCCCACCTGGGAGCTCAGAGCTTCTATGCCACCCCTGAGACGATGCAGCTCGCCCGTGGCGAGCCGATCAAGGATACGGCTAGGGTTATAGATCGGTACTGTGACGCCCTGGTCATCAGGACCTATGGCCAGGAGATAGTGGAGGAGTACGCCGAGTATATGAAGAACCCCGTGATAAATGCGTTGACAGACCTCGTCCATCCGTGTCAGGCCCTCGCAGACCTGTTGACCATCAGGGAGCATAAGGGGAGGATAGAGGGGTTGAAGCTGGCATATGTGGGGGATCCATGGAATGTATGCCACTCCCTGATGGTGGCAAGCAGCCTCATGGGGATGAACATGTACATAGCCCTTCCAAGGGGTTGGAAACCTGACAAGAGGATCTCGGACTTCGCAGAGGAGAACTCAAAAAGGCGTGGCTGTGAGGTGGTTGTAACGGAGGACCTGAGGGAGGCCCTGGAGGGGGCTGATGTAGTCTACGCCAACACCTTCCACAGCATGGGGCACAAGGATATCGAGGAGAGGAGGAGGGCCTTCGCTGGCTACCAGATAAACAGGGAGACCCTGTCATGGGCGAAGCCGGACGCCATCTTCATGCACTGCCTCCCAGGATACAGGGGGGAGGAGATGACTGACGAGGTTATAGAGGGCCCCCAGAGCGCCGTCTGGGACCAGGCCGAGAACAGGATGCACACCGAGAAGGCGATTCTAACCCTAGTGGTCCCATAAACCTACCAAGCGAATAAACCCACCTTTATGCTGGTGGATGGGCCGGAAAGATTTCGAATATGGAGCCCATTTAAAGAGAAGCGCTTTAACCTTATATCGGATCAACCACGTCTGGTGTGGATATGTCCCTACTGTTCGGCCTCTATATGACCCTAGCGGGCTTGGCCTCCGTATCCCTTACGCTCTTAGCGGTCATCCTAATCTGTAGGGTTGTGAGGGGGGTCTCTACACCTGAGGCTGAGGCCATAAAGCCAGAGCGCATCGATCTCCTGAAACTTGCTGTGGCGGTCTCGGCGATTCAGTGCCTCACCTCTAGAGAGGCCCCGTCCCCAGGGAAGCTCCGCTCAGAGAGCTCCGCCTGGCCCATACTCTCTAGGTTGGAACCCCTTAGAGGCTCTGAGGAGGGTGGTGGATGAGGAGGAGGTTCAGGGTGAAGGTTGGAGATGAGACCTTTATAGTGGAGGTCGAGGAGATCAGAGAGGAGCCTCCCCAGGTTAGGCCTGTAACGGTGAGCGAGACCCTTGCCGAAGCCCCATCCCCGAGGGGGGTTGTGGTGGCCCCTATGCCTGGGGTGGTCACGGAGGTCAGGGTTAGGGTCGGGGAAGAGGTGAGGGCCGGGGCCCCCCTCCTACTCCTCGAGGCCATGAAGATGGAGAATGAGATCTTCGCCCCGGTGGATGGGGTTGTGAGCGAGATCTATGTGGAGGCTGGGAGGAGGGTTGGGAGGGGGGAGCGGCTCCTCCTGATCTCCTAGTCGAAGGTCGATGAGGCTTGTGGCAGCTCGCCGGAAACCTCTTCATGATGGGGGTCGGCCTCCTCCTGATATATCTGGCTGTGGCGAAGGGCTATGAGCCGCTTCTCCTCCTCCCCATAGGCTTCGGGGCCCTGCTAGCCAATATACCTCATGGTGGGCTTGCCTCCCCCGGGGGCCTCCTCCACCTCCTAAGGGTGTATGGCATAGAGACGGAGATCCTCCCAGCCCTCCTATTCGTGGGGATAGGCTCGATGTGCGACTTCTCCGGCCTAATAGCCCATCCAGGCCTTTTAGCCCTCGCCTTCGCAGGTCAGCTGGGCATATTCGTGACGTTGAGCCTCGCCCTCCTCCTCGGCTTCAGCCCCCTAGAGGCCAGCAGCATCTCGATTATAGGGGCGATGGATGGGCCTACAGCCATAGTGGTCGCGAAGAGGTTCGCCCCCCACCTCTTGGGGGCCGTCGCGGTCTCAGCCTACTCCTATATGTCGATGGTCCCCCTCCTCCAGGCGCCGTTATCCCGCCTCCTCACAACCAGGATGGAGCGCCTAGCAAGGATGGAGCAACCAGCTAAGGAGCTCCCGAGGAGGCTTAGGGTGGCCTTCCCCATAGCCGTCTTCCTGGCCTCGAGCCTCATCGCCCCTCAGGGGACCCTCCTCATGGGCTCCCTGATGCTTGGGAACCTGATGAGGGAGAGCGGCGTCGTGAGGAGGCTCTCCGAGACCGCTGAGAGGGAGCTTGAGGATGTAGTCCTCCTGCTTCTAGGCCTCTCCATCGGGGGAACCATGGAGGCTGAGGCCTTCCTCAACCCAACGACGGTTATGGTCTTCGCCCTGGGCCTAGCCGCCTTCACATCCTCGATAATCCTAGGCCTGGCCACGGGGAAGATCCTCTATCTATTGACTGGGGGGAGGTTCAACCCCCTCCTAGGGGCTTGCGGCATCTCCGCCTTTCCCATAGCGGCCAGGACCGCCCACCTCCTGGGCAGGAGGGAGGACCAGGAGAACTGGCTCCTATCCCAGGCCCTGGCCATAAACGTTGGGGGCCAGATAGCCTCAGTGGCCGCTGGGGGGGCCATCCTCACCTATGCCCCCGCGATACTCTCCATACTGGGCTGAAAGGCATAAATCTCTAATACTGGAGGAGGCATAATGGCCTGAGATGAGGGTTCTCCAGATCCACTGCTCCGAGTTCCAGTATGAGGTTAGGAGGGAGACACCCGTCGCAGAGCAGCCCCCAAACCCGAAGGGTGAGAGGCTCGAGGACGTTCTGGTCTGCTTCATATGCTTCGAGAAGCAGGACGAGGCAAGGATCGGGGAGATCGTGGATAGGCTCCTCGAGGGGCTAAAGGTGGACACCGGGAGGATAGGGTGCCGCAGGGTGCTTCTATACCCCTACGCCCACCTATCGAAGAGCCTGGGCTCCCCCCGCCTGGCTAGGGAGTTCCTTTTGAGAATGGGGGAGAGGCTTGCCGGGGAGGGGTTCGAGGTCCACAGGTCCCCCTTCGGCTGGTATAAGGCCTTCACTATGAGCTGCATCGGCCACCCCCTGGCCGAGGCCTATAGAGAGTTCTAGTGAGAGAGATGGAAGGCATAGAAATGGGCTCTCCCCCTAAATTAGGGCTTACCCCCATCTAATAGGAGCCTGATGGCGGCTTCTGGGAGGATGCTAAAAGTTTATCTTGAAGGTTTCTCATGAGAATAAATTGATAGTTTTAAGGTATGATAAGTGCCTCTTCATATCACAGGATATTAGGGATTGCCTTCCATACTACGAGATATTCTTTGCAAAGGAGTATCCCCTCACCATAAGAAGGGGGGACATCGTCTTAGATCTAGGTGCTCACATAGGATTCTTCACGGTCCACGCCGCTAGATTGGCCGAGAAGGTTGTCGCTGTGGAGCCCCTACCCCGCAACTTCCTCACCCTAAGGATGAACGTGATGCTCAACCATCTCGATAATGTGTTCCTGGTGAACAAGGCCATCGCCGATAGGACAGGCCACAGCTACCTCACCAAAGGTTTTCTGTCCAGCCACCTCTCAAGCCGAGGAGTTCCATGCAGAACCACCACGGTAGACGAACTCTTGGAAGAGTTGGGATTGGTGCCCGATGTGGTCAAGATCGACATAGAGGGGGCTGAGGTCTACTGCACCTATTCAAGGAGGCTCGTTGAGGCGAGGGAGATCTGCGTTGAGACCCATGGAACCCGAAGCCTCATAGAGGGGTGGCTGAAGAGCAACGGCTACATATGTTCAAGGCATTACTATAACCCCATCCTCATAGCTAAAGAGTTATTTTCAAATCTTAGAACCGACCTCTCAACCTCTAAACTACTGTTAAGGTGTCTTTTAAGTTTAATAATAAACCTCATTTCTTCCTCTAGTTACTTTGGCAACATACAGGTAATATATGGTAAAAAGCGAACACATTAAATTCTTCTCAGATTGTTGTGGGTGTTAGCGGGCACGGAAGCCTTCGACAACGGCTTCAACCGATAGAGGCTCTCGTCGGGCCATTGGATGGGGAAGCTGCAAAGGGGATTGAAGATACAGGTGTTGGAAAGCCCTATCTAAATTCATCAACCTTTTGAATATCGCTTGAAGTGTTGCCCATATCAAGGCGTCTCTCATCGGGCGCGGTGGGATAGAGCGAGTTGGATCCCCCCTCCACGGCATGTGAAGTAGCAGGAGAGGCACCTGATACAGTCGCCTGAGGCTGGGGGGGTGTTGAAGCCTTGGGGGCAGCTCATGGTACATGAGCACGCCTTGCACCTCTCAGGCTCAACCCTTAGGGATAGGAGGCTGAATCTATTGAAGGTGCGAAGGATGGTGCCGAGGGGGCATATGAACCTGCACCATGGCCTATAGATGAAGATTGATGTGGCCAGGGTTATGATGGTAGCGGCCGCAAGCAAGATGGCCGCCTCCCTCCCATAAGCGACGGCTATTGACCAGAACCCGGTTATAGGGTAGCCCATCAGTATCTTCACCCCCTCGTAGGAGATGTAGAGGAGTAAGGCGAGGACCCCATAGCCTAGATATCTAAGCCTAGAATCCGTATCAGATATCCTGAGCCCCTTCACAGGGGCTTTATATAGGGCTCCGCTCAATATGCCGAAGGGGCAGACCATCCCGCAGAAGATGTTCCCTGCGATGAAGCCTGATGCGACCATGCCGCTGAAAAGCCATGGTAGGACCGATAGAAACCTGCAAGGTGTTGGACAGGCCTGGCAAAGGATGAAGGGGATGGAGAAGGGGCAGCCGAATACGCCCCCAACCACGCGATGACCGATATCCCCCATGGCCATTATAGGGCCAAGGGTTAGAAGCGAGGAGATCTTAACTCCGAGAAGGAGGCTTTGGAGTGTACGCCTCTTTCCCCTCACAAAGGATCAGCCACCTAGATATACCTGTGAGGCTATTAGCCTCACTCCGAAGAGGGAGAGGAGGAGGCCGCAGCCCTTCTTAAAGGCCCTATAGACGAGGGGGGTCTTGAAGATTAGGCGTGGGACTAGGCCGGAGAAGACCCCTAGAGCCACTATTGGGGTGATGATGGATGCGCCGAAGCCGAAGGAGGCCCCGTAGAGGAGGCCTAAAAGGGGGTTCCTAACCGAGAATGCTATGTATATGAGGATTCCAAGCAGAGGGCCACAGGGCTTGACGCCGACGATGAAGCCCATCAAAGCCATGCTCTTAAAGTCGTCGTGGATAGCGTGCTTGAACAGAAAACTATAGGTACCCGCTCTGTGTCCAGAGTCCAATAGGATGAGGAGGCCTAATAGGAGGAGGAGGGCCCCTCCTCCCAGGGATATATAGAGGCTGACGCTGGTCTCGAGGAAGAGGCCTGTCAAGGCCTCACCGGAGAGTCCGGCGAGAAGGCCTAATACTGCGTAAGCGGAGAGCCTTGATATGGAGAAGGCTAGGGTCGCCTTGGCGCCTTCATATAGGCCCTCCTTCGTTCCGGCTATGTATGGGATCAAGATCGGTAGGCAGAAGGCTGAGCATGGGCCGATTCCCATAAATAGGCCGGTTAGAAAAAACTCCATCGGGCTGGCCATAATCACCAAAATTTAGTGCGGCCTTTGCTAAAAAGAGTTCGCTCTGACCAGGTCTTTGACGGCCGCCTCTTCACCTTTGAGATCTTCTAATAAAAGGATATAGATAAGAGGCTAACCCCATATCAATATTTCGCGTGATTAAAGAGGAGAATCTATGAAAAGACTCGTCGGGGTTCCGTAAGTTTATTTTAAATTTTAGAGTTTTGGTTATTATTATCCTGAAAATTGAATAATCGCCGCTTTATTGTGCGATAAGCAATTCTATGTAAGTTCAATATGTTAATAGGCAATCATCCCATAAAATTTCACATGGGTGCGCTATACCATAAAATATGCATCAAAATAATCAGGTTAGGCCTGAGGGATTAAGCTGCAAGGCATCTCTCTATGGGCTCTTCCAGATACCGGGTATCTCGTATCCGCAAAACTTGCACCTTCCGTTCACAAGGTTGTTCTCTAGGACTGTGAAGTGGAGTCTTGAGACCACTTTCTCTTTGCATTCGGGGCAGAAGGAGCTATTGGCTTCGTGGCCGGGGACATTGCCGATGTAGACGTACCTCAATCCCACCTCCATGGCTATCTCCCTAGCTCTTTCCAGTGCCTCCACGGGTGTTGGCGGCAGCTTCGTGAGCCTGCAGGCTGGGAAGAACCTATTGAAATGAAGGGGAGTATCGGGTCCGAGGTTATCTCTTATCCAGGTGCACATCTCTCGGATCATCTCAAGGTCGTCGTTTAGGGTGGGTATGACGAGGTTGACGACCTCGAGCCAGACCCCCTCCTCCCTTATAACCTTCAACGTCTTCAGGACGTTATCCAGTGGGGGGGAGGAGGGGGTGTAGGGGCCCGAGGTCGATTGCTCCGTGACATACTCATAGAAGGAGGCTCTGAAGGATTTGAGGTCGATAGTCACGGCATCCATATATCTCAGGAGAAGCCTCAGGGGCTCAGGGTTTATAGCGCAGTTGGAGTGGAAGGCCGTGGTCAAGCCCCTCTCCTTCGCCTTCTTGGCGATTTCAAGCATGTACTCATAGAAGACCGTCGGCTCATTGTATGTGAAGTGGATCCCGGTGCAGTTGTGATCGATGGCAGCCTCGACCAGCTCTTCGGGCGAGAAATCCACCTCTTCGAAGTCCTCCACCTTTCCATGGGCTAGAGGCCAGTTCTGACAGAAGCTGCACCTGAAGTTACATCCAGGAGTGCCGATGCAGAAGATGCGGCTGCCAGGGAAGACATGGTATAGAGGCTCCTTCTCCACGGGGTCGATCTGGATAGCCGTGGCCCTTCCATAGACCATGGTGTATAATCTTCCCCCGATATTCATCCTGTTGGTGCAGAATCCCCTCTGCCCATCCCTTATTATACATCCTCTGAAACAGAGCTGGCACTGAACCGTCTTCTCATCTAGTTTCGAGTAATACATCGCCTCCCTCAGATTCGCTGATGAGGGGCTGAAGAGGCCAGTGAAGATGCCGGGGGAGATCACCATAAGGCCTATGGCGAGGAATAGGATGAGAGCCGCTATCTCGAATCCGAACCTGAGCCTCCGCCCCTCCCCCTTGGCATCCCTCTCCATCGGGCTGTCTCCAGAAAGAAGCTCAACCAGTGTATTAACTCCATCCCAATCTTAATAACGGCTAGGGATAAAGATTGTCCTCAAATACAGCTCTTGTGGCGACCTTCCCCTACTCCTATGAACCCTATTTGGAACCCTTTATCGTGGCAAGGCGGCGGAATGAGGAAGCCTCGACTGAGGGATGGGCTCGAAGGGCGGCTTCAAGGAAGCCATAAAGGCGGGATGTAATGAGCCAGCCGCTGTTGAGGGAGCCCACAGGCCATCCAGAGAAATCCTCGCGGGAAGCCTCAACCCCTCCCCTCCCTAACGGATCTAATGAGGATGAGGCTGGCGGAGTTTAGAGCGGCTACGGCGAGGCATGCCCCTTGGATCCCGTGGAAGGGCACAAGCCAGATGCTTGAGGCAAGAGAGCCCGAACAGCCCCCCAAGAGATCCGATGCGTAAAGGGATCCGGCGACCCTGCCCGCGTGGTGATACCTCCCTAGAGATACTCTACCCGCGAGGGGAAACATCAACCCGACGAGGAAGCCCGAGGCGCAGTTTAAGGCGGGGAGCACCACCCTCACCGAGGGAAGGAGGGGCTGAAACCTTGAGAGGAAGAGGTTTAGGATTAATGGCAGGATTAGGGAGTGGATGATGACGCCCCCCTCAATCCAAGCCAGTTTAGAGGCCTCCCCTCCGGTTCTCGAAATTCTACGCCCCATGTACCATCCCCCTGAGGCTAGCCCAAGCATAAAGGAGGTGCTCACGACCCCTACCTCTTGGTATAGGGAGCCGCATAGGATTTGATAGGAGTACAAAATGATGATGTTGAAGGTCATCCCGGCGAGCCCCGTCGTGAAGACGGCCAAGGGAATGGCTCGGTGGAAAATCCTAGGCCTGCCCCTCCCCACGGCCAAGGCCACCGCTGAAAGGGCTGGAGGAAACAAAAGCCATCTAAGGTCGAACACCTCAAAGGCCTTGAAGAGGCCTCTCAGAGGCGGGTGCATCATGGCGTTCCATAGGGCCAGCTCGTAGTAGACGGCTAGGGGCCTGACATCCATATTGGCCTCTCCATCCCCTGGGCTGAGGTATGCGAGGCCTATCCTAGCCCTCTCGGGATCAAACCTGTATGTGAGGTACCTCTCATTGAATATCCTCGACTCCACCCCTCGTTCCAGGAGCCTACTGTAAAGGGTTTGGATATCGGAGGTGGGGATGCCAACCCCCTCACTGGGGGATGCGAGGAAGAGGTTATGGTCGCCTGGGAGGGCGAGAAGCGAGGGGAAGGCCATCTTAATGGCGTTATATATACACCTATTACGATCAGCCATCTCCTCCACAATATATGCAGGGGAGGAGGGCAAGACTGTCGAGAGAACCCCCCTCACATCGAGGATCCTACGGATCTCATCGAAGAACTCTAAGGTGTAAAACCTGTTTAACTGGAGGGTGGATGGAGGGGGAAGGTTTACGATGATCACGTCAAAGAGTTTAGAAGACTCCTTGGTGTAGAGCCTACCATCTGTGTATATGACCTTAACCCTTGGCTCCTCGAGGATCTCGGAGGCCTCTTTAGAGTATCTCTTCGAGACCTCTACAACCGTCGAGTCCAATTCGATGTAGAATACCTCTTTAACCGGGTGTTTCAACACCTCCCTTAGGGCTCCCCCCAACCCCTCACCCAGGAGGAGAACCCTCTCAGGTGAGGGGTGCTGGAGGAGGGGGAGGTGGATGATATCCTCTACGTATGCAACATCAGGATCTTGCGATGTGAATAGGGGCATGCCGTTGATCCAGAAGTCGAGTTGACCATCCCTACGCGTCACGGCTATGTTTCCATACGCGGAGTTTTCATGGTGGAGTAGGTGTAGGCCTCCCCAAATCCACCTATATGAGGCCTCATCCACCCTCCGAGCTTCTAATGCGAGCCCCAAAACCCCGAAAACCGTCAGCAAGATGAAAATTAGGGGAGGTAACCCCCTGACCCTGGGAAGAGACTGCCCGTGGAGGAGTAGCCCTGCGGTCAAGAGGTTTAGGAGGCTTAAGCCAGAGCAGATCTCCAAGACGCTCAGGTGATGGACGAGGAGAAAGGTGAATAAGAGCCCCCCAAGGACGGCGCCGGCTGCGTCGAGCATGTAAACCTTGCCTATCGGTGACCTCTCCCTCTCGGCATACACTCTACACCCTATGACAAACTGGAATCCGTGGATCGAGCAGAAGGGGAGAAGGGCGAGAAGGGAGGCGGAGAGGGCTGAGGGGAGGCCGGCCATCTCCCCTCTAACCAGGGCTAGCCAGCCGCTGAGAGCCCTCAGAAGGATTATCTGCAGCGGGATTATGATGGAGGTGAGGGAGAAGGCCAAGGCGAGCCATCCAGCCCCCCTCAGCCCGTCCACGAGCCTCCCAGAGAGCCAGCTACCCAAAGCTATGCAGAGAAGCCAGTTAAAGAATATCACGCCCAGAATAAACTCATTACCATAAAAGATGATCATGAACTCTCTAACTAACAATATCTGGCTTATGGAGCAGCTTATTCCCATCACCACAAAGGCGGTGGTGAGCCTCCCCAAACCCCGAGCCTCCCAGCAGAATCGTCTCGATCTTCAAAACCCCCGTCAGAAATAAGGCTTCTCGAGCTCTCACAGGGTTGAGATGAAGGGTATCTTGACACTCCACGGCTTAGGTCTGGGATTCTCGGTCGGCTCATCCGATTCACCGTCGCCGTGTTCAGGGCTGTTTAAAGTCGGCCCCTGCTATGGAGACCCGCCCGTAGCCGGTTGCCAGAGCCTCTCTCATCTCGGCTTGAAGCCTTAGTCTGGCTTTTGACGGGGCCCCCTATGGGCAGAGCCCGCTCAAGGAGAAGATAAAAGGCCGAAAGTTTAGCGCGGCCATCCCACCCTAAAAGGCGTGGGCTATCTCGCTGAGCCTGGTAAATTGCAGAGCATACGGCATGTGAAGCTTTCTACCTCTGCAGGGAATCTGGCCTCAAATGGAGGGGGTGTAGCTTAAAATGTGAGGGCCACCAAAAGAATACTAGGCTCGCTGTAAATTTACAACATCGTAAGGGTATCTCTGGCTTCTTCATTGAGGTAAGAGCCCCCGTTTCATGTTATGCAAGGTTGCTGAAGAGCCTAAGGCATATGGGGCATACATCTGGGTTTATCTTCAAGTCTATTTTGCTGTGGACTTAAATATTTCCTGCTTAAATAAGCCACCATCGTCAAGCCCTTTTCTGGTCTTCAGATCTATAGACTAAGAGGGGAATTTGGGTGGATGCTTGAAGGCTCCGACAATTAGCTAACAAGCCAAAGCGGAGGAGCACATCGCTAAAGGGGTTAAAATCGTAAGATTCCCAACTCTTCCCACTGTTGGCTTTAGCAATGCTCTGAAGGAAATGCAGCTTCCCCCAGAAATTAGGCACCCCTTTAATCCATCGGTTGGCAGGCTTGGGCCCAAAAAGGGGGAAATGAATACCCCAAGCTTTCCAACAATCAATATATAGACCCTTAATTCTTAAGTACAAGGGAACCCTTAAGATCGAAGCGGTTCCCTGAGCCGGGGTTTCCTAGCCAGGTAAGGAGCAGGCCTGCTAAGTCTGTGACCCTTTGGGTCGCGTGGGTTCAAATCCCACCCCCGGCGCCAATTAAAATTCACCAGATATTCCTAATTTTTAGCTTTTTTCCCTAAATAATCGCAAATTCCCTTTTAATTTTTAGCATTCCTTTGATTTCGGAGGAACGTTTAAATTTTCGGACTTTTAGTCTAAGCCATTCGTGTTGGTTTTGTAACACAGTTCAGGCCGGTTATCGGTTTAAATACTGGGTTTTCGTTTAAAGTGAAAGGCTATGAGAAGGTCATAGTTTCAGTAATGATTGGAGATTTTTATTTGAGTGAAAGTGATATATGCCATTAGAGTTACTCGAATAGCTTGTAGGTTAAGGATAGACTAACGGCAGCCAAGATTGGAAGGATAACACTGTAAAGGATGGTGTCTGCTCTTAGAAATGCAGCTGTGGCGATCGCCGCAGCCCAGATTAAGGTATTCCCTAGTGTAACCTCATACTTGTTTTTCTGTAATAGAGCCAACTTGTTATATGTTATTGTTCTAAGTAATAGATTGTAAGCATCTTTCCCTATTGGGGTGAGACTATATCTTCCTCTCTCTAGTTTTATGAAAGGGGATAGTCTTCGGAGATGATAAGAAAGGGTTGGGCTATCAGGTATTTTGCTTGCGCTCAGAATCTCGGTGAAGGTAGTTGTCTTCTTTTCACCGATGTATCTGAGGATATCCCTCCTCTTCTGATGGTCCAGCGCTTTGAAGACCTCTTGCTCAAGGCTCTCAAATTCTTGTTCTTCTTCTCCCATGCACTACACCCAAATCTGTATATACCGAAGTTGATTATAAATACCAATGTGAAATGAATTTTAGTAAAAGGGATTTTACTTCAGCTAAAATGAGTTTTTATCTTGTGTGAACGCATCAATAATAGTAACACACTTTGAAGGCTGTTTGCTTTGCCGCCTGAGCCTCAACGGTCGGCACGCAGAAACGGCGGAGTTGATGGCGATCACCGCGTGAAGAAGGAGAGGAATCTAAGCACCATCTTCTGATATCGTAGGGTGAGCCTCCCAATAGCCCAGCCCATCAGGCTCCCAACAAAGACGTCTGAGGGATAATGGGCTCCAAGATAGAGCCTACTGAAGGCGACAGCAAAGGCTAAGAGGTATGAGAGAAGCACCCCTTTCCGCCCCTTCCCCGAGAGGACGGTGGCAAGGGCGAAGGTCCTCTCCGAGTGCCCGCTGGGGAAACTCGAGCCTGAGGCATCCCCCATGGCGACGACCGTGGGTAGGGTTGAGTATGGCCTTGGCCTTGGGATGAGCACCTTCAAAGGGAAGATGATGAATATTCCCAAAGCAATGGTTGTGAAGATCAATATACTCTCTCTTTTGTATCCTAAGAAGTATAATGCGAGGCATAGCACCGCGATTGTAACCGTGCTACCTATATGGGTTATCAGGCCCAGGATGCTGCTTAGAATAGGGTTCAGGAGGCCCGGGTTGATGAATAGGAGCAAGGCAGCATCCCACCGCGCGATCCAGGGTGGGAAGGGGTCAGGGCCTAGGGGTGCAGCCCTCCCCAATATCGCTCTATCGAGCCACTCGATAAGGAAGGCCACGCCCATGACGAGGGCTACAAGGATGATCCTCCCTGAATCCAGGCGACTCCAAAAGGGTCCTTCCTTCATAACTTCCTGAACTCCTTTAAAGGTCGAAATATTTCAAATATCTGTTTTAATGTTTTGCTTTGTTTGGGTTTGTGCACCTCCCTCCTGAGGGGCGTGGCCCAAAAGCCTCAGAAGGGTTTTCGCCCCTGAAGAAGCTTATATTTCGACGGCGAGGCCTTTTTCTCATTCAAATGTCTTCAGCATCACACTTGAAGTTATGACTTGTGATAAAATATAGATGAAGATAGAGCAACGATAAGGTGAAAGCGTGTCAAGACGATAGTTATGGAATTGTTTAGAATCAATGGATTAAGTCAAAGGTATAGATTGCCTTAAGCATTTCCTTATCACGATATGTGACATGAGGTAACTGGCCGAGAAGCTTAACGGATATTGAGTGAAGGTTACTTGTATCAGTATAGATAGAAAGGCCACATCCTCCTTCCATGGAGAAGTGGGAAGACGGTTGCTCTAACGATTACTCCATGAATCGTGATAGGCGCAGATGATATGGAAAAGAACGCTGAACTAAAAGGTTCTAATGTTTGATCCTTGATTTCACGACAGCGACAAAAGCTATTAAAAAATGATGATAAAGTTTATTGGAAGACGTGTGAAACTAAACTTTTCATTAGGTTAAAAGGCCTTATCTTTATGAAAAAGGCATGAGTACCATAGAAGGCACCAAAAACTAGGGCTAGTGTAACTTCTGCCGGCCCAGTCCCACAGCCTATTGGTTTGGAGTTGACGCTATAAGGACGAGGCCTATGACAAGATCGAACCATTCGAAAGCTTCGAGACAGACGTAGCCGAGAAGGGGCACAAGCCCAAACATAAGCGCCAAGCCCAACACACGACTATAAGGCTCGTGAAGAATGCCATAGAGGTCTTTACGGGTGGATGTTTAAGCAGAGAATAAGTCATGACAGCTATCAAGTAAGGTAAAGAAAAACTTAGGAGGCTGCTCAACCTGAGGGAACAAACAGCCCAAAGCTATGGAAACCAGTATTAGATATTTATAGCACTGGTTTATTTTCACTGAGAACTTGCAGTTTCAAGAATCATAACTCCTCGAAGGCGTGTCGCTTCGTGATCCTCCATATTTTGCCTGTCTGATCCATGTGCAACCCTCTTTGCTCAAAAAGGTTATATGAGTTGGCATGGTTAGGTGGGATAACTTCAGGTGGATGGGGTTGGAGGGGAGGTTTTACCTGAGCAGCTTTGGGAGCCGCGGGGTTGAGCCACCCGAGAGGGTTTACATCTTCGATACCACCTTGAGGGATGGCGAGCAGACGCCGGGCGTCGCCTATACGGTTGAGGAGAAGGTGATGATAGCCAGGCAGCTCGACAAGCTGGGGGTAGACATCATAGAGGCTGGCTTTCCGATAACCTCGCCTGGAGAGGGTGAGGCGGTGAAGAGGATCGCCGGAGAGGGGTTGGAGGCGCGGGTCTGCGCCCTGGCAAGGCCCATAAGGGGTGAGATAGATGGGGCCCTCGCCTGCGATGTAGATTACCTCCACCTCTTCATAGCCAC
>JBBIVO010000008.1:0-7454 GCA_037439685.1 Candidatus Bathyarchaeota archaeon | reverse complement strand
GGACATCCACCTGGAGCATAAGCTGAGGATGAAGAGGGAGGAGGTCCTCCGACAGGCGGTTGAGGGGGTGGAGTATGCCAAGGAGCATGGGCTCTATGTCGAGTTCTCCCCTGAGGATGCGACGAGGACCGATATCAACTTCCTTAAGGAGGTCTGCGGGGCCGTCTGCGAGGCCGGGGCTGACAAGATAAACCTCCCCGACACGGTTGGGGTTTTGACGCCCAGGTCCACATACGAGTTCTTCAGGGAGATGAGATCCGCCGTGAAGGTTCCCCTCAGCGCCCACGCCCATAACGACTTTGGTCTGGCGACGGCCAACACCCTAGCCGCGGTGGAGGCTGGGGCCGAGCAGGTCCATGTCTGCGTTAACGGGATGGGAGAGAGGGCTGGGAACGCATCGCTGGAGCAGGTGGTCATAGGCCTCCTGGCCCAGTACAACGTGAAGACCCGTATAAGAACCAGGTGGATCTCTGAGACCTCGGAGCTAGTCCAGAGGCTGAGCGGCGTCTATCTACCCCCAACCGCCCCGATAGTTGGGGAGAACGCCTTCGCCCACGAGTCCGGGATCCATGTCCACGGAGTCCTGGGGCATCCCGGAACCTATGAGCCCCTGACCCCCGAGCTTGTCGGGATGAGCAGGAGGATTGTCGCGGGCAAGCACACCGGCAGGCATGCGCTGGATGCGATGCTGAGAGAGATGGGGCTCAACCCAAACCCTGAGCAGCTGAGGGCCGTCTCGGAGGAGGTGAAGAGGCTCGGAGATATGGGGAAGAGGTTATCGGACGCGGACCTCTACGCGATAGCCAGGAACATCATGGAGATTAAGGGGGAGGAGAGGATCAAGCTCAAGCAGCTCCTGGTGGTCACTGGGAACACGGTCACTCCAACCGCCACCGTGGCCCTCCTCGTGGATGGGAAGGAGCTGATAGGCTCGGGCATAGGGAACGGGCCGATAGACGCGGCTATAAACGCGATAAGGAAGGTGGTGGACGGCCTCGCTGAGATAAGGCTTGAAAGGTTCTCGATGAAGGCCATAACCGGAGGGACGGACGCGATAGCCGAGGTCACAACCCTCCTGAGGAGGGGGGAGAGGAGCGCAACCTCCACCGGGGTGAGCGGAGACACGGTCATGGCGAGCGTCGAGGCCATCCTAAAGGGGATGAACAGGCTCCTCTAAGACCGAGAGGCTTGACGGAAGGGAGAAGATGGGCCAAACCCTCTCGGAGAAGATACTTTCAAGGGCCTCGGGCGTGGAGGCGTATGCCGGAGAGCTCGTTAAGGCCAGGGTGGACCTGGCCCTGATCCCAGACCTCACAGCCATCCTCTCCTTCAAGGCCATGAGGGAGATGGGGAGGGATAGGGTCTGGGACCCGGATAGGGTCTTCCTCTTCCTCGACCATGTGGCCCCAGCCCCATCCCTAAGGGCGGCAAACCTCCACAGGGAGGTGAGGAGGATAGCCGAGGAGCTGGGGATAAGAAACCTATATGATGTTGAGGCTGGGGTCTGCCACCAGGTCCTCGCCGAGGAGGGGCATGCGAGGCCTGGGATGCTCATCGTAGGGGCGGACTCCCACACATGCACCCACGGAGCCTTAGGGGCCTTCGCAACGGGGCTTGGCTCGACGGATATGGGGGCTGTCCTGGCCACGGGCAAGACCTGGTTCAGGGTTCCAGAGACCGTCAGGATACGCGTCGACGGGAAATTCCAGCCCATGGTCACACCCAAGGACCTAATCCTGAGGATAATAGGGGAGCTGGGGGCTGAGGGGGCCAGCTATAAGGCGGTCGAGTACACCGGAGGCACCATCAGGGGCATGGGGACCTCTGGGAGGATGACCCTCTGCAACATGACGGTGGAGATGGGGGGGAAGACGGGCATAGTTGAGCCCGACATCGAGACGGCTAGATACCTAAAGGAAAAGGGCGTGGAGGCCCTTGAATGGGTTAAGAGCGACCCAGACGCAGATTATGAGAAGGAGTACAGGTTCGAGGTGGATGGGCTGGAGCCCCAGGTCTCATGCCCAGAGAGGGTGGAGAACGTGAAGCCCATAGGAGAGGTGGAGGGAACCCCCATAGACCAGGTCTTCATAGGCTCATGCACGAATGGGAGGCTCGAGGACCTCGAGGCGGCGGCCTCCATCCTCAAAGGGGGGAGGGTGAAGAGGGGGGTGAGGCTCATCGTTGTGCCGGCATCTGGCGAGGTATATAGAAGGGCCCTGAGGGCCGGCATCCTAGAGGCCCTAGCCGAGGCTGGGGCGCTCATCTGCAACCCCAGCTGCGGCCCCTGCTTCGGGGGCCACATAGGCATACTGGCCGATGGGGAGGTTGGGCTGGCCACCTCCAACAGGAACTTCAGGGGCAGGCAGGGAAGCCCTGATGCGAGGGTCTACCTGGCATCCCCATATGTGGCCGCCGCCTCCGCCTTGAGGGGCGCCATAACGGATCCGAGGGAGGTGGCCCAAGCTTGAAGATAGCTGGCAGGGCTTGGAGGTTCGGAGACGATGTGAACACCGACCTTATACTCCCGGGGAGATATCTGGAGCTTACCGACCCCAAGGAGATGGCCAGGCACGCGATGGAGGGGGTTCTCCCATCCTTCTCGGAGAGGGTTAAACCAGGCGACATCCTCGTGGCAGGGAGGAACCTCGGGTGCGGGTCGAGCAGGGAGCACGCCCCCTTGGCCCTTAAGCACGCTGGTATAGGGGCTGTTGTAGCCGAGTCCTTCGCCAGGATCTTCTACAGGAACTCCATTAACATAGGCCTCCCAGCCCTCCAATGCCCAGCCGCGACATCTGAGATAATGGAGGGGGACCTCCTAGAGATAGACCCGGAGAGGGGAAGCCTGAAGAACCTGAGTAGGAACAGGGAGCTCCACTTCACACCCCTCCCGAGGTTCATACTCGAGATAATATCTGAGGGGGGCCTAACCGAGTACTTGAAGAGGCACGGAGGGAAGTGGCCGGATGAGGAGGTATAGGATAGCGGTCATCCCAGGGGATGGGATAGGCCCCGAGGTCATGGCTGCTGCGCTTCCTATCCTGGAGGCCGTTGCAGAGAGGCATGGAGGCTTCAGCCTCGAGTTTCTTGAGCTCCAGGCTGGGGATAGGGCGAAGGAGGAGCTGGGCGAGGCCCTCCCAAGGGAGACCATATCGAAGGTGGAGCGATGCGACGCCTCTCTATTCGCGGCCGTGGGGAAGACCGCAAGCGAGGTCATCCTACCCCTGAGGCAGAGGCTCGACCTCTACGCGAATATACGCCCGGTGAAGGCCTACCCGAACATCAGAGCCCTGGCCGGGAAGGCCGACATGGTCATCGTTAGGGAGAACACCGAGGACCTATACAGGAGGGTTGGATACAGGGAACGGGACTGGGGTATAGCCCTGAGGATAGTCACCAGGAGGGCCTCTGAGAGGATAGCCAGGTACGCCTTCGACCTCGCGAGGAGGGAGAAGAGGAGGAGGGTCACCGCGGTTCATAAGGCTAACGTGCTCGACTTCACAGACGACATCTTCCTGGAGGCCTGTAGAAGGGTGGCGGAGGAACATCCAGAGATAGAGTATGAGGAGATGATCGTGGACACATGCGCCATGAGGCTTGTGATGAACCCGGAGCGCTTCGACGTCCTCGTGACCACAAACATGTTCGGAGACATACTCTCAGACCTAGCCGCAGGCCTCGTCGGAGGCCTGGGAATGGCCCCCTCAGGCAACATAGGGGAGGGAAGAGCCATATTCGAGCCCGTTCACGGCTCAGCCCCAGACATAGCGGGGAAGGGGATAGCGAACCCCATAGCCATGATCCTCTCAGCCAAGATGATGCTCGAATGGCTTGGAGAGGTCGAGGCAGCCCAAATTATCGAGAGGGAGGTAACGGAAACCCTAAGAGAGGAAGGCCCCCTCACGCCAGACCTAGGCGGAACGGCCAAGACGTCGGAGCTGGCTGAGGCGATAAGGAGAAAGATCGAGATGATGTGATAGGGCTTCGACGCGACCTGGAAGCCCTGAAAGGCATTAGAAAGAGATTTAAGCTTTTAAAGGGGAGAATAAACGGGTGCTCCGGGGTGAAGACCATAAAGGGTGACCGCTTCCTCATCTGAGGAGTACGTACAAGCCACCCCAGAATTCAAAGCCCTTCTCGAGGTCGCGAGGCGCCTCTCAAGAGGCCTAAGAAGCCTCGGCAAAGATGCGTCTAACCCTCAGCCATACAACAGGGTCTTGAAGAGCCTAGACGAGCTTGAGACGACCCTTAGAAGCCACATCGAGACCCTAACCGAGTATGAGAGGGCCCTCACCTCCCTCGCCTCTAGAGGCCTAACGGGAAAGCAGAGGATCCTCCTGAAATGGCTCGCCGAGAGGTATGAAGGGGGGATGAACTACACGGCCCTTATCGATAGGCTGTCAGAGGAGTTGGGGATCCCAAGCTCCACCATAAGGTGGAACCTCCGCACCCTAAGGGAGTCTGGGCTCATCCGGGCCGGAAGAAGAGAGGAGAAGGGAATACCGGTGGAGCTGACTTGGAAGGGGAGGATGATGGCGGAATACCTTATAAGAGGGAAAAACCGTTTTAAAGGGCATAGCCAAGAGCGAGACCGGGATGACCATCAAGGCCTACATCTTCATCAACACACTGGCAGGCCAAGAGGAAGAGGCATGTAAGAGGATCACGGAACTCGACGGGGTTAGGGAGGTCGCAACCATATTTGGAGAGTATGACGCCATCGCAAAGATAGAGGCCAGAGACTTAGAACAACTCAAAAACCTCATACTGGAGGGGTTGAGGTGGATACCTAGCATCACCTACACCGCCACAATGATTGTGGACAAGGAGTATCAAACCCCCAAGCACAGCAAACCAACCAACGCAAAGTTTATCAACACACAACCAGTAAAGTTTGAAACTGGAAAGCCCTGGTAGTATAGTCCGGCCTAGTATGCTCGGCTGTCACCCGAGCGGTCCCGGGTTCAAATCCCGGCCAGGGCGCCATTTTTCACTGTTGGTACCCGTTTTTAAACGGGGAATGAAGTTTCTAATTCATTGGGGGTATATCGCTATAAGGCGAAGCTGGCCAGGCGGGAGATAGGCTTGGGCATTGCTAGGACGGGAGGAAAGCCGTTGTTTTTCTGAGCTACCTTAAGGGTCAAGGGGCTTACCGATTTAAGGCTTTGTTATAGTCATTAGATATAATTTAACGGTTAAAAAAGGGCAGAACTTCTATTACCGTGATGGTAGAGCTTCAGGATATCTAAAAATCCTTGAAATATATGGGTTTCTTGATAAAGGAGAGGTAAATTCTATCCTAGAATTCACTATCTTACTCTTGAATTTGATGTGCAATGTCACGAGCGATATTATAAAAGCCTCCTGCGCTTGAGACTTGAAGCAAAAGGACCAAGAAACCCTTATAAGGTCAGCTTTATGTTCAGTGTATGGTTTGAAGCTTACAGTCGTCATCGAAAGGGATGAGGATGGCTACTACGTAGCTTCCGTTCTAGAACTTCCTGGCTGTCATACCCAGGGCGGAGATCTGAATGAGTTGATGAGAAGGGTTAAGGAGGCTGCCGAGCTTTACTTTGAAACGGAAGGCATTAAGGAGAGGACCGAATTCGTCGGGGTTCAGTTCCTCGAAGTTCCAATAAAAAACGTTCATTGAGGTCCAAGACAGGTTTTCCTTAATGAGTTTAAGGCCTACCTCCGCAAAGAAGGTCATCAAGGCTTTATTGAAGATCGGCTTCAACGTTGTGAGACGGCGGGGGAGCTATGTCATGATGAAGCATCCAGATGGAAGGATCACCGTCATCCCGTACACCCGTGAGAGGAGATTGGTAGAGGGCTACTCATGAAGATAATCAAGGACGCAAGGATTACTAAGGAAGAGTTCCTGAAGTTGCTGGAAAACGTTTAGCTATTATCGTTATTACCTTCTTCTAAGCAGAAAAATAAGGTTGGACGAGTTTTCTGTTTGATTAACTTAACAGGGTAAAGGCACCTACAGCGAAACCTTTAGCTTGGCCAGGGCGCCAAACCAAAGTATAGATAGACCGTTGCTCCACCTCTAGAGTGGTATGCCCTCCACCCCCTAAATGGATACATGTGGATCGGATCCTAGGCTTTAAGGGCTGAAGGAAGGCTGCATAGCACCTCAAGTGAGAGAGTTATGAGATGATAAAGGGGTTTGAGAGGCGGTTATCCTCTGAGGGGTTGGCTATGAGGAGGGTTGAGAGATCCTAGGACACCATACAGTTGGTGAGATACTTTGCAAGGACTTATCCTCCGTGGAGGGGATATCGAGGATCTAGTGTGAGGACTGTGCGTAGCTATTCCCCTTTGACGAAGCATAATAGAAGGCATGCCTGAAGTGGTTCTATAGTGACTGAAGGCGATGGGTAGAGATATCCAGCGGAGGTTTAATGGAGCAAGACGACCCTTAAGACGGCAGACCATCCCCCCGAAGGGGACCTGGGTTTCAGGGAGCCCCTGCCTAGGAAGGCCCTCGAGCACGGCCAGATGCCCTGGCACTCTCATCCTCCGCCAGCAGCCCCCAACCCCCTGGGGAAGCATCTTCCATACATCGGGGCTGTACCTCTTCAGAGGCTCACGCCTTTCAGCCCTATCCTGGCAGCCCCTCCATACCTCCATATGATAAATACAAAGGATATCGAAGGCTCTTCCAAGCCTCCTCTTAGAGGCTCCTCGAATATTTGACACCTGACCCTCTATACAACAACCCTATAGATTATCCTCTATCACCCAGCGAAGGGCCTTTCATGGGCCCTGCTTCTCCCAGCGCAAACGATTTCCCCAGGATGAGCTTAACCACCCTCTTTCTAGATATCCGATTACCCTAGTTCCCATCAAAGTTAGTGGTGATCGACTAGTCAATTATTCTTCGTTTGTAGCCTTTTTGGATGAGCCTTGGCATGTGTCTCGGCATTTTCCAGCTTTAACCTGGCTCCGATAGGTTGGATGTCAGCCAGACGTCTCCAAGGCTGGCGCCATGAGCTTGTTTATGAGCTCGTCCACCGTCAATCCCCTAGCCCTTAGCCCACCTAAGAACCTATTGACAGTCAATCAATTCGCTTGATGGGAACTAGGGTTCCGATTATCATTGATCAGGAGATCGGGATAATAAATTCCGAGGTAGAACTAAGAGAGGAGGATTCTAATGAAAATTACAATGGTGAGCTAAAAATCTTCTCAAAATTTGAAGAATGAATTGAGATCCTTGAGTGATGATCTCTCAAGATGTGTGGTGAAGGGTTATATTACCTGTGGATTCTTCGTAGGCTATTCTTTGGGGCGGGGTCTGCAGTACGGTTTAAATATCTTAGAGGTTTAAAAGATGACAAGCGTGTGAGTGGAGGATATAGGGTTGTTCATGCCGAGGGCCTATGACCGGGCTATAACCATCTTCTCCCCTGAGGGTCGGCTGTATCAGGTCGAGTACGCCCTTGAGC
>JBBIVO010000007.1:16243-40953 GCA_037439685.1 Candidatus Bathyarchaeota archaeon | reverse complement strand
AATATCCCCACTCTTTCAGCAATTCATCTCTAAGCATCCTCCTATCTTCTTTACTAAACTTGAGATGAGCTTTTCCAGAGAGCTTGATATGGGAGAAGATAGCCTCTAAAGCCCCCTTCTTAATCCTGAAATATTCCTCAACCAGATCCTTTGGAGCTTCCTCTATTGGGATTCTGTAGCTCTTAACTGCCTCCACAGACTCTCAACCTCACTCTTTGGGTAGCGGAGCTTGCCGGTTGGAAGCCTGACAGCCCTTATTATCCCCTTCTTCTGCCACTTCCAGAGAGTCTTAACGCTTATCCCGAACCTCTTCGCAACATTCTGTGGACGTAAAAGTTCTTCTTCCATCAAGGAGATGATGGAGACAAGTTAATATTAAACCTATCTATTTCTGGAACTGCTAACTACGGCCATAAGATCTTTCCTTTCAGCCCTTAGGTCATCCTCAGCGGCATGTAAAAAGCTTAATGCCCTTTCGCGTAAGACCTCGACCTCCTCCTTTACCCATTCATCCCCTCCCATAAATTCCGACTGTTTGAGATATAAAGATGGGGTAGGCGAGGCTAAAAGAGGCTTATCAAGAAAGGGGATGAGTGTTGGGATCTCATCGTCACTCCGAGCAGCTTAGGATGAAGAAGAGTTTAATCGGTTTCCAATACGGTTTCGATCTTTCCAACTTGGATCACGAGTTGAAATCATTAATCTTTATGATGATCAATGCCTCCTTTCATCTTAAATTAATCCATAGCTTCTCTTCTATGTATCAGCTAGTCTTCTTCAACAATCATCAAAGGACTTGGATATTTGGGTTCATCATCGATTCTCTAGCATAGATAGTTTAAACGAATAGATAAACTGATCAAATTCTCAATAATTTACTAATAACTTATCGATTGAAATATACCAAAAACAATGATCTCCAATATTAATATCCTGAAGAGATTTGATGCTGATATTTCCCATGCCCATTCATAATCGCCTTTAGGGGCTGATTTGAAGGTGTTCTCTCTCCTTCCTAACATTCTGGTTTGAGAGACGGATCCTTTGCGAATCTAAGGGTCAGCAAGATATATAACGTTGCCCTTCAATCTAATGACCATCCAAGGTAGAAGGTATGAGTAAAGAGTACACGCCCCTCGACAGGTTCAGGTTCCAGAGGATGCTCGAGATGCTTGAGGGGAAGGAGGGGCGGGGAACCGAGCTTATAAGCGTGTATATTCCGCCCGGGAAGCAGGTGAGCGAGGTGATGGGGGACCTCAGGGAGGAGTGGGGGACCGCCGGCAACATAAAGTCCAAGACGACGAGGAAGAACGTGCAGGACGCCCTTGTCAGGGTCATGGAGCGCCTCAAGCTCTTCAAGCAGATCCCGGAGAACGGCCTCGTCATCTTCGCCGGGACCATCGCCGGGGAGCAGCAGGGAGTCGGCGAGATGGAGACCTATGTCCTCATACCCCCGGAGCCCATATCAACCTACTACTATCGATGCGACCACAGGTTCATGCTCGACCCCCTATATGAGATACTTCGAAGCGAGGATGAGTATGGTATAATCGTTTTGGACTCGAAGGAGGCGACCTTCGCCAGGCTTAAGGGGAGCAGGGTGGGGGTGATAAGGGAGTTCAGCTCCGGGGTTCCAGGAAAGCATAGGGCTGGTGGACAGAGCAGCAGGAGGTTTGAGAGGGTGAGAGAGATGCACCTCAACGAGTACTTCACCAGGATAGGGAACCACATGGCCGAGTTCTTCCTCGGCGTCCCCAACCTAAAGGGGATCATCATAGGGGGGACAGGCCCCACGAAGGAGGAGTTCGTGAAGGGGAACTACATCCACCACGAGCTCAGGCCCAAGATCCTGGCCGTCGTCGACACCGCCTATACCGGGATAGACGGGGTTAAGGAGGCGATTGAGAGGTCCAGTGAACACCTGAAGAGGGTCCGATACTTCGAGGAGAGGCAGATGATCCAGAGCTTCCTATACGAGATAGGCCATGACACAGGCCTTGCAACCTATGGGGAGCGGGAGGTGATACAGGCCCTGAGGAAGGTTAACGTGAGGGTCCTCCTCCTCTCAGAGGGCTTAGACCGCCTCATCATAAAGCTTAGATGTGGTGAGTGCGGCCACGAGGAGTTGAAGATCCTAGAACGCGAAGAGCTTGAAAGCCTTCGGCAATCCCCTGGGGGGCTGAGGTGTCCAAGGTGCGGAGGCGTCTATTACTCCATAGAGGAGGAGGAAGACTTCATAGAGGCCCTGTCCAGGATGGCTGATGAGGCTGAGGCCAGGGTTGAGATAATCTCCAACAAGACCGAGGAGGGGGAGATGCTCCTCAAGTCCTTCGGCGGGGTCGCAGCCCTCCTCAAGCGTCCCCTCTACGGCTAGAGGGAGAATCTGATACCGGGGTAATCCTCGACCTCCACATCTCCCCCTTCGCCCTTGATGAGCTCAAGCCTCTCCACCTTAACGGTTCCCCTTATATCGTCCATCCCCAGCCTCAGGGCTTCAAGGTCCTCCTCCCCCTCAGCGTATATGGCGGCTTTGGGGATGGGCCTGTTCAGGGCGATGCCCCTTCGGTTCTTCTCCCTTCGCAGATCCCTAATCACAGAGATGATGAGATCCCCCCTCTTCTCGGCCTCAGGGTCGAGGAGGGTTTGATCCGCCTCAGGCCAGGAGGTGAGGTGGATGCTGCCCCCCTCCCCCTCTGAATACATGTAGCTGTAGATCTCCTCGGTGATGTATGGGATCACCGGGGCCAACAGTTGGAGGATCCGCTTAACGGAGTAGTGGAGAGCCGCCTGGGCCGATCTCCTCCCCTCCCCGCCTCCGTAGAGCCTATGCTTCACCGCCTCGATATATTGGTCGCAGAAGACGTGCCAGACGAAGTTCCTAACGGTCTCCAGGGCGTTCATGAACTGGCAATCCTCAAGCCAGTCTGTCACGGCCTTGACAACCCTCTCAAGCATGCTCAGCATCCAGCGATCTAGGAGTTGGGGCTCGGCCTCAACCCTGGGGTCATAGTCCTCCATCTGGAGGCTCACGAACCTGCATGCGTTCCAGAGCTTCCTCATGAACCTCAACCCATACTCAACGTCGCTCCATCTGAATGGCACATCGAAACCCGTGCTCCCTCCCCCAGCAGCCCACTGCCGAGCCGCGTCGGCCCCATACCTCTCGAAGACCTCGGGTGTGGCCACGAAGTTTCCGAGGGACTTGCTCATCTTCCTCCCATCCCTTCCAAGAACCATGCCGTTTATGAGGACGGACCTGAAGGGGGCCTCGCCGAAGAGGGCTAGGTGCCTAACAACGAGGTAGTAGGCCCATGTCCTTATTATGTCCTGTCCGGATGGGTGGAGGGAGGCTGGGAAGAGCTTCCGCCAGTCATCCCTGTCTGGCCACCCGGCGTGGATGGCGCAGGTCAGGGAGGAGTCGAACCAGGTGTCCAGGACATCCCTCTCAGGATCGAACTCCGTTGAGTTGCAGTTCGGGCATGGGCCGTTGGGAGGGGTGGTCTTGGGATCCACGGGGAGCTCCCCAGGCCTGGCCATCCTTATGGCCCCGCAGCTCCTGCAGTACCAGGCTGGTATGGGGGTGGCGAAGACCCTCTGCCTGCTCAGGACCCAGTCCCACCTGAGGGACTTGGCCCAGTCTATTAGCCTGTAGCCCATCCATTCAGGGTACCATCTCATGCTCATGGCCGCCCTCTCAACCTCTCCGGTGAGGATGCGAGTTCTCATGAACCACTGGGTCTTGTTAAGTATCTCTATGGGCGTGTCGCACCTCCAGCAGGTTCCTATCTCCTGCTCCAGCTCCTCGACCCCCCTGAGAAGTCTAAGCCCCTCAAGGTCTGCTAGGATCCTCCTCCTCGCCTCCTCCACGCCTAGCCCCATGTAATGGCCGGCGGCCTCCGTCATCCTCCCCTTCTCATCCACCAGGTTTATCACGGGGAGGCCATACTTGGCCACCGCGAGGACATCCGCCTTGTCTCCATAGGTGCAGATCATCATCGCCCCCGTGCCGAACTCAGGGTCCACAGCATCGTCGGCTATTATAGGGACGCTTCTGCCCACGATGGGAACCTGGGCCTTCCCCCCTATCAGATGGCGGTAGCGTTCATCCTCTGGGTGCACCCCGACGGCTACGCAGGCGGGGATATACTCAGGCCTTGTGGTGGCTATCAACAGCTCCTCCCCTCCTCCAAGGCCGAAGGCGACCGTGTAGAGTCGGCCCTTAACCCTTATGCGGTCCACCTCTGCATCCGCGATGGCCGTCTCGCATCTCGGGCACCAGTTGACGGGGTGAACCCCCTTGTAGATCATGCCCCTCTCATAGAGCATTATGAAGCTGAGCTGGATCTTACGCATGTAGTCTGGGTCCATGGTCCTGTACTCTAGGCTCCAGTCTACGCTACAGCCGAGGCGTATGACCGCCTCCTTCATTATCGCTATGTACTGCTCTATCCACTCCTCGCATAGCTTCCTGAACTCGCTAGGTGGCACCTCCGACCTCTTAACCCCGTGGGCCTTCTCCACAGCCACCTCGGTCGGGAGGCCGTGGCAGTCCCACCCCTGGGGGAAGTGGACGTTGTAGCCCTGCATCCTCTTGAACCTGGCGACGATATCGAAGTATGTCCAGTTGAGGACATTCCCCATGTGGAACTCCCCGCTGGGGTATGGGGGAGGAGTATCTATCGAGAACCTCGGCCGCTCATCGTCCTCCCAGTCATACCTGTAGGTCCCCCACTCCACCCATCGCCTAGCCCACCTCTCCTCAACGTCTATGAAGTCTACACGCTTTGGTAGAGGCCTCACCTCGAATAACCCCCTCCATGTCTATAATAAGCGGGGCTGGATTCTGAAGAGGCTTGATGCAAATCCTGTCTCCAGATCTTCCAGCGGTTCGACTCTACGGGTTCACCGGAGGCATATCTCCGGGGGATGGACAAAGCAATACCCCATTTCTAGCCCCTCTACAACTCGATGGATAGTGAAGATAGAGGTTGGAATAAAAACTTTGCCCTCCCCATGAACTAGGCCTTAAAGCCCGCTCAACCCGGGATCTGCTGTAGGGGGTTAGAAGCCCTTAGATGGAACCCTCGAACTTCGGTTCTCTTCGGCCTTCAAAAGGTCGCCCAAGGCCTGTTAGGCTTCTATGACCCTCTTCTCATCCTTCTTCGTCGGCCCTGAGGCCTCGATCACATCGGAGAGGTCTATCCTCAATCCATCCTTAGCGGCTATCGAGGGGATCCCAGTCTCGCCTTCCAGGTAGGTGGCTTCCAGTTCAGGCCCTGCCCTCAGCATGGACATCCCGAAATGGGTGAGGACGATACATGTAGGCTTAGCCTCCTCGACCACCTTCAGGGCGTCGTCGACGGATAGGTGGAGGGGGAGGGGCATCCCCCTAGGCCTCATGGTGCAGAGGATAAGGAGTCTAACGCCTCTATATCCTCGGCTTATCCCTGGAAAGTACTCGGTATCCGAGGTGTAACCGACCGACCCGACCTCGGGGGAATCGATTCTAACCCCGACAGTGTGGGGGTCGCCATGCCTAGCCTCAAGGGCTTGGAAACTCAGCCTCCCAAGCTCGAACCCTCCTCCAGGGCTTAGTGGGACAACCTTCTCGACGAGGCCTCGATGATAGGTTGACACACTCGGGCCCAACCCCCCCTCACCGTAGAGGACGCTCCTGGAGGCTGCGAGGACCCCCCTCCTCTCGGTCGCGCCCTGGCTCATAGCCTCTAAAAAGACCTCCGCATCGCAGTAGTGATCGGGGTGGCAGTGGGTTACGATGACCGCATCGAGCCTCTGGGGGCTGAGGCCAGCCCAGTTGGAGAAAACGAGGGCCCCAGGGCCAGGGTCGATGTGAACCTGACCCGAGCCGTGGACTAGACGGATCCCAGCCGTCCTCCTCGACTGGGTTATCATGACGAATCTGCCTCCCCCTGTCCCTAGGAAGTGTAGGCTTAGGCTACCCAAGGCGTGCGGTCCTCGAGTTAATATTTAAAAGCACCTTATCGGAAAAGTCTTATCGGGCCCGTAGCTTAGCTTGGTCAAAGCGCTCGGCTGATAGAGGGGTTGGAGAGGAGATGGTGGGAAATCATGCTCAGAGGAGCAGATGGACATCGGATATAGAGCGTCTCTCAACCCCTGCGGAAACCGAGAGAGCATGAGTTCAAATCTCATCGGGCCCACCAAGAATTTTCAGCTCATAACAGGATTCGAGTAGATGGATATAAGTGAACTTTCATTGATTTTTCTTTATCAGTGGGATTTTATGAGTAAACAATAGTTCAAGAGGCGGTCTACAGAATTAAGTAAGAATTGAAAAGATTTCTTGATATCGTCGATTCCATGCTCATTATCTTTAATTAATTAAGAATTCCCATATCTATAATGATGAATTCTAATAGAAAGGTTATGGTGGTTCAAATTTTTGAAGGGCTATTCGGGAGGACCAGCTTACTGGGGGATCTTGAGCCCTGTCCTCCTAAGCTCTACCTTGGTAGTGTACCTGCCCACGGTCCTCTTTGGGGTGAAGGTCATCCTCCCTCTCATCCTCTCCTCGTCCGCCGCGTAGAGGTCAAGGTCCACCGTGAATTGGCCAGCTCCCCAGAGGGCATACTCCTCAGGAGGCTCGAAGCTGTACCTACCCTTAACCTCTCCCCTCTCGGCACTGAATCCTTCAAGGGGATGCCTCTTTCCAACCATATCGGTCGCGGACCCCTTCGACACGTCTTCCACCTCCAGCTCGATGATGTAGAACCCATAGGGGTGTACATACTCCCCCCTCCAGAGGCCTCTGAGGTCTACGTCCGTCTTCACCGTAGGCTTCTCCTCCTCTAGGCGGCGGAAGACCATGTTCTCCAGGTCGAGCTGCTTCGCCCTTCCCTCCTCATCGAGCTCGAAGGTCAGCTCGTATCCATCGTATCTCGTGCCGTGCACGATATACCTGCCCTCTTCAACCTCCTCTAGGAAAGCCCTCCCACCCATCATGTCTACCATGAGGTAGCCGTTCTCCAATTTGACCTCGACCTTCTGCCCGGCCTCGCCATAGGCCCCAACAAGCCCCCTCCACCCCTCAGGGATCCTCTGGAACCTCTCAGGCCTGACTGGTGAAGGCTCCCCTGCAACGATCCTGAGGGAGGTTGGGGCTGGGGGCCTCCACCCTGACCCGTCGTTGAGGTTGCTCAGCCAGCAGATCCCTATATCGAGGTCCTTGTAGAAGGCGACGTGGTTCGTGAAGCCTGGGAGGCCTCCGGTGTGGGAGAGCATCACATGGCCATCGTGGATGCTCCTGAACCATGTAAGCCCCATACCGCTCCTCGAGGCCCCAGCGCCCCTCTGAAGCCTATGCATCTCCTCCACGGTCTCCTCACCGAGTAGGCGGCGCCCCCTGTACTCTCCCCGGTTTAGGTTGCATATGACGAAGTGGGATAGGTCGATGACCGTTGAGTAGAGGCTCCCCGCCGGGTCCTCAGGCCTGGTTCCAATGATATAACGATCCAAGCGCTCCAATGGTTTCTCGGCCCCGCCATCCCTCACATAACCGGTCGCCATTGAGGCCTCCATCTCTGGGGTGAGGTCGAAGCCGCTCTTACCCATATCCAATGGCTGGAGGACGTGGGCCTCCACATAGCTATCGTAGGGTTCTCCTGAGAAGAGCTCGATGAGGTGCCCCACAATGGCATAGGCTGTGTTGCAGTAGGCCCAAGCCTCTCCAGGAGGCTTCACCACCCTTGTTGCCTCCGCTATGTAACCTCTAAGGCTCAGGGCCTCCTCGACTCTCCTGAAGAGGGGGGGAACCCTTGTCGGCATGCCCGAGTGGTGGGTTAGGAGATCCCTTATAGTCGGCCTCCTCTCGAAGGGGTTTCTGATCTCCACATCAAGATACCTATCGACGGGGTCGTCGAGGGCGAAGCAGTCCTTCTCCATCAACTGTAGAAATCCAAAGGTGACGACGGGCTTCGTGACGGAGGCGCAGCGATAAACCGTTCCAGGGGTGGCCTGAATCCTATTCTCGACATCGGCGTACCCGAAGCCCTTAGACCAAACGGCCTCCCCATCCATCACCACGGCGACTGAGGAGGCTGGATGCCCCCTACAGGCCAATTCAGCATCGATGAACCTCTCAAGCTCCTCGAATACTCTAGAACCCCTCCCCATCCCAACCTTAGCATCCATAAAACACATTTAAATCTCTATTTACGGGACGCCCTATAAAGACCGAAGATCGGCAGGTGAAGTTGGAGGAATGAAGGTTGTGACCCTGCTATCCACCTCTGGAATGGTTTCAACATAAGGGTAGCTCAGGGTTTAAACCTTCTTTCGGCTGCGATAACCCTTTCTCTAGAGGACTAAGGGTATTACCCGCTATTGAGCATCCCCTTTCCTGACATCAGGAGGCCTAGATATTCATATTATGGCGGGGGCATCCTCCTCCCGGCCCAGACGCCCCGGGGAGCCGAAGGCCCCTTGGCTCTAGCCTCAGCTCTTAAGGCGGCTTGATGAGGCCTAGTTTGAGGGGTCAGGGCCTGGTCTCACCCCTTCCTCTGCCGCAACCCTCCTAATGAAACTCAACGTCCCGCTGCTGATAGATAGCTCCCCAAGCCTTTCCAGGTTTATCCACATGGCCTCCACGGCGTCGGAGGAGGCTTCGAGCCTTCCTCCAACCAACCTGCAGAGGAACTCTGATAGGATGTAGTGGAACTTAACCCTTCCCTCCTCGTCCTTCACTATGGAGTCGTAGACCTCTAGCAACCTTATCGGTTCTACCTCGATCCCGCACTCCTCCCTAACCTCTCTCACTACAGCCTCTCTAACCGTCTCACCTAGCTCTACGACGCCTCCAGGCAGTCCCCATAAACCCTTCCCTGGAGGGTTTCCCCTCCTAGTCAGGAGGATCTCATCCCCCTTGAAGATCACGGCGGCCACTCCCGCTATTGGCCTCTCTGGATACTCCCGCCTCATATCTTCCCATCCCTAGAGGGATCGGCTGACCAGGCCTAGGATAAACCCTACCTCTAAGGTTATAATCCATTTCATGGAATAGGTTATTGTAGGCTATTCTGGCAGTTGGGCTTGTATGGAAAGGGAAAAAATAATCTATGGAGAAGGGAGAAAAATAGAGGGTTAAGCTGCCTATCCCTTTCTCCTCGTTGCGAAGTAGGCGATGGCTGCGCCGATGATGAGCCCTACTACGAGGCCTCCTCCGAGGCCCAAATACAGGTTGTTCGTCCTCTCCACCTCTAGGGAGGTCACCCTCGCCTCAAGGGACTTCGCCTTCTCCTCTTGGGTCTTCAGCTTTGAGCTGAGCTCAGCTATCTTGCCCTCGGACGCCTTTAGATCAGCGCTCAACCTTGAGATGCTATTCTGAAGCTCCATTATCCTATAGTAGGTCTCGAACTTCAATGCGAAGTTGATCATGTTCGTGACGAAGGTTGGGCCGTCTAGGGCTACGCCATAGTAGACAGAGGACCATGTTGGCTCATAGTCCCCATATGGGCTCTCCCCGCTCGCTATGACCAGCCCCAACCTTTCTCCGACCTTGACGAACTCGGCGGCGTTGAGGACCAGGGAGCCCGACTCCCCAGCAGTATGCGCCTTCGCCGCGGGCGGGCTGTTCTCGACCACCTTCCCGTTGGTCGAGGTCCTGACTATCCTCACCACATTTTCAGGCTTCTCGGCTTCTAGGGCAGCCCAGGAGCCGTCTGGCTTGACATAGGCCAACACCCCTGGGCCGTGGTAGAGGACCGGCTTGGAGATGCCGACCAGGAGGTCGCTCCTCACCGGCTCGTCGGGGTCTACGTTGGCCACCACCCTGTAGGCGGCCTTGGCATTCTGGACAGGATCCTCCACAGAGCAAAGGTCCAACCTGAGCCTGGAGCCTACTGCCTCTAGCAGGGCGTTCGCTGTGTCTTGGTAGCCTACACCTGGCCCATAGTCGCTGTCGGCGGCGACCCAGACAGCCTTTCCCCCTTCTAGGAACCAAGCCTTCAGGGCCGATATCTCATCTGGTGTAAAGGCGACTGTAGGCTGCCCTATGATCAGGAGCTTGACGCCCGAGAGGGAGGCGGAGTTGAACTCCTTGATGGCCCTCCACTCCACGAAGGTTATATTTCCAGCTATGAAGCCGAGGTACTTGTCGCTCTCTCCATGGGACAGGTCGACGGCCACCACCACGGCCCCCTCACCCTTAACGAAGACCGATGCGGGTAGAGCTGCGATGATTAGGAGAAGGGGAATCAGCATAATCCAGGTTCTCCTAGTTGACATCAACGAGAACTCTTTAATGGCAGTATATATGATTTTACATAGTTTCTAGGATTTGACCCTTGAAAAGGTTAAAATAAACGCGATACCCTTCAGAAGGGGGATATGAATTCCAAGGCTGATGAGAGGAGGCCTAGGAGGATCATCATCGGTCTGGGATTAATCCTGATCGCCCTCTCCTTAGCCGCCTTCTACCTCATGAGGCCTAGGGAGGAGGTTCCAGAGAGGACATATATATTCTCTGGGAGGGTGACCGACTCCTCTACCGGGGAACCCGTCAAGGATGCGATCGTGAAGGTGGCTGGTAAGTCGGTAAAGACCGACGAGGATGGTAGATATAGGATCGAGCTGAAGCCCGGAAACTATTCCATAACCGTGGAGAGGGAGGGCTACACCGCCAGGACAGAGGCCTTGGAGATCAGGGATAAGGATGTCTCCATGGCGATAGCCCTAGTCCAGGTGAGGAAGCCCATCACCCTAGTCATCCTCACAAGGCATGACACCACGATACAGGAGATGGCTAAGGCCTCCTTCCTTTCGAGCAGCATCTCAAAGGAGCTGAATATAGTCGGGTTGAGGTTCATGCCCGCAGCCGGTCCCCTCTGGGAGGACTACCTCAAGAGGGAGGGGGAGGTGGATGTAGCCTGGGGAGGGGGGCCAACCCTCTTCGACTCCCTCCTCAAATACTGGGCCCCTCCAACTTCAAGGTATGCTTTGGATATCATAGGGGAGATACCTGACAAGATCGGGGGGGCCTCCATAAAGAGACTGGGTGCGAATGGTAGCCTCCTTTGGGTGGCCTCAGCCATCTCCAGCTTCGGCTACACCGTGAATAAAAGGGGCCTGGCCTCGTGGGGGCTGGATAGGCCCATCTCATGGATGGACCTCGCCTCCCCAAGACTGGCCCTCCTCCCCTACCCCCAGCTTGGGATAGCAGACCCCCTCAGGAGCACAAGCCACACCAGGATATATGAGATAATCCTCCAGGCATATGGTTGGGAGGAGGGGTGGAGGGTCCTCACCTTGATGGCGGCGAACTCCAAGATCTTCGACAGCAGCGACGCCGTGAGGGAGGGGGTCATAACCGGGGATCTGGCGATAGGGATAACCATAGACTTCTACGGCTATCAGGCGATGAAGGTCAACCCAGAAACAGAGTACATCATACCTGAGGGGGAGTCCATAATAAATGGGGATCCCATAGCCCTCGTGGCCACGAGCCGGAACAGGGAGGCGGCTGAGGCCTTCATAGCATGGGTTCTATCTCCCGAAGGGCAGAGGATCTGGCTCGACCCGAGCATAAACAGGATGCCGGTGAATTCGAGGGTCTTCGAGACCCCTGAAGGGAGAGCCCGAGAGGACCTGAGGAAGCTGTATGAACAGACCCTAGATACGAGGGGGATAGAGTTCGACGATGAGAGGGCCCTAAAGACAGAGATGGCCATGCAGCAGTACTTCAAGGCGGTCCTCATAGACCAGAACCTGGAGCTCAAGAGGGCATGGAGGGAGGTGGCGAAGCTGAGAGAGTCAGACCCCAAGAGGTATGAGGAGCTGAGGAGGAGGCTGACCGACACCCTCTCCTTCAAGGACCCCGCCACAGGGGAGGCTTTGAGCTTCACGGAGGGGTATGCCGCCACCTTAAACCCAAGGCTCTTTGACCCCTCCTTCTCAGACTCCATGATGAGGGCTTGGAGAGAAGCCGCTGGGGAGAGGTTCAAGGAGATATACGAGTTGGCCTCAAGATAGGTCGGGGCGATGATGGGCTGGATGAGGGGGAGGATGGCGAGGCTCTTCTCCAAGCTGGATCCCACCTCCATAGCATTCATCTCCATACCCCTCACCGTCTTCTCCATCCTCCTCCTCTACCCCCTATCTGAGATGTTGGTGATAGCCTTCACAAGGGATGGAGCCCCATCCCTCTCCTGGTTCATGGAGATCTTCTCCTCGAGGTTCTACATCGACCCCATAGGGAGGGGCTCCATCTTCGAGTACAGCCCTGAGTACAACCTCCTATACATCCAGGGGAGGGACCACGGGGTCATCCTCAACTCGTTTATCGTCGCCGCCTCGGTCTCAGGGATCTCCGGCCTCTTAGGGCTGCTCATAGCCTTTATCCTGGCCAGATACGAGTTCCCGGGTAAGCCCATCTTCAGGGTTCTATCGACAACCCCTCTCCTCCTCTCCCCCTTCGTAAACGTCTTCGTGGTGAAGAAGCTCTTCGAGCCCTTCGGCCTCCTCAACTGGCTCCTCCACGATGTGTTGAGGGTTCTACCCTTCAGGGTCTACTTCGACGGTCTAGCGGCCGTGGTTCTGGTCCAGAGTATAACCTTCTATCCCATCGTCGTCCTGAACGCCTACTCATCCCTTGTCAACATGGATCCAACCATGGAGGAGCAGGGTGAGAACCTTGGAGCCAGGGGGTTAAGGCTCTTCCTCAGGGTGACCCTCCCCCTCTCCCTTCCAGGCCTATTGGCCGGCTCCCTCCTGGTCTTCATATTCAGCCTCGAGGACCTGGGAGCCCCTATCGTCTTCCACGGCCACCCCCTAACAAGGAAGCTGATCTCCTTCCAGGTCTACTCCCGCTTCATAAGCGAGACTGGGGTGAGGTCTCCGGAGATAGCGGCCCTCTCCATCATCCTCCTCTCCTGCGCCATCGCCGTCTTCCTCGTCATAAAGAACTACGTCTCCCTCAGGCCCTACGCGACGGTGAGCAGGGGTGGGAGGTGGAAGCCTAGGCTAAGGAGGCTCGGCCCTGGCGGGCTCTTAGCTGTATATCTCCTCCTTCCCCTCCTGATATTCTCCTCTCTACCCCAAATCGGCGTCGTCATCCTGGCCCTCTCAGAGAGGTGGTCTGGACTATTGCCCGAGGGCCTCACCCTCTGGAACATCACCCAGGTCTTCGTTAACCCCAGGGTCTCAAGGTTCCTCGTCAACAGCCTCGTCTACGCCATCACCTCCCTAGCAATTATAATCTCCATATCCCTGATGGCCTCCTACGCCGCGAGCAGGTTGAGGTTTAGGGGGGTGACGCTTGTAGACGCGTTGGTCACCTCCCCGATAGCGATTCCGGGGATAGCCATAGCTATAGCCTACTTCTACTTCTTCTCAAACCACTTTAGGGGCTCCATCGTCGACCCCTTAAATGTCCTCCAGTTCAACCCCGCCCCGATACTGGTATTGGGCTACTCCCTTAGGAGGATGCCTTTCGCTGCGAGGGCGATATTCGCGGGCCTCCAACAGGTCCATATCAACCTAGAGGAGGCTGCGATGAACCTTGGGGCAGGTAGGCTTAGGACGATAGCTGGGGTCACCGTCCCCCTCATCTCCCTCAACATCCTAAGCGGGGCCCTAACGAGCTTCGTCTACGTCGTGGGGGAGGTCAGCCTCAGCATAATAATAGGGGTTCTTAACATGGAGTACGCCCCGATGACGGCGTATATGAGGGATGTCTGGCTCTCAGCCGTTGGCTCCCTCCAGATAGCGGCGGCCCTAGGCCTCCTCCTCATGCTCATGCAGCTCTCAGTGATCATGATCACCACCTTCGGCCTTAAGCAGAGGTACGCCTTCATGGGGGTCTAGGATGGTCGATGTAAGGCTTGAAGGGGTGACGAAGAGGTTCGGGGCTGTCGTGGCGGTGGACGATGTGACCCTATCCATCAGGGATGGGGAGCTCTTCACCCTCCTCGGGCCGAGCGGCTGCGGCAAGACCACCGTCCTGAGGATCATAGCAGGCCTAGAGCTCCCCGACTCGGGGAGGGTCTACTTCGGGGATAGGGATGTCACCTCTACGAAGGCATATGAGAGGAGGGCGGTGATGGTCTTCCAGAACTATGCCCTCTGGCCCCACATGAAGGTCTATGAGAACGTCGCCTTCGGCCTCAGGCTGATGAGGATGAGGAGGGAGGAGATAGCGGATAGGGTGGGGAAGGCCTTGGGTATGGTGAGGCTGGAGGGGTTTGAGGACCGGTATCCCAACCAGCTCAGCGGGGGGGAGCAGCAGAGGGTTGCCCTCGCCAGGGCCCTCGCCGTGGAGCCGGAGGTCCTCCTCCTAGACGAGCCTCTCAGCAACCTGGACGCCAAGCTGAGGGTCGAGATGAGGGAGGAGCTGAGGAGGCTCCAGAAGGAGCTGAAGATCACCTCCATCTACGTGACCCACGACCAGGAGGAGGCCCTCAGCATATCCGACAGGGTCGCCGTCATGAACAGGGGCAGGATCCACCAGGTTGGAACCCCCCCTGAGGTCTACGAGGAGCCGATCGACCCCTTCGTAGCCTCCTTCATAGGGAGGGCCTCAACCGTCTATGGAACCCTATATGGGGTGGAGGGAGGCCTGGCCGTGGTCGATTCAGGGGGCATGAGGTTCAAAGGGAGGCTCCTGAAGGAGGCTCAGAGGGGCTCAGGGGTCGTGGCCATATTCAGGCCCGAGGACTTCACATTCGACGTGGGGGGCGAGGCCTTCAACGAGTTTGACGGGGTTGTCGACGCTGTGATGTTCCTAGGGGCCCACTTCCACATTAGGGTTCTAGTTAACGGCGTCGAGCTCCTCGCCAAGGTTGAGCCCAGAAGGGTGCCCCATAAGGGCTCTAGGATCAAGCTGATTATAGACCCCAGGCTGGTAAAGGTTCTGCCCTCCCCCAAAAATCCTTAAATCAGATCGCATGGATGGCTCAAGTGTGAGAGTTGCCCAAACCCTCGCCATAATAATCCTCATCACATTAGCCTCCATCCCCATCCCGCCCTCAGAGGGGGAGGAGCAGCCTCCGAGGTTTATCAGCCCAAGGCTCGGAAACCCCCATCCAGCCCTCCCCGGGATGAGGCTCAACATAACCCTAACAGCCCCCTCCGAGGCCTCTGAATGGGTGGTGCAGGCCTACTCCGTGGCTGAAGGTGAGGGAGGCCTAACAGTCCTTAACTATACCCTCCCCGTGGAGGGGGCCTGGTCGGAGGGGGAGAGGTGGAGGATCCAGGTGAGGATCCCCGATACCATGAGGGCCTCCCTCTACTGGGTAAGGGCGATATACAGGCTGGCAGGAGGGCTAAACTACCTGGAGGAGCCCGAATCTCTGTGGGTCCTGGAGAGGTGGCCTGAGGAGCTCACGATCCTCCAGCTGACGGATACCCATATAGGATATCAAGCCGAGTCGTCTATGAGAACCCTGACCGGGCTGCTCATGGCCAAGCTCTTGAACGCCTCCATGATCATGGTCTCAGGCGATGTGACCGACACGGCGACGGACTCCCAGGCTCAGGAGTTCAGATCCCTGCTGCTAAACTACTCTCTTGGAATCCCCAAGTTCATAGTCCCGGGAAACCACGACCGAAAGACGGCGGCCTACGAGAATCATGTGGGGGAGAGAAACTACGCCGCGGACCTCGGCAGCTTCTCAATAGTGGGTCTAGACACGGGGGATGAGGGCTATATAGGCCTCGAGATGGTCGAATGGGCGAACAGGACCCTGAGATCCCTGGGGGGCAGGGTGAAGATAGTCATGTTCCATCACCCCCTCTTCGACGGATCCGTCTATGGGGTCCTGAGCTTCAATGGGACGCTGAGCAGCGACTGGCTCTACTCGAGCTGGAGGGGGGTTTATGAATACGCCTCAAGCCTCCTTCAGGTCCTCACAGAGAATAACGTCTCCCTCGTCCTCTCTGGGCATATCCACACCGACAGGGTTCTCCAGCTCAGGTACCTGAACAGAACTATATACTTTGTAACGATGTCGACGACAGGCGCCGGGAGACCAGAATATAACGGGGTTAGGCTCATAAGGATAAGGGGCGACGGCTCAGTCGATATCTATACACCACCTTGGAGAGGACTAGAGGGCTATCCAAACTCCATCCCAGTGGAGCCGGTGGCCTCCATAACCTCAGCCGGAGAGGTGAGGCTGACGGGCGAGAGGCCTCTATTCACGGCGATATCCTCCACGGATGGCCCCTCCCTCAGCCTTTCTCTGAAGATGCCCTTCGATTGGCTGAAGCTTGGCGGGAGGATGATACTCCCAATAAGAGGAGGAGCCCCTCCGGAGGGTTATAGCCTCTACCCGACAAGGTTTGTGAATGGCTCGGTGAGCCTCTTAGACGCGATCTCCTCATCGGGTTGGAACTACTTCCTCTTGGACCTGAGCCTTCCAGGAGCCTCAGAGCTGCTCTTCACCATCTCCCCCTTCAAGGACCTCCTTCCCCCCTTAGCCTCCATAGCATACACCGTCCCCTCAGCCCCCTCGGCCGAGTCTCCCATAACCGTATACCTCCAATCAAGGGATGAGGGCTGGGGGGTTCTCTCAGTCACCCTCAGGGTGATGCTGAGGGTGGGAGAGAAGGTGGAGATCAAAGATTACACCGCGAATAGGGAGAGGGGGGACCTGTACTCTGTAAGGCTGCCGGGGTATCCCCCAGCCTCTAATATAACCCTCACCTGCATAGCCTGGGATGCGGCCCTGCTGGAGGGGAGGAGCACGCCGTTCAGTATATCCATCCCCCCACTGCCCGCCCCTTCATTCACCCTCAAGGAGCTTAAAGTCTCTAAAGAGGTGACGGGGCCGAACGAGGAGGTGGATATCACCGTCACATTGGCCAACCTTGGTAATGCCAAGGGCTCCTATAGGATTTCCCTGAAGGTCAACGGCACCGAGGTGCAAAGCCGAGAGGTCGAGTTGCCACCGGGGATGGAGACCCCAGTGGAGTTCAGGATGAGGCTGGAGAGGGTGGGAACCTACATCATAGAGGTAGACGGCTTAAAGAGGGTCGTGAATGTCGCGCAGCCACCCCCAGCACAGCCACCCCAATTTGGAGTGCAATATATGGTGATCGGGGTGGTTATAGCCTCCCTCATCGCCGCCCTAGCTTTGTATCTGAGGAAGAAAAAAATATAGGAGATATCATCCCGAAACCTGTTGGAAAAGGCCATTACCACGTCTTAACGATTTAGGGATCTCCTAGACATCCCCATTCTCCTTCAATTTTATATCCTCGTAGGGGGCCACAACCCTCCTGTAGAACTCCTGCTTGATGCATTCGAGGACCCCCACCGCCCTGTTCAGGTGGAAGTACCTGAGAGGGTAGAGCTCCTTCAACATCTTCGTGACGACATAGTTCAATTCTCCATCGACCTCCTCAACGGGAAGAGCCTTCAGGATACCTATCAGCTCCTCTAAAACCCTCTCGTACTTAGCCCTCTTATCCCTACTTATATAGGGCAAAGTCAGACCTCCTGAAATGGAATCCTCCCACCTAGTATTTAACGGGTTGGCAGCCTCTCCCCTCAGCTCTAGAGCGGTAAGGATTTTCAAGCTCAAAATCCCATATTTAGATTTCAAGGATCTCCAGCTTTCATATCTCGGAATGGTCTGATCATTTCTCTGTTACCCTATCCAAAGTTGGCTGGAAGGTCCCTCTCAGAAACTCGATGAGGCTTTCCTTCTCCTGGAATATCTTGGTCGAGTACCACTCGAAGAAGGGGCTTGGCTCATATGGGTAATAGGCGTATACGAACTTCGCAAGGCTTCTCGCCTCGACCATCTCGCACATCACCCCGGCCGAGAGCTGCTCCCTCGGGTGATATGCCACCACGGCGTAGCAGCTCTCGATGATCTTGTAGTCTATGTCTATTATCTGGGCCCTGATGTTCTTTATGGCTGCCTCCACCTCCCAGGAGTCGAGCTCATACTCCCTCGGGCCTTCGGCATACCTGATCGAGACCCTTATCCTATCATTTATCTTCATCTTCTTCTCTCTCGCCTCATTCCTGATCTTCCTCCAGGCATCCACGATGCTCCAGTCCTTTATCATGGATGGGATGAAGACCGTGCAGTAGGGCTGTATCTCAGAGGCGAATGCCTTAACCTCCTCTAGAAACTCGCCAGGCTCTCCAGTTATGGGGTGGCTGAGGTATACCTTCTTCTTATCCCTCTCGAATATGAGCTCCTTTAGGAGACCTATACCATGCTCCCTGGCCACTATATAGAACTCCCTATGGGGGATGAAGCTCTTTGAGAGGCTGTATATACCCTTTATCTCCTCCCTCCTCCACTGGGCAAGCTCCCCTATCGTGAAATGGTGCTCCATCCACTGGGGATCCCTCCTAAGCCTCTCCCTCACCCTTATGAGGTCATCTATCACGACGATGAATATGTCTGGGTTTAGGCTCTTAATCTCGTCCCACTTTAACCCCTCATATGACATCCCCCTCCACTCGAAGTGGTAGGGGGTGCTTATGATGTGGACCCCCCCGCCCCCCTTAGTCTCCTCTATGATCCTCCTTATGGCGGCCTCCCTGAAGGCCTCAAGCTTATCTGGCTTACTGTCATAGAAGTCCAATACGTTCAGCTTGCTGAGATAGTAGCCCTCCCTCCTCGCCTCCTCAACGATATAGTCGAAGAGATGATAGTAGGAGAACTCCTGACTCCTCCTCAGCTCACCGAGATAATCGTCCCTTCCACTTCCAGGCTGTCCACAACAGATTACTACAACCCTCTCCGACATCTACCACTATGCATAGCTGAGGCATACTAGCTGATAAGTTTGACTCGGAGGTTCTCCCATAATCCTCCCGATTAAAGCCATCAATTGATTGAAGCATATCCTCCAAGCCACTTCATTATGTGAGCGGAAAGATCCTCTATTCATAAACGTTAGAGATTTAACGGAATTGAGCTCACCTATCCCTCGTCCAGCGGCAATGGTTTTATCAGGTCCGGCTTAAAGGCTGATCTCTATATTAAAATATCTCTCTCCAGATCTCTCAGGGAGCATCCTTGCGCGTGGCCGTATATTACAGGAACGATGATATAAGGATAGAGGAGGTGCCCATCCCCAGGATAGGTGAGGGGGAGCTGCTGCTGAAGGTGATGGCATGCGGGATCTGCGGAAGCGACGTGATGGAGTGGTACAGGGTGAGGAGGGCTCCGAGGGTTCTAGGGCATGAGGTGGCTGGGCTCGTATCAGAGGTGGGAGGGGGCGTGGAGAACTTTAGGGTCGGCGATAGGGTTGTGGTCTCTCACCACGTCCCCTGCAACACCTGCCGGCTCTGCCTGAGGGGGGAGCATACCGCCTGTGAGACCCTCCACAGGACCAACATAGACCCAGGGGGCTTCGCCGAATATGCCAGGGTTCCGAGGATAAATGTGGATAGAGGCGTCTTCAGGCTTCCCGAAGGGATGAGCTTTGAGGAGGGGGCCCTCGTAGAGCCCCTGGCCTGCGCCCTAAGGGCCCAGAGGAGGTTGGGGATCCGCCCAGGCGACACGATCCTCATCCTGGGAAGCGGGCCCTCGGGCATCCTCCACATACAGCTCTCAAGGGTCCAGGGAGCTGGGAGGATAATAGCCACCGATATAAACGAGTATCGGCTCAGGGCGGCTGAGAGGTTTGGCGCCGACATCGCAATAGACGGCAAGATGGATGTCCCCAAACTGCTCAAGGATCTTAATGATGGGAGGGGAGCCGACCACGTCATAGTCAGCACAAACGCCATCCCAGCCATAAGGCAGGCATTCAAATGTGTCGACGAGGCGGGGAAGATCCTCTTCTTCGCCCCCACGCCCCCAGGGGTTGAGCTCCCACTCGACCTCAACGACCTCTGGAGCAGGCAGATAACCATAACCACCAGCTATGCCGCAGCCCCATCAGACATGGCCATAGCCCTTGAGCTCATCAGGACGGGCCGCGTCAGGGCAAGAGATATGATCACCCATAGGCTCAGCCTAGAAGAGACAGGGCTAGGATTCGGCCTCGTCTCAGAGGCCAAAGAGTCGCTAAAGGTAGTTATAGAGCCATACCGGTGACAGTTACAAGAAGATAAATCCACACTCTAATAACGGTTTTTATTAGTTATTTTAAACTAAACTTGAATATTATATATAAACAGATCAATCATCCTTCATTTAAGATCTAATGCATTGAAAAAATTGATTTAATATTATTTTTAATATATGGCAAATCTGATAATCTGAAATGATTCCTAGGTCTCCTAAATAAATAATTGTGGGTTTACGTGGATCATCTTTACGCCTTAATGTTATGAATACTTAGCGACTTAACACTCCCCGTAGATCTCTTCAATCTCTTGATCCTCAGAGCGGTATAGGGGATGGAAAACGCAGAACTCCACCCCTCTGCGAAGGGCCTTCCAATCCATGGAGGGTTTTTCAGCTCCCTCTTCCAGGGGCATCCACATGAGGTGGGCCCGGAAGCACGCCTTCGAGTGCCTAACCCTGTGCCTCATTCCCCTTGCCTCTATGGATCTGAAGCCGAGATGTTCTATCTGCCCTAGTTTAAACCATGGGCTTGGATGCCCTTCGAGGGAGATCGTCGCGACGCCAGCTGCGCCCTCTAAGGAGTCTAACATCCTCTTCAGAAGAGCCCTGTCTAGGCCCCTTCCCCTACTCCTTCCCAGAACCCATATGCAGTTCATGACCCATAGATCGGAGCCCGAGATGGGGTATCCCGAGGCCGCTGATGGTGCGTACTCGACCTGGCCGACGGCCTCTCCATCTATGAGGAGGAGATGCTTCCTAAGTCCTCTACGGATCGCCTCCTTTAGGTACCTCTCCCTCTTCCTATATCTCCTGAAGGGGAGGGGGACAAGACACCTGTATAGTAGCTCCTCCCATGCCTGGCCGTCGACTATATCTATGAGTTCCATCCCGGGCTCCATCGTCTTCAACCTAATCTGGGGAGGGCTCCCGGGCTATCCTGTTCGAGGTGGCCCTCCCTCATTCAGCCTCCGCCGTGGCTGCCAGGGTGATGGCCGCCCTTAGGCCTCTGAGGGCTTCAGGATAGGTGTCTAAGACCGCCCTCAGGGTTCTCCCATCGAGCCTCTCCGCATATGGGAGGACAGACGCTGCGTCTGCCATCGATGGGGTGACGAGCCTCAGCCTGAACTCGACCGGCTCCGCCACCCTATAGGGCTTTACCTCACCGAATCTTGTGAGGGCCTCGGCGGCGGTCTTCTCTATCAGGGCCCTAGCCCTCTTCGGGTGAAGACACCTTGCCGCGTACCTTCCCACCCCCCACTTGACCACGGCTGCCCTGATCTCTGGGACCAGCCCCCTGGCCTCCTCGGCCACTGCGGCATCGCCCGAGATGAATATCGATGGGACGCCATAACAGCCGGCTAGGGCGGAGTTCAGGCCGAACTCCCCCACCTCAACGCCGTTGATGTATATGGCATCGACGGTCCTGCTCGAGATCGTGTGGCATAGGATGCCGTTCTTCGCCCCATTCATGGCGTGATATCCAACATATAGGGCCGCGTCGAAACTCTCATCTATGCCCTCCATCATGGATAGGGGCTTAGGTGACCCCCTAACAAGTTGGGCGGCCTCGTGGACCTCCTCGGGCTGGAGGTTCCTCATCCTTCCATGGGCGTCTGAGACGATGATCTCCTCAACCCCAGCCTCAAGGGCGCCTTCGACCGCCGCGTTAAGGTCTCCAACCATCAGCCTCCTCCCCACCTCATACTCGTGGGGGTCTCGGCCCACTTGAGACCAGTCCACGATCCCGCTGATCCCCTCCATATCTATGGAGATGAAGACTCTCTTGGGCTTCTCAACCATCTTACATCCTCTAATCATGGTCAGGGGTTCAATATTTAAAATGGATCATCCCTGAATTTTCCGACCCCTCATTTTGGATTTCACAGCCATCCTTAGATAGAGGCTCGATGCCTCGAAGATTCTCTGCAACCCTTTAAAGCCTCCCCAACGATGTTTTTGATGTGAGCCTCAAGCCCATATTCGACCCCTCTATTGGGAGGCCCATGAGGGTGGCATGCTTCATGTCCGGCTCAGGCACCAATGTGAGGAGGATAATCGAGGCCTCATTGAGGGAGGGCTCAAGGTATAGGGTTGTGCTCATATTCACCGACGTGAAGGAGGAGAGGGTGGATGGGGAGGGGAGGAGGATCTGCAGGGCCAGGGAGATCTCCGATGAGTTCTCCATCCCCTATGAGTGCATAGACATCCTGGAATTCTACAGGAGGAGGGGACATCCATCTAAGAGGGACCTGTCCATCCGCCCTGAGTATGATGAGGAGGTCCTTGAGAGGGTTGAACCCTACGATGTCGACCTCATCGCCCTGGGGGGATACATGAGCATATTGACGAGGCCGACCCTCGAGAGGTTTGAGGGGAGGATCGTCAACGTCCACCCAGCCGACCTCTCGGTCACAGAGGATGGCCGCAGGAAGTACACAGGGCTCCACGCCGTGAGGGATGCCATCCTCGCGGGGGAGAGATGGCTCTACTCCACAACCCACATCGTGAGGGAGAGGGTTGACTATGGTGAGATACTGGTCAGGTCGAGGCCGGTGGAGGTAAGCCTCCCAGAGGGAGTCTCTCTGGAGAGGCTTAGGAGAGACAGGGGGCTGCTGGAGCGGGTTGTGAGGGAGAACCAGGAGAGGTTGAAGGAGGGGGGAGACTGGGTGATATATCCCCTCACGCTCCAGCTTATAGCGGAGGGGAGGTTCGCCCTGGATGGGAGGGGAGGGGTATACCTAGATGGGGTTCTCCTGCCGAATGGGCTGAGGCTCTGAGATGGATGCCACGATGGCCTCGTTGAGGCGGATCACATCCTCCACCCTAACCTCCAGGAGGAGGCCCCTGGCTCCCCCTCCGCAGAATATCGTATCAGCGTCCATCAGCTCCTCATCCAATATCACCTTGACCTTACCCCTGAACCCTAGGGATGGCGTTCCACCTGGAGGGTATCCGCTCACCTCCTCCGCCTCCTCCGGGGATAGAAGCCTCACATTCTTAACTCCGAGGGCTCTCGCGGCCTTTCGGAGGTTCACCCTCCTGTCCCCCGGGACTATCAGGACCACATGTTCTCCCCCATCCGTGACCGAGACGAGATTTTTTGTTATTCTATGGAGCTCTATCCCGGTGACGGAGGCCGCATCCGCTGTGTGGGTGGTCTCCCCCTTCGAGATGAAGGTATGATATATCCCCTTCCCTCTAAGGTAATCCTCCAGAGGGCTCCTCAATGGTCATCCCTTAATATTGGGCAGGTCATACAGTGGGGCCCCCCTCCACCGAGGCTGAGCTGGCTTCCGGGTATCCTTATCACGTCCAGCCCCCCATCCTCAAGCTCCCCTATTATCCTCTCATTCCACTCGTATGAGACGCACTTACCTCCCCCGATCCCAACGATGTTTGTGCCGAACATCCTCACCTCGGAGTCGTCAGCATATATCAGCTCCACTCCCCTCTCCCTCAGGTAGTCCTCCACGAATGTGAGCTCGACGCCATCATCCCTGCAGAGGTATGCCGGGTACATCTCGAGGGAGGGCCTATGGATCAGGGCGAGGTCGGGGGCCAGGACCATCAACCCCCCGTCGAGGTGAACCCTGAAGGAGGGGAGAGGCACGGCTAAAATCTCCTTAACGGCCCTTCCAAGCATCGTATCTCTAACCATCTCTAGACCCGCCTCGTTCGTCCTGGTTCCAAATCCTATCATGAGGGTCTCCCGATCCAAGTATACGAAGTCTCCCCCCTCAACGGTGCCCGGAGGCTTCACCCTCAGGGCTATGGGGATCCCCAACCTCTCCATCGCCTTACCCACCAGGATGGGCTCAGGGTACCTCGCCTGATAGGTCATCCTAAGGAGGAGGGCGCCGAGATAGGAGACGCTGCAGACGTCGCGTGTATAGACCAGGTTTGGGAGCCTATTCGCGACCTCCCTGTCCCTCCCCTCAAGTAGGTCTCCGAGGAGGATCACCTCAACCCCCTCCCCCCTCAGGGCCTCCGTGAAGGCGTCATGCTCCCTCTGGAAGAGCCTCCAATAGACAACGTCCCTGAAGAGGTAGGCATCCCTATTGCCTGGGGTTATCCTCTTAAGCTCCTCCGATGGCCTGTGCATCAAAACCTTCCTAAGCCTGCCATACTCTGTCTGGGCTCCAAACTCCAATGGGATGAACCCTCCACGAGGGTTATAACCTCCATCCCAGCAACATATAAATCTCATCCCCTTTGAGGGCGAGACCCTCGCATGCGAGGCCCTGGGCCCATCTCGATCTGGAAAAGCCAGCCCCACACATCTGTAAATTCCGCGATACCTGAAGCCCCTCCATCGAGTTAAATCTTCGAAGGCTGGAGGCCTTTCGACATAGCTTTATACCTTTCATCAAATGGAACTTCAAGTGATCTGCATGCTCTACTCCACCCTCGTGGAGGCTTATCAGAGGCTTGAGGCCACCACGAAGAGGCTTGAGATGACCGACATACTTGCGGACATGCTCAGGAAGGCGGACCTAGACGAGTTGGATAAGGTGATCTACCTGACCCAGGGGAAGATCCACCCAGACTGGACCGGCGAACCAGAGATAGGGATAGCGGAGAAGATGGCCATGGAGGCCATAGCCAGGGCCTCGGGGCTTGGGAGGGGGGAGGTGGAGAGGCTGATGGCGGAGACTGGGGACATAGGCCTCGCCGCCGAGAGGGCGATGGAGGGGAGGC
>JBBIVO010000007.1:0-16225 GCA_037439685.1 Candidatus Bathyarchaeota archaeon | reverse complement strand
GGGGAGGGGGGAAAGCTCACGGTGACGGGCGTCTACAACGCCTTCGACCAGATCTCTAAGGAGTCTGGGAAGGGGAGCAGCGATAGGAAGATCGAGAGGCTCTTAAGGCTATTCTCCGAGGCCTCCCCCCTGGAGGTCAGATATATAACCAGAACCGTTGTGGGAACCCTACGCCTAGGGGTCGGGGACATGACCATACTCGACGCCCTAGCCATCGCCTACACGGACTCCGCCGAGAATAGGGACATCCTTGAGAGGGGCTACAACCTGACAAGCGACCTCGGATACGTCGCGAAGACCCTGGCCGGTGAGGGGCTTGAGGCCCTGGAGAGGGCCAGGCCCGTCCTTGGAAAGCCGATAAGGATGATGCTGGCCCAACGCCTCTCCACACCCCAGGAGATACTTGAGAAGCTTGGGGGAAGGGGCTCGGCGGAGTATAAGCTCGACGGGGAGCGCTTCCAGATCCATAAGATGGGAGGAAAGATCCAGATATTCTCGAGGAGGCTGGAGAACATAACCCACATGTACCCAGACGCGGCGGAGATGGCCAGGAGATACATCAAAGCCGAGGAGGCGATCATCGAGGGGGAGGCCGTGGCCATCGACCCGGAGACCGAGGAGATGAGGCCCTTCCAGGTCCTGATGCAGAGGAGGAGGAAGTACAGGATAGAGGAGATGATGGAGAAGTTCCCCGTCGCCCTATTCCTCTTCGACTGCCTCTACGTCGACGGTGAGGACCTGACCCTCAAACCCTACACGGAGCGCCGTATGAGGCTCAAGGAGATAGTCAAGGAGACGGGAAGGTTCAGGTTGGTAAGGTCCCTGGAGACCTCTGAGGCATCGGAGCTCGAGAGGTTCTTCGAGGAGGCCATCTCCGAGGGATGCGAGGGGCTGATAGTCAAGTCCATGAATGAGGACTCCCTCTACAGGGCCGGGGCGAGGTCATGGATGTGGGTCAAGCTGAAGAGGAGCTATCAGAGCAGGATGGTGGAGCCAGTCGACCTGGTGGTCGTGGGGGCCTTCCACGGACGCGGAAAGAGGGCGGGCAGCTATGGGGCCCTCCTAGCAGCCGCATACGACCCCTATGAGGACACCTTCAAGACCGTCTGCAAGGTCGGCACCGGATTCACGGACGAGGACCTGGAGAGGCTCCCCAAGATGATGGAGGAGTATAGGCGCGGTGAGAAGCATCCGAGGGTCGACTCGATGATAGAGGCTGACATCTGGTTCACCCCAAGCCTGGTCATAGAGGTCATAGGGGATGAGATAACCCTGAGCCCAGTCCACACGGCCGCCTTCAACGCGATAAGGGCCAACTCGGGCCTAGCCATCAGGTTCCCAAGGTTCACGGGGAGGTGGAGGTCTGACAAGGCCCCGGAGGATGCGACGACGGTGGCGGAGATCGTCGATATGTATAAATCCCAGCTCAAAACCATAGCGGGGGAGGCCGAGGAGAGATATGAGAGATGTCTGAAGAGGTAACACTGAGGGATTTCAAGAGGCTCGACATGCGGGTTGGCACGATAGCCGAGGTCGAGAGGATCCCAGGGTCTGAGAGGCTCTACAAGCTCCAGGTCGATATGGGCGGAGAGCTGAGGCAGATAGTCACAGGCCTGAGGGGATACTACACGGAGGAGGAGCTTAAGGGGAAGGTGATAATCGTGTTGACAAACCTTAAACCCGCCAAGATCTTCGGGATATCCTCCAATGGGATGCTGCTGGCGGCAGAGTTCGACGGCCAGCTGGCCCTCCTAACCACAGACAGAAGGATATCGAACGGGGCCAAAGTAACATAATCATTTTTATGCTGAATTAAAAGAGGGGGAGGAGATCTTTTAGGGAGGCGTTATCTTTATCGCCTGAACCGGGCAGCTATTCTCGCAGGCCCTGCACTGGATACAGTCGGATCCTCTCACGGGATCTGACTTCCTATCGGAGGTGGGATGGCCTGGGGTCTCAGCCCACTCATAGACGCTCACGGGGCAGACGCTTATGCATATCCCATGCCCCTCGCAGATATCCCAGTCTACGGCCACGTTGGTGCCATGTATCCCAAGCCTTGTTGGAGGCTCAACAGGGCCCCATACCCTATGCCCCTCATGCTCCCCCACGACGCTTCTATTCTTCTGAAAATCCCGATCTATCGGCATTTCGATCTCTGAAAGATATCATAAGAAATTTATAAACTTTTATTCTAGAGGGATTAGAGCTAACTCTTATTTTATTATTGATGTGTTAGAGGATCATCCGAGGTTCAACTGGACTGTTCAGTATCTCTCCATGTGGAGGACCTCTGAGAGGGGTCTTCTAGGAGGGGGTGAGGGCGCCTCCGCAGGGTATCCGATGGGGATGATCGCGACTGGCCTAACCCCCTCAGGGGCCCTCACGGCCTTCGCGGCCCTCTCCTCGTCGAAGGCCCCTACCCAGCATCCCCCTAAGCCATTCGCGGTCGCCGTCAACAGGAGGTTCTCTATCGCCGCCGCGGTGTCCTGAATACAGTACAGCTCGGCCCCCCTCCTCCCATACCTCCAGGAGGATCTTCCGGGGGCTGCGCAGACCAGAAATACCAACGGCGCCTCTGCGATGAAGGATTGGCCATATGCCGCCTCCGCCAGCCTCCTCTTCGTCTCCTGCCCCCTCACCGCTATGAACTCCCAGGGCTGGAGGTTCCCGGCGCTCGGCGCCATGCAAGCCGCCTTTACCAACACCTCCACCGCCTCCTCTGGGAGCTCCCTCTTGGAGAAGGCTCGGATGCTCCTCCTATTCCTGACCACCTCGGGGATCTCCATGGCTCCCACCATCACTCCTATTCGGCGTTTAATCAACTATTCGCTCAGATGCACCTTTCCTTTTAGAGCGGGATATCTGAAGGGCCCTCCTCTTGAGGAGGATGACCGCGATCAGCGCCGTTAAGCACGCTGAGGCTATTATGAGGATGGGGGGTGAGGGGGGCCCTGGAGAAACCTGATCCAACTCCTCGGCGGTCTCGGAGCTCCTTATGTAGAGGCTTCTGGCCATCACCGCCTCCCTCATCCTCCTCGACTCCCCAACATAGTCATACCTAGATATATTCAGGGCCGTGACGAGGGAGGATCCATACTGCGGGGCCTCCGAGATGAGGGCCAGGGGGTCCCTCTCCCTTGTGAGGGTTAGGTCGATGGGTAGCCATCCCCATGGTGGTATGTAGACCAGGGCCCAGCCGTGCCATCCAACCCCCCTCTGGGAGGTGGTGAGATGCCCCCCCCAGGAGACCCTCTCTCCGACGATGCCCTCGTTGAAGACCATCCCCAGCTGGAGTATGGCCGGTATCCCGAGGATGCGGCACATGGTCACAAGGAGGATCGCCTGGTCGTCGCAGTCTCCCCTCCCCGAGGCCATCGTCTCACTGGGATATCTGGGGGCCTCGAAGCTTCCATAGGATATGTTCTCCATCATCCACTCTAGTAGGCTTAGGACGACCACTAGGGCTGTCGTCCCGTTGGCGGCCAGCTTAAAGGCTAGGGAGCGGATCCCCCCATCCCATATCGTGAAGGTCCCCGTCTCTGAGGTATACTCTTCGACGAGCTCCTTCGGTATCTCCGAGATGGGGCCGGCCCTTTCGAGGTCTATCTTAGGCCTGGGCGCATCTGAGACCTCAATCAGATAGGCCATGGAGAAGGTGACGCTAGACCTTGGAGGTATTGTTAAGGGTATGTCGAGGATGGCGTACCGGTTCCCATCCTCATCTGAGTACTCCCTGGCTATCGATCCCGTGAGGTTGAGGACCCTAACATTCTGCCTGCTGTCGTTCTTGAAGAGGAGGATGGTTACATCGTCGATCGTCAAGTTGTATGGCTCCTCCCCCCTGTTCTCGAGGGTGTACGTCGACGTATACAGCCTCCTGCTCCTCTCCGCCCCATATGCCCCTCTGACGGGGAGGGTTGAGATCAGAAGGATTATCAGGAGGAGGCCCCTTGAGGCCAAGGCTCGAGACCCCAGCCCTTCATCGCTCTCTTAGCCGGCTACTCCACGTGAACCCTGAGGAGGTCTATATCCTCCCTTAGGTGTGGGAGGAAATCCCTTACAGCCCTCTCCACATCCCTCGATTGGGTTATGTATCGGCCAACTATCAGGATGTCCGCCCCCGCCTCTAAGGCTATTCGAGCCGTCGTCGGAAGTACTCCCCCAGCCACGGCTATGAGGAGCCTCTTATCCCTGAAGCTCTCCCTGATCTCCTTAATATATCCCCACCTGATCTCGGCCCCCCTCTGCTCGGCGTCTATGGAGCGGTGGAGGACCACACCGTCTGGAAGCCTCTCGAGGGCCTTGAGCTTCGAGACGGGATCTGAGACCTCCATCATGTCTATGAAGGAGTAGATTCCCAGTCGGCGGGCCTCGTAGACGAAGTCATTCAGGGTCTCTGTGGAGGCTGCTCCAAGGGCGCAGACCGCGTCGGCTGTCTCGTTGAAGGCTATGTCCACCTCCACCTTTCCAACATCCATCGTTTTTAGATCGGCCACGAAGAAGCTGTCCCCCACCACGCCCCTGAGCTCCCTTATCACCCCGACCCCATAGCGCTTTATGAGGGGGGTTCCCACCTCGAATATTATGCTGTCGCTCTTGGGAACGGAGGCTAAAACCCTCTTCACGGCCTCGAGCTCTGGGATGTCTAGGGCTATCTGTAGGTAGGGCGGACGCCAAAGCCTCGGAGCCCTGAACCCGACGAGGGGGTGGCGAGCCCTGTCCTTCTCATACATCAGCCTCTCAACAGATGGATACCTCTGGAGGGCTCGGGTGAGGGCAAGCTTCGTCGCGCTGTAGTTGTATTGGTAGACCCTCCTCTCATCCCTCGCTTTGGGGTGGATGAAGACGCTCGCTATGACCACCCACTCCTCCGCCGCCTCCTCTGGAAGGACCCCCTCCTCCAGGGCGTCTGCGACGGCCTTGGCGACGGCCATCTGGGCCGGTCCGAAGATCCTCCCTGCATCCTCCATCCCCCTGACCGTGACCTTTGGAACTATGACGGTGAAGGGCTTTGCGGGCAGGTTGGGCCTGATGACCGATAGGAGGGGGGTGTGCCCGGCGGATAGGTTGCTCAGAGCCTGGGCGAAGGCGAGGCCCACGGGCCCCCACTTATCACCTATGAGGAGGTCCACATGGGCCACCTCATCCCCCTCCCCTACGAGGGCCTCCCCTATCAGGTAGATCCCCCTAGAGGAGGAGTCCCTCTCCCTGAAGTGGTCTATGGCGGCCCTCATCGCCTCACTGACTGAGCTGTATCTACCACCAGCTACCAGCTCCTCAAGGAACCTATACTGATCTTGAGTGATCCTCCCAGGAGCCCTTATAAGCCCCTTCTCCTCACCCATTCCAGATAATACTCAGGCCCATATTTCTATATAACTCTTTCCATCGCAAGTGTCCTCTAAGTGTCACGAGGGGTCTTTAAATGACCATTAAGATCCAAAAATGCGAAAATTGGTGTCACAAGCCCGCTCTCCCATACGGGACCTTATGCCTAATCTCGTATAAGAGGGGGAAGCTGCCTCAGTTCGAGATAAATCTTGGGGAAGTAAGAGATCAGGAGGGATAGGGTGTTCAAAAGAGGGGTTGATAGGGGGTTCATCGAATTCGTTGACGCAGCCATCACAGAGCTGTCCAGGCTCCATAGCGTGCAGAAGCCCTCTTTTAAAATATCCCTCTTCGGAAGCTTATATCTCCCACTTCGAATATTTGGTATTAGAAAGATAATCATCAGCTCAGGCTACCTCGATTACTGGAAGGTTGACGAGGAGATGGCTAAGGTGTGCCTGAAATATACCATAGCCCACGAATTCTGCCATTACCTCCAGGATCTGAGGGGGAGGATGCCAATCTTGAGGATCCCGCCGACTCGCCCCCCGTTAGGATACCACTTCCTCGAGTATCTTAATCTGCTCGCCTATGATCTAGAGGTGGAGGCAAGGTCCTTCGCCGAGGAGTTTTCAGGCCTGAAAACCCACGAGTACAAGGAGGCCCTCAAAGGTCTGAGAGAGAAGAAAAAAATTAGGAGATTTAACTAAAGGATGGTAAAGGGATCTGGTGAAGGAGCCTTATCTCCTATATCTGTCTTCATCCCTTTGATATTATCCATCCTCAGCTCCTCATCCTCAACTATTAGCCTCAGGGAGACCACCTGGTCTCCATTCTGAAGAAGCCTTAGGAGAGGCTCGGGGATGTCTCGTGCAGCCTTATCGGCCCTAATCATCAGGGTTCTCTCACAGATATATTCGCCCTTCCGTACCACCATATCTTTAGGATGGCTCAAGGAGAGACTAGGATCCCCGAAGCCCGAGACCTTGAATATGAAGGGTCCTGCCTCTAAAAGGAGGCATATTCTAGCCCCCTCCCTCCTCATCGATCCCCTCACACGGGGATCAAGCTCCCTCAGCCCCTTCTCAGCCGCGACGGCCACGATGCAATCCCCCCGCACTGTTATATCCTCCTCCTTGGTGACCATTAAGGTGGTTCTATGGCTGGCCCTTATGTTGGGGTGCCCTCGAGCCTTGAAAACCTCCATTGGAGCCATCGGGGGGACAATAAGCTTCAAACCTTATAACTTAAAAGGAAAATTTTTACGCTAGCACCTCTTAACCCTTCTTTGGGGCTGGTAGATCAGTGGTATGATCGCCGCCTTGGCAGGGCGGAAGTCGCGGGTTCAAATCCCGCCCAGTCCACCATTTCCTTTCAGCCTCTTTCGCTTAATAGAACAATTCTAGAGCTTCAATTATCCTACGGAGGCAATTTTCAGCGTTTTTTCGGGGTTCAAGCCTAAACTCCTAGCTCTTTCAAGAAGCCCATGTTCGATCTTAAATCCCGTATTAACCTCGGTGTTAATACTCTGGTTGAGAAACAGCTCTATGAGGCGCCCCGCGCTTATTCCTCGAGCCCTAGCCTCCGCTAGAAGCCGGGCCTTAACCTCCTTTTTAAGGAGAACATGGGTATAACCTTAGTGGGTCATCTGAGCTTCCCTCCTTGATTATCGGCTTATCAGGCCAAGACTCTTGCCACGATCCAATCAATAGCCTCCAGAATGGTGCAGTCTCACCCTTTAGCCGATTCCTGTAGGAAGATGTCGAGGTTCGAGGCCTCAACCTTCATCTAGAACGGAGAATTAAGTCCTGCAAGGATATTCATCCGTATGGTAGCCATCCGAGGGCTCGAAGGGCTTCGAGGAGCAGGAAGCTGAACCGCCGAGGCGCCCTGCTCGAATTGGTGCAGGGCCTTAAGCCTTCGTCTGGCCTCTTTCTTATCGCCTTTTCGAGATCAAAGGCATAAATTGGGAATCAAGCCTCCAGAAGAGGTTCCTCGATGAAAAGCGATATGTCTGTTCCCTTCATCCCTTTCAGCGAGTCCCGGATTGGGAAGGCGGCGGAGGTAAGGGCCTACCCTAAGGGGTTAGAGGTCTGAAACGCCTGCCCCTCATTTCTACCCTCTTAATGATGAAGAAGCTATTTCCACTCATTTAATTAAATTATTATTTTTTATGAGATATATGTAATCTGCTGATAAGATGACACGATTTAGGCTTCTAAAATCCGCTTCATGTAAGATCAGATCTTTCAAATAAGATGATGATCTACATCATGCTTTTGGAGATTGGAAAGCATACGAACTTCATAAGATTCATATTTTTAATCAGATATCTCATTTTATTGGCTTTCTTTCTCTCTCCTTTTTAAGATTCCAATCATACCTATGAGGGATATTATGATTGCGGAAAGAAGATATGTTAATGTTTTAAGATTTGGGTTCAGGTCTATTGAGGAGAATGTATAGCTTCCCAGTCCCAATACTATTCCGGTGGCGAGCCTGATACCATTGTTGCTCTCCCTGAGGCCCCAGGATTGGGTTAGCCAGTCATATGATAGGGGGATAACTGAGAGGAGGCTGAGGGTTAGCTTCAGATCCTCTCTTATTGGAGGGGTGAGGTCAGCGCCCATGATGCTGGACAGGGTTGTTAGGGTCAGGAGGCCAATCAAGTATCCTGTGCATCTAGAGCAGAATCTGAACTCTCTTCCCAGGATCTTTAATGAGATCCAATGCCTGTGGGCTACGAGCCTCCAGAGCTCCATTAACCATCTACGCCCTTATCAGCTTCTCACCGCAGTAGGGGCAGAGGTTGAACTCCTTTAGAACAGGCTTTCCGCAGGTTGGGCATCTGTCCGAGATGGGGGGGGCGGGGATCTTCAAGGGCTGGGTAGCCTTGAACTTGGCTATCCTGCCCTTGAGGGAGGTGTCGTATGTGGCCTTCACGACGGTCCCTCCCCCCTCGACCTCTGTTAGCTCAAAGTATATCGGCCCTGAGCTGTCATCCATCCTGAAAAGCCTCGGAGGGATCGCCTCCTTGACCACAAATCTGGCCTCGGCTCTCCCCCCTCCGAGGGCCCTCCTGAACCTAGATGAGAGGGAGCCTTCTCCCTCCTTCATCCTTTCTTCGGCCTCCCTTCTCCACTCCGAGGTCACATTCTCGATCGCCTTGTAGGCCTCCTCCAAATTCATGATGGTATACCAGGTCTCCGTAACGCTCTCAGGCTGGGGAGCAGCTTTTCCCCTGGGCTGGGCCATCATCATGGCACAGCACAGCAGGGGGAGGATGAGCCATAGGATATCCGCAGCGCCTTGATCCACAAACGGCGGCAACATATAAATCCAAGAAGGGTATACCGCCAGATTTATTTAAAACAATGCCCAAAGCCTCCTCCAAATGAGAATCCATTGCAATGGGACTAGCCCTCGGCGAGGTTCTCGAAGGGATGAACCTATAGGCCCCAGAAATATCGCCATCCCCGCCGAGGGCAAAGCCTATGATCCAGCCTCCTCTTAAGCAAAGGCTGATCACACCGCCAAGAGGCGCCCTCTCAGGACACCATTTATGAGTTTTAATTCGTAATCCTTTTAAATATGATTCATCCCCTATAATAAAGGAGACTAATGAAAATAAAGACGTCATTAATATGCATTATCATAATATCGATGTTAATTATGACTGTTCCAGTTTATAGCATAAATGAAGGAGGATGGATCCTAAAATATAAGGTAGAAGATTTAAAAACAAAAAAAATAATAATAGAAAAAGACTTTACAACAGGGAAAGAAAATATTTATTCTCCTATATTTAGTGGGGCAGAATATAATGTAACGGTGGTTTTTAATATCGCAGTAACGGTGCCCAGATCTATTTTGAAACTTACTACATCATTAGAAAGGTCAAGTTTGCTGGATAGGTATTGGGAGCTTTATTCTAAAGATTACCCCGTGATCAATTACAATCCAAGTGATAGAATTATTAGGTTCAATCAGGTTAAAGGAAACCTCACAATTTCTATGTATGGAAAAATCCCAATAAATATAACAGAAAAAAGATTTAATGGATATGTTTTTAATAAAGCGATAGAATATGTTGTTTTAGAGTTGACGGGCCCAAATGATGAAATTTTAGATAGTATCACCTTTACAGTTATAGATTCAAAAATTGATGAATATCAAACATTGTTAAAGTCAAAAGAAAACGATTTGAAAAACATTAGAAATCAGGGTGTAGTTAGTTCATATGTTCAATTATATGAAAAAATGATAAATCAGTCTAAGTTGGAGGCTGAACAGGGATTTGTCGAAAATGCAATAAAAATCTTGAATTTATTATCTGTAGAGGGGGCTCCAAGAGAGCCAGTCCCCTCAATTTTAGAAATGCTTTTTTATCCTACAGTTATAATATTAATAGGTATAATAGCATTTGCTGGTTTTATGTTTCAAAGAAGTAGAGGTAAATTAAATTATACATTAATGATCCTTGAAGAGCAGGTTAAAGAATTGGAGGGATTAGAAGTTAGGATGTCTAAAATTGATAAGAATCTTTCTTCAAATTTGGAAAGCATAAAGGATAGGTTGAAAAGATTGGTTGGGGTGGAATGATTTGTCAAAGCAGTATTCCAATATAATTCACTTAGTTGGTTTAGGCTCTGCAGGGACAAATATTGTTGAAGCATTTCTTTCTAGTAAGAAAACTATGAATTTGTTAGAAAATGAGAATACTCGTCTATCACTTTTAGCTATAGATGTTGCAGATCCAGATATAAGAAGTTTACTGGAAACATATAGTAAATTGTTAAAGGAGATGAAAGATAAAGGTATACCTAAAGAGAGAATTTCTCTGATAGCTCAATCTATAAAATTTCCAACAGCTGAGGCTATGTTCGATTTTATAAATGAAAAATATAAAGAGCATTTAATAAGTGAAGGTGTTAATCTTAAAGAATATATCCCATGGTTGCCCTCAACGATGGCGATACCCCCCCTTGCGGGAGGGGCCGGCAGAAGAAGGGCTCTGGCTAAGGGAATATATGCCCTAAACTATTACCAGCTCGGAATTATAAGAAACTTCTTGAACTCCTTCAAGGAGCAGGCCCTCTCATCTATAATGACCCCGACCGTAGTAATCGTATATGGGCTTGGGGGAGGAACAGGGAGCGGGATAGCCTTCGAGTTCGCAAGGCACCTCAGAAAGGTTCTAGGTTCAGGGATTCCAATAATAGGCCTAACCATTCTTCCCTGCAGGGGCGATGACCCCCCAGCTAAGGGCTCTTCAGCCTATTCGTCTCTGATGGAACTCTCCCTATTATTGAATAAGGACTACAATGACTATGTATGTGAGAATTTCGGAGAATTTTATAGAAACCCCTTCAACGCATTCATCTGCATTCCGCTTGCCCCAGCCTATTCAAATACAGGGAACATAATAGTCGCAAGAAAAGACATAGATGAAATGATACTAGATATTATATATATTTTGATGGATTTTGATTTGTCTGATCTCTTGGGAGGTATAGGAACAGAAGTAGGATTAACGGAAAACTTTATACATACAATAAGTATGACAAAAGTGTTTTATCCAGTAGATGAATACATTGAAGCTTTTAAACTCTACCTAGAAAGGATACAAACTTTATATGAATTTAGAAAGGAAAAGTTAGAGATTATAAATGATATTAATGAAATATTGATGATTAGATACGATGATATAAAAGAAATTCTTAAACTCTATTTAATAAGGACAGGGACATATGTAGAAGAACAATTCGAGGATAAAATAAAGTCTATTATAAGAAGCTCATCGAGATTCAATGAAGATTATTGGCTATATATTAAGGGGGTTGAAGACCAGATAAAGAATTGGATCAACGACCTTTCAAAATTTTTATATACAATAAAAATGGCAGCTAAAACAGGGACAATAGAAGATGCTATAGTTAATTTGACACTACATAAAGAAGATTTGAAAGAAACAGATAATCTTGAGGATCTGGTAATAAACATTACAAAAACACATCTTGAATTTCCAGAAAAGAAGGAAATAATCTTTGAAAGGTTAAAGCAGTTAATCCCAAGTTCGCAATTGCTCACTGTAAGACAAAAGCGAATTTTAGATGATTTAATGAACATATCAGAAATTGTAGATAAAACACTAAAGATATTCAAGTTATATAATGAATCAAGATTTTTAACAGAAACCTTAATAAAATATTATTCAACAATCCAAGAAACAAATTCAACTTCAAGAGAATTAAAGGAAATAAGAACGGAGCTTACCTGTTTATACTACATTTTACAATTAATTTTAAAACCGCCATTGGATGAGGCAAAAATTATCGATGAGAACCTGACATATCTTCAAGGGATAATAAATAAGATAAGAGAAGAAATCAGCATGTATAATGAGGAAATACTGAAAATAGATGAATTAAAAAGAAGAAAAGAATTTGACAGAGCAAGATATGGTCAGGAAATTATCAGGTTTTTCGGAATAGGAAAAAGGAAGTTTATAAAAGAAAAACTTTCTCAAATAGAACTTGAGTTGAAGAGATTAGAAGAGGAAAAAAGTTCTCTAGGTAAAAATGTAAAGGAATATGATAATTTATTAAAATCATATAATAATTTGATGCGAAAAATTGATTTTACTTCAGATTATAGAAGGAGACTTAATAAAATACTGGAATTACATAGATTATATCAAGACAAGATATCAGATATTCTTAAACCTAAAAAATACTTTGAAAAGACTACAGAGCTTACTGAAAGTGAACAAATGAAAATAATATATAAGATTCTTGCAGAACACGAAGAAGAATTGTCCAGAGAAGGTGTTCTAAAAGAGATCCTTGATGTTGATCATTTTAAAGATTATATGAAAAGCGTGATAAGGATTTTTAGAACGCCAAGCTTCATGGGTTTCAACACCTCATTCAAGTCCGACTATATATGGGTCACCGTTCAGACTCCGGCGGGCCTTTGGGATGAAGATCTAACTCAAGAGATCTATACTGTTCTCGCCGGATATATTGTTGGAGAAGTCTCAAGAAATGTCACAATTAGAGTGATAGATTCAAGGGATCCATGGACTATAAGGATACTTGTTGTAGGTGGAAGAGGGATGCCTCCAAATCTTGAATTATATGATGAAATGCATATGCTTTTCTTGAAGTCAACAGAATTTGAGAAGCAACTTTCTAGATCATTTCTGATCGAGCATGGGATTAAAATTAAAAACATAATTAATAAAGAATATTTTAAAACATGAAATACATAAATTTTTAATTCAACTATGTTTATGATCTTTCAATCTCTTTAATTTTTTCTTCATCTATTATTCCTCTACTTAATAGGTATTGAAGGGTTTCCTTTGATTTTTCTTCCAACATATCTAAAATTTTTTCTTCATTAAAACCACCGACTATAACCATAACATCTACTCTGTCGTTTAATTCATAGACAAAAATTGGGTCACATATATATGTCGCTTTTACTAATGATTTATCTTTTATCCATTTCAAAAACGAAAATTCCACTTTCTCTTTCGTTATATCCCGTTTCAATTTAACCGGGATTCTAACCAATACGTAAAAAATGGATGATTCTTTAAAATTAAAATCTAAAAGTGACCTATATAACATCGAGTTAAATATATTTTCTAGAGAGTCATAAATTTTCATACTGCAGCCGGTAGCTATTAATATTGTATACATCCTAGAATCGAAGTATTTAGAGAATCTTAAGAAATCTTCAATAAAATCCCTTTTAGATAGCATCAGTTGTAGGACCTCATTAAGAATCATGTGTCCCTTAAGTAGGTTACCTTTCCTATCAACTCCAATATAATTTTCTAAAAGGTCTCTATTTATAATAAATATTGGGAAGTATCCTTTATTAATGCACATTGAGATCGATGAATATGAATTAAAATAGGCGTCAGAAGATTGTGATTCAGAAGGTATCACAACTATTGAGATAGAATCTATTCGGAATTCTTTCAATATTGATATCATGTAGAGGAAAAACCCCGAACCAATTCCATCCCAGGTAGAGGAAAATATTAATCCATTATTCACCTTATGAAATAAGTTATTCTTCAAATCTAAAATAATTGATCCTTTATTTTTAATACATGATTTTATATCAAACCAAAAATGCCCATCAATGTAAGGTTCAATATCTATAAAATTAAACAAATCCCCTTTATCCGCCAAATTTTCAGTGAAAGTCCCACTTTTCTTTCCAAAAAACAGAAACAAAGTATCATTAGGCATATTGAGTATAGAACTTTTTAATAAAATACTATTTGAATATTCTCCAAAGCCCATAATGAACCTTTCCGATATCCTAATTTTAAGTGACTTGATATGCTCCAAAACACTTTGAAGAACATCGAAAGCTTCGATCCCCATCGAGCCTCGAATTAAATTTTTAAGGCCCTTTAAATAAATACCTTAAGGAGGCGATGGCGTTATTACATGATTCAGCTAAATTCGCCAACAGAATTACTAAGGTTTTTACATTTTTAGCCTCCTTCGTCGGACTATTTATGGGCCTCTCATTTATTCCACTTCTTCCTCAACCTCTACCGCTAATAGTATCCTTCATCATCTCTTTTTTGATCTTTAATAATCACAGTGAAGGAATAATCATTGGAAGTGTCCTTATCGGATTGGGGTTAATATATCATATGAGCCGAATAAATTTCATATTGACACTTGGTAGTACAGAAGCAAAATTATCATTTATATGTGTTACAATTCTTTTTTTCTTTTTCATTCCAACGATAACAAAAAAACAGGAGGATATTATAGCTATGTCTATAGGAATCATTGCTGCATCACTCCTTTTTTTCAAAGAAACATACTTTTTTGCAATCCCCCTAATAATAGTTTTTGCAGGAATATACAAAAAACAGAGAATTTGGTTAACCCTATCATATTATGCAACTATCTCTACTCCGGTACAGATGATGCAATATATGAAGTATATTTATAATGAAGAGTATAAGACAAATCCACCATTATATGTCCCATTATCCGATATCTTTAATGATATCCAAACTTCGATGAAAGAAATAAGCATAAATGAGATATCGAAGGTTTTAGAGATCATCGTAGCACAGTTTAAAGAAAACCAACCTATAGGAAGAGCATTAACTGAGTACATGAACTCAATTCCAGGAGTTATTATTTTCTTAATAATAATATCAAGTCTAGTCTCCATAACTGCATATATGATGTCTAATTCTCTAAAAATTATAGAAAGTATGGAAGCAATAAAGAAATATTCAAAATATTTGGAGATATTTTTTTCGGTAATAACGGTGACGATTATTACAACTTTATTCTTCATATTCCTTGTGACTCTCCAAGAGCCCTTATCTTACCGCGCAGAGATAAATATATATAAAATGAGTATAGGAATTTTAGGGGCAGCCATAACTACTCTACCAATTTCCTTTATAAATTATGAAATAAAAATTAGTACAGCAGTAGGTGAAAGATCGATGGAAATAATAAAAAATTCAGAAAAATTAATAGAAAGAATAAAACAGCTAAGAGATTTAATTAAAAAGATAGGTCATGACCTCCCAGTTAAGGTTGATGCATTGGAGATGGAGCTTTTAATATTAGATGAAAAAATAAAAGATATATTGAATAACATTAAGTTTAGATTATATGGATTAAATGAGTTAGAAAATAAAATCAAGACAGTAAAAGTGGAAGTTAATGAAGAAATAAATGTTATATATAAGAAGTTGAACATAATTTTAGATGAATACAGGAGAAACGAAAATTACGAATTCAATATTTTAATAGAGAATTTTAAGAAAATAGGAATAGTATTGAATGATGGTTTCGTAGTAAACTATGATGAAGATGACCCAGTAGAGATTAAAATTCAAAATATCAAAGAAATGTTGAGCAAAGAGTGGAAAATAACCGAGAGAATCACAGAAATATACAGCCAAATTTATTATACAATGAGGATCTTTTTTGATCCCTTGCTCCCTGAGGAAAATCCTACATTAAACATCGCAAAGCAAAAAATTCAAGAGAGAGAAGATCCATGTATAGTATTAGAAGCTCTTTTGGTTTCATTAAATAACCTAGAACAGCAATATTCAACTGAAATAAATAACTTTTTAAACAAAATATTTGAAGTTGTTAGTGCAATTGAAAAAGAATTGGAGGAAAAAGAAAAATTAACGTATTTATTCAAGGAAAAATGTGAAATGTTAATTGAAGCTGGAAAAAAAGTAAACACATTCAAAGAGGAAAAAGTTAAAAGTGGTTTCAAAACAACTAAGATCGTTACCGTTAAGCAGGTTTTAGTGGATTACATCAAAGCCTTTAGAGAGATGTTTACCACATTTTATGATGAACTTATATATAAAGAAAATCAGATAGAAAAAATATCTACTGAATGTGAAATAGAATGGAGAAAACAAGCCGAGATAAAAGAAAAAATATTATATCTTCTTTCAGAATTAAATGAGAATTTAATATTTGAAGTTTATAAGGCTGTTAATTATTTTTACAAAATATTATCTATTATAGATGAATGTTTCGAGACGATATCTAAATATGATGAAATTCAAGAATTTCTGGTGAACTATAAATTTTCGGAAGAAATAATTAAAAGATTATTAAGTGAAAAAGGGATGATAAAGATATGTGAACTTCCTTTTAAGGAAGAATTTGCGAAAGAATATATTGAGAGCTATTATGAAAAAAATAAAATGGAACTAATTTATGACACTGAAAAAAATATACTTTACAGGAGGGGTTATTATGAAACTTAATGAAGAAAATTCAACGAGCTCTGCATCTTTTAAAGAAATTTTTTCAAGAAAAAATTTGAAACTAAAGGTAACGAAGTTAATTAGACTACA
>JBBIVO010000006.1:36234-44324 GCA_037439685.1 Candidatus Bathyarchaeota archaeon | reverse complement strand
GGGGGGAAGGCCTCTGGCTGATCCCCTACTTCAGGCCACCCCAGATAATCTGGAGGTACTGGAGGACGAAGCCGAGTAGGGAGCACATGAAGAGGGTGGCGGAGAGCTTGGCTGAGAGGTGCCACATCTCGAAGAGAAGGGCCCTGAAAGAGGCCGTCCCCTTCCTCAAGGTGATCTTCAGGGGGTCGCCAGAGATGGCTGCCGAGATGGGGAGGTGGCTCGGGCTCGATGAGGATGAGGCGAAGCGGCTTATGTTCTAAGCCCCTCACCGGCGATCTCAAAGGACTCTGACCGAGAGTTCGAGTAGAGTCATATCAAACCGCCCAAGACCATCTTATCGGCCTCAGAGCCTCGACTCTCGGATCACCCTCATGATCATCGTTTAAACGGGATCCAGCAACACACACCCTCCCCGAGGCCGGAGGGCCCCGCTCTCCACCCTCCAGGGTCAAGCCGAGAAACCTGTCAGCTCCATCCCCCTCTGCCATTCTAAAGAGGCATCTCAGAAGAACGGCCGATTCAAGGGGTTTAAGATGTGATCCTCAACCACTACTTACCCCAATGGCCACGGCCTCCTCGATGAGATAAACCGTGCAACCTGTGGTTTTCCATCCAGCTCTAGGGGTTGAAGGGGATTTGACTGGCCTAAGCTCCGGCGGAGATAGCCTCGGTCTCTATCGACGCTGAGGCACTTGGCCCATCCACATAATATCTCAAGCTCCCTTAATCCAAGGGGGTGAAGGTTGGCTCACCCCTCCGGCTCCATATTCGCCTCTTCCCCATCTCCCGTTTCGAGCATCCGCCTGGGAGCGATGCCCACCCGATGGAGCCTGCCTTCAAGGCGGCTGAGGCCGATTCGGGAGGGTTGAAGAAGACCCCCGCATCCGCGGCTCCTAGGACGTGGGGCCTATAGTCTTCTGGAGGCCTCCTCCTGGGCTGAGCGACACGGGGCAGTCGCATCCCTCGGCCATCATGAGGTATCCTCCGCCGATCCTTATCTGGAGGGCGGGGAGCCGTTGAATCCCACGGGCCCGCCTGAAGGGCCACGGCGGCGACTATCGATGGGAGGCCGAGATAATTAGGGTTGTCCATAGACCTCCATCTGATCCCCTCACCATAATAATCTTGTGGGTTTAAAGGTTCAGGCAGGAGATGAGGGGCTCAAGATCATCGTCTTTAAACCACCTGATCGAGTGATCCCCATTCCTCAACATCTTAATGCACTCCGTTTCAAAGATATTAAACCTCCTGTGGGGTATGGCTATTCACGACCTGATCCTCTTCGGGTTAGGGAAACCTCAGGTCTATGAAGCCTTCTATGGCTTCCACCACTTGAAGCCCAGGTATCGAACCTTCCCATCGTCGACGACGGCGATGATGAAGGTCTTCCTCACCGTCGTGGCAAGCCTTCCAGCCCTAACTATCTCGTCGGCCGAGATCTCCTCCTCAGACCCTTTGACTTGAACTATGTATGGGGCGTGGTCTATCCCAGGGCCGTATCTGTAGACGGCGAAGTCGCATCCGTACTTTATGCCAGGGGTCGCTATCAGCCCCCTCTCCCTTAGATCCCTATAGACGAGGTATTTCTCCTCGAACCCCTTCATGGTTCTCCTCGCCCTCTCAATGAGCTCCCCCAGCTCTATGGGGCTTCTGTCCTCCCCGGAGTATACCCTTACCAGCCCCCTCTCCAAGAGGTAAACCCCCTCGATCAGGTCCAAGACTAGTGGGGCCTCAAACTCATCCTTTGGCTTCGGGATCCCAAGGGGCTTCCCATAATAGCCGAGCCTGAAGAGCCTGCTTCCATCGGATGGTGACCATACCACGAGCCGACCGTCCCTGAGGGCCTCAGCCTCCGCAATGGGCTCCATCGAGATCAGCCTATAGGGCTAATATCCTGATTATGCTGGCCGCATCCTTCGCTGCATCTATGAGGAGCTCCATCTCCTCTGCAATATCCTTAAGGATGAGGAGGAGGGGGAGCTCCATATCGCTTGTTACGATCTCGATGCTGACCTCCCTATAAATGGAGTCGACCTCCCTCTCGATCTCCTCGACCTCCTTGGCAAGGGCTGTGGCCCTCTCGGAGTTGAAACCCAAACCTATAAGGCTCTCCCTGAGCCTCGTCAGACCCTGGAGGGCCGCCTCAGCCAGCCTTAATAGGCCTTCACCGATAGGCCTAGGGATCCTCCATCTCCGCTCCCCTATCTGATAGATTCTGAAGCCCATCTCCTCTATATAGTCGGTCAATTCGCTCGATTTGCCTATTAGCCTATAGAACTCCTCCCTATTCAACAGGGCTCCCCCGGTCTCGTGAAGCTCCTTCATCACGTTCATCCCGACATCACGGGCCCTTGCGTGGAGGCCCCTCAACTCCCTCATGAGGCTGTCCAGTCTCTCCACCTCGCCATTTACTAGGCCCTCGACCATCTGGAGCAGCTTCCTATAGATCTCCACGACGATTCTAGAGTGGTCTTGGCATAGCATCACGATGTTTCTAAGGGCTCTGTCCTCTCTCTCCAATGGTAAAACCATTCCTCTACACCCCGGATACGGTCTAAACTGGTTTTGAGCGAAGCTTCAGGTGAAGATCGTCCAGCACCCTATTTATGCCTTATTTCGATTAAGCCTTCCCTTTAAGGCCTATACTCCAATCTCATTACTCTCATCGGTTGAGGTTTCCACTTCTATCTCTTATCCTTCTTCTCCTTAAACCACCACTCCAGATATTCCTTATGTCGACGGGTTCTCTTATCCTCCTCATCCTCCCTTGACCCGTATGGTCTATCCACGGCCTCTGAGAGATCCAGGTCGGTGAGGGTCAACCCGCAGCTTTGGCATATGTGATGCCTGAACCTTCTATCATAGCTCAGCCTTCCACCGCATTCAGGGCAGTATGGCATCTCATCCCCTAAACATATACGGCTCATCGAGCTTCTAAACCTTTCCTACGGGAATTAAAGAGGGGGGTTTTTCAGCCTTAGGCGCTTAGGGGTTCGTCCCAAAGGGGGAAGGGTGGTAGTATTCGGGGCTTCAGCTGAGGGTCAGGCCTCGATGCCCTCCGGGAGTGGGGGGATAACCCCGGCCTTCATAAGTGCCTCCAGGGACCTTATGGCCCCTTTGATGATGCTGGAGGCCTTCTCGAAGAGCTCTTGCCTGCTGGGCTTAAGTCTAGCCACTCCCTGCTCGATGGATTTCATGGCACATGCCACAGCCTCCCTCGGGTAGACCTCCCACTCCATCATCTTCGGGACTATATCATCCTCGGTAATCCCCCTCTCCTCCGCGAACTTTGCAAGCTCGACGGCTGCCGCGACGCACATCTCATCGGTCACGGTTCTAGCCCTCACATCGAGGACCCCTCTGAATATTGCCGGGAACCCTAGGGAGTTGTTTATCTGGTTCGGGAAGTCGCTTCTGCCGGTGCCGACTATCCTAACTCCGGCCTCCTTCGCCTCCCATGGCCATGCCTCGGGTATGGGATTGGCGCAGAGGAAGGCTATAGAGTCATCAGCCATCAATTTGAACCACTCCGGCCTTATGACGCCGGGCCCCGGCCTAGAGGCGGCTATGACGATGTCTACACCCCTCATCGCCTCGGGGATGCCTCCCCTCCTCCCCTCGGCGTTGCTCTTCTCAGCCCACCTATACTTCCAAGGGTCCTTCTCAACCTCTAGGATGTCTCTCCTCTCCGGGGATAGTAGCCCCTTGCTATCCACCAGGTAGATCTTTCCAGCTTTTGCTCCAGCCAGCTCTAGGACGTCCGCCACCTTGATGTTGGCCGCCCCAGCCCCTATCAATGCTATCTCGATATCTCCTATCTCCTTCCCCACCAGTTTTAGGGCGTTTATGACCCCAGCCAAGACGACGGTCGCGGTCCCCTGCTGGTCGTCGTGCCAGACGGGTATCTCGAGCTCCTTCCTCGCCTCCTCTAGGATCCTGAAGCACTTTGGCTTCTCGATGTCCTCAAGGTTGATGGCCCCGAAGCTCGGCTCTATCCACTTTAGAAGCCTGAGCATCTCCTCCGGCTCATGCGCCCTCACGACGAGGGGGAAGGCGTCGACCCCTCCGAGGTACTTGAAGAGGAGGGCCTTCCCCTCCATCACGGGCATGCCGGCCTCAGGGCCTATATCGCCTAGGCCTAGAACTCTGCTCCCATCGCTCACTATGGCTGCGAAGTTCCATCGGTTTGTATACTCGAAGGAGGCCTCCCTATCCTTCTGGATCATCCTGCAGGGCTCGGCCACCCCCGGAGTGTACCAGATCCCCCTGATAGCGCATTTCGGCATCACCTGGAGCTTCCCGCCATAATGCTTGTGGAGGATTGGGGCGATCCTAGCCGGCCTCGCCGCCTTTGCCAGAAGCTCCTCCTTTGTGACCTTCAAGACCATACTCTCCTATGGATCAGCGATGGGGGCTAATAAGATTTTATTAAAATTTTAAAATCTGTCGGATTCAGGATAGTCCAAGCTTCGTCCTTAGGGAGGCTCTGATCTCCGGCTCTAGGGGCCCCCTCCTCTCTATAATGCCGTGGAAGGGCTTGAAGACCTTCTCGACCAGGATCCTCCATTGCGGGGTGTATGCCTTGCCGAACCAGATCCTGGCTCCACTGATCCCGTAATCTCTCAGCCTCCCTCTATACTCCTTAACTCTCTCCTCCGAGATGGAATGCGCCCTTCCATAGGGCCCCTCCTGCTCTGGGGCCTCGAGGAGGATGATGCCGTCTGCTCCCCAGGCGAAGGCGAGGAGGAGGTGGCTCAGCTTTAGGCGGCTTATGGAGGGGAGGGGTATCAACCTATAGCTGCTTGGGTAGCCTATTCGGGCAAGGCCGGCGAGGTCGATGGCCGTGTAGGCCACCTCCCCCTCGACGAAGGCCATTATCTTGATCTCCGCCTCAGAGGACTCCAGGATCCCCCTTATCTGGGCCCTGAGCTGGGATTCGGACAGCCCCTGCTGGTCTAGGGCGTCCCTGGGGCAGGAGGGTATGCAGGCCCCGCAGCCTGTGCAGAGCAGCTCGTTTATCTGGGCTCTCCCATCCCTTAGGGCTATCGCGGACTCAGGGCAGACCTCGATGCAGGCCCCGCAGCCATCGCACAGTGAGGCCTCTATCACGGCCTTGTTTGGCTCTATTAGGCGCTCCCTCGAGAGGAAGTTGACCGCCTTCATGGCAGCCCCTTCAGCCTCTGACGTCGTTGTCTGGATATCCTTTGGGCCCGTCACAATCCCAGCCGCGAAGATCCCCTCCCTCTTTGTGGCCAGGGGGTCGAGCTTCGGGTGGCGTTCAAGGATGAAGCCGTCCTCATCCACGGGGACCCTGAGCTCCTTTAAAAGCCTCAGCGTCTCCTCTGAGGTGACTAGGGGGGGACAGAGGACCACGAGGTCGTATAGGTTTTCAACCATCATGTTGAGCATCATGTCCTCCCCTCTGACTAGGAGCTGATCCCCCTCAGGATATACCTCTGCCACCTTCCCCTTCACGAACATCACCCCCTTCTCCTGTGCAGTCTTGTAGAACTCCTCATATCTCCTTCCGGGGGTCCTGATGTCTATGTAGTGCAGCCAGACGTCTATCCCATTATCCCTAAGGAGCTGGGCCTGCTTTAGGGCATATAGGCAGCAGACCTTACTGCAGTAGGGTTTCCCGTTCTCTGAGTCCCTAGACCCCGCGCAGAGGATATAGCCCACGCTCTTTACGGGTCTCTGCGTCTTGGGGACTATGAGCCGCCCCATACTCGGACCATTGACATCTAATATCCTCTCCATCTCCAGTGCTGTGATCACGTTGGGATACTTACCGTACCCGTATTGAGGCAGCTGCAGGGGGTCATAGAGCTCATAGCCTGTAGCGACGATTATGGCTCCCACCCTAAGCTCGATCTCCTTAGGCTTATCATCGAGGATTATCGCATTTGGGGCGCAGGCCTCGAGGCACTTGCCGCATAGGATGCATGAGTCGAAGTCGACGGTGTAGGCGGATGGGACGCTCTGGGGGAAGGGGAGATATATCGCCTTCCTCGAGCCGAGGGCCTCATCGTATTCGCTTGGGACCTCCACGGGACATACGGGGCTGCAGTCCCCGCATCCGGTGCATTTCTCGACGTCAACCCCCCTGGGCTTGAGGGTCACCTTCACCGTGTAGTCTCCCGGGATGCCCGAGACCTCGGAGACCTCAGCGTGTGTGATGAGGTTTATGTTCGGATTCTTGGAGACTTCCGCCATCTTGGGCGTTATTATGCACTGGCTGCAGTCTAGGGTTGGGAAGACCTTTACGAACTGGATCATGTGGCCCCCTATACTCGGCCTCTTCTCGACGAGGTGAACCTTCAACCCATACTCGGCCAGCCTAAGGCTCGCCGTGATCCCAGCCACCCCTCCCCCAATGACCAGGGCCTCTGGCACCACCTTCATCCTGATGGGCTGGAGGGGGGTGGACCTCTTAGACCTCTCGACCGCCCCCCTGATCAGGTCTATCGCCTTCTGGGTCGCCCCAGCAGGATCCATCATGTGAACCCAGCTGCACTGCTCCCTGGCGTTGACAACCTCGAGGTAGGCCCTGTTCAGCCCCGCCTCCTCCAGGCTCCTCATGAAGGTCTCGAGGTGCATCTTGGGTGTGCAGCACGCCAAGACTATCCTCTCGAGGCCCCTTTCAGCCATCTCCTCCTTCACCCTCTCTATCGCGGGCTTCGAGCACAGGAATCTCTCCTTATAGGCCCCTGAAACACTCCCCTCGAACCTTCTAACCACCTCGTCGACGTCGACGATGCCTCCGATGTTCCCCCCGCACTCGCATATCCAGACGCCTATCCTGGGCTCCCCACCCATCCTCTCACCCCTTAGAGGAGCCTCATCACGTGCGTAAGGGTCCTCTTCCCCCTATACTCGGGGAGGAGGGTGGGGGCCTTCCTTTCGGTTTCTATTCCTGCCTCCTCCAGCCAACGCTCATACCTCCTCACGTGGTTTAGGGTTGGCCTGCCAGCCTCCACCCTCCCAGCCCTCTCGGCGGCGTATCTTCCAGCCCTCCTCCCGAAGACGTATAGGTCGAGCTGGGAGTTTCCCATGAGCCGGTTCTTCCCGTGGACCCCTCCGCAGACCTCCCCGGCCGCGAATAGGCCTGGAACGCTCGTCTCAGCCCTCGGGTTTATCTCGACGCCTCCATTCATGTAGTGGAGGGTTGGATAGACGAGGATGGGCTCTCTCCTTATGTCGATGTTGAACCTTCCGAACATTCGGAACATGGCGTGGAACTCTCTCTCGATCGTGCCAGGGCCGTGGAGGATGTCTATGAGCGGTGTGTCAAGCCATACCCCTCTCATCCCGGTGGGCGTCGTTACACCCCTATCCCTTCCATAGCACTCCCTGATTATGGCGGCCGACTCCGCGTCCCTCGTCTCGAGCGGGTGCACGAATAGCTCTCCGAGCCTATTCACAGGCTGGGCGCCCCTCCCCCTTAGGGCCTCGGTGCAGAGCTGACCAACCAGCTGTTCGGGATAGGCGGCTCCCGTCGGATGGTACTGGGTGGCATCCAGATCCCTAAGGTTCGCGCCGACGTGGTAGGCTAGGACGAGCCCGTCGCCCGTTGCGCCGTAGTGGTTTGTGGTGGCGAACCCCTGGATGTGAAGCCTTCCAAAGCCTCCTGTCGCTAAGATGGTGGACTTCGCCCTAGCCACCCTGTACTCGTCTGAGTCCATGTCCCATAGAACCGCTCCCACAACCTCGCCAGCCTCGTCCGTGAGGAGCTCCACGGCGCATGTGAACTCGAGGTAGGGTATCTCCCTGCTCAGAAACTCGTCGAGTAGGACCCTGGTTATCTCTAGGCCCGTATAATCCTTGCAGGTGTGCATCCTATTCCTGCATGTTCCTCCGCCCGAGATCAGCTTCATGGTCCCATCAGGGTTCTTGTCGTAGATCACCCCTAGGGACTCGTGCCATCTGATGACCTCCGGCCCCTCCTTCGCAAGGATCTCGACCAGCTCCGGCTTATTGGCGAGGAGGCCCCCGCCCATTATGTCTAGGAAGTGGAGGGCTGGGCTATCATCTGGGCCAACCGCGGCCTGGATTCCCCCCTGGCTCATCTTCGAGTTGCTGTCCCCCAG
>JBBIVO010000006.1:29932-36206 GCA_037439685.1 Candidatus Bathyarchaeota archaeon | reverse complement strand
TCTGGACCATCAGGATGCCCTCCCGATCTATACCCGCCTCCTGGGCCGTTAGGGCCGCGCTGAGGCCCGCCCCCCCGGCCCCTATGACGAGGACGTCGACGTCGTACTCCAGATCCGTCGCTTCTATCTCATCCGGGTCTATGAGGGGGTGGGCCTCAAGTATGTCGGCGACCTCGTGGGGGACGGCCATGCCCTTGCTGGGGCCTATCCTGAGGGGGCGCTTGGTCCCGGGCTTATAGTCTGGATGCCACTCCTCGAGGATCCTCCTCCTCTCATCCATGCTCATGAAGGGGAAGGACCTCTCCACCCTCTCCCTCCTCGTCTCCTCAACAAGCCTGATGGACTCCTGCATATATTCAGGATATCCGCTCACCTTTCCCCACCCCTCCTAGAATAGATCTCCCTTAGCGTTTTGGGGTCGAGGCCCTTCAGCCTCTGGATCTCCTCGTCGAATCTACCCTCCTCCACCTCCTTCACCCTCCTCTGCACCTGCTCGCTCGGGCCTACTATGTATCTGCCGTATAGCCTTCTGGCGAGTTGGCCTATATGGTACGGGACGATCTCTGCCGGGCATCTGACGGCGCATAGGCCGCAGCTTATGCAGTCGAAGGAGAGCTCAGCGGTCGCCCTTATATCCCCCCTCAGGGCGGCTTGGACGTAGTCCATGACCATGAGGTCTTGGGGGCATGCCTTGGTGCATGTGTTGCAGCTCAGGCACCTCGCTATCTCGGGATAGTATTCTAGGAAGACCCCTGCGTCGGGCCTGAGCCTCTCGAGGTTGTACATCTTCTTATTTGAGGGTATGAAGGGGAGCTGGACGATGATCATCCCGTCCTCAACCATCTTCTGGCATGCGAGGGCCACCTGAAGCCTGAAGCTCCCCTTCATCCTGTAGATGGTTGAGCAGGCGCCGCAGAACCCGCCCCTGCAGCCAGCCCCCCTCCTCAGCTGATAACCGGCGTACTCCATCGCCTTCATTATCGTCAGGTCCGCCGGGACCCTGTGCCTCTTCCCCATGATGTAGACTGTGACCATCTTCCCCTCAGCCATCTTAAACCCCCCGGAGGAGCCCCTTCCTCCTCAGAAGGGGCCTGGGATCTGGGTTGTTCAATTCCAGCCCGGCGGAGTCCTCGAGGCCGAAGGCTAGGGCCATGAGCTGGGTGAAGTAGAGGACTGGGATGTATTTAAGGCCTGGGAAGGCCCTTATAACCTCCCCCTGCCGCTCTCCGAGGTTATACTCGCAGAGGGGGCAGGCTAACGTGATGAGATCCGCTCCATCCTCTAAGGCCTGTCTTAGGATCCTGTGGGAGAGATCCGCAACAACCTGGCCCATGTGCACAGTCTGGTAGCCTCCGCAGCACCTGGACCTGAAGGGTATCTCCACCACCTCCGCCCCGAGGGCCTCTATCAGGCGCTCGATTATGGTTGGCTTATTGGCGTCGTCTATCCCTATACCCCTCGGCCTGAGGAGGAGGCAGCCGTAATAGGGGGCGACCCTCAGCCCCCTCAGCCCCCTCTTCACCCTCTCCTTGACCCTCTCCCACCCCATCTCCCTCAGGAGCTGCAGCAGGTGGGTGACCTCCACCTTATCGCCGCCGTATGGGGGCTCCTCCTCCATTATCTCCCTCAGCTTCCTCCTCCTCTCCGGATCCCCCTTCACCCCCATCTCCGCGCGCTTCAGGGTGTTATAGCACATCTCGCAGAGGGTGACCAGCCTCCCATCATCCACCGAACCAGATTCCATCATCTGCTCGACCCTTATGAGGTTTCTAACGGGCGCGATGTAATGCATAACATCATCCTTCGCCAGGGCGTGGACGACGCCGCAGCAGTTCCACCTCGGCAGCTCCACCAGCTCTATGTCGAGGGCCCTACAAGAGGCTATGGCCGAGACCTCGTAGTTTCTAGCCTTCGTCTTCAAGGTGCAGCCGGGATAGTATGCCAGCCTCAAGGGGATCACGCCATCATCTTCCTAAGGTTGCCGATGACCGCTATCTGGGGAAGCCTCCCCAACTCCTTGGGGTGTAGATCCTCCAACCTCACCTGGCTGTACTTCCTCCTGAGCATAAGCTGCCTTAGGGCCTCCATCACGCTTGCGAGGTCTATTCCACGTGGGCATCTAGCCTCGCACTCGAGGCATGTGCTGCAGAGCCATATGGCTCTCGAGTGGAGGGGTTCCTCCCTGCCGAGCTGTGTAAGCCTGATCACCTTCGAAGGTAGGAGATCCATCTCCTTCGAGAGGGGGCATCCCGAGCTACAGGCGCCGCATTGATAGCAGAGATTTAGGTTCTGCCCGCTCAGCTCCTCGACCCTAGACTTGAAGGAGGCTTTCTCAGCCCCATACCTGTATGGCTGCCTCGAGACCCCTTGGGCCATCTCAGTCTCTTCTAGCATGGAATCTATATACGTTTTTCGAGTCCGTCGCCAGTTCACCTTGGGGATTTATATCTCCGACGATCGAAGCCTATCCCGGTGAGACCATGGAGTATAGACTGGAGACCCCTATCGAGGAGGGGTCTGTGAGGAGGCTGAGGGCGGGGGATATCGTCTACCTCGATGGGACCTTGATAACGGCGAGGGATGAGGCCCATAAAAGGGCCCTTGAGCTGCACGACCGAGGGGAGGAGCCCCCTTTAAGCTTCAGGGGGAGGGGGGTCTTCCACTGCGGGCCGATAGTGAAGAGGGTTGAGGGAGGGTGGAGGGTTGTGGCCGCGGGTCCAACCACATCCTCGAGGATGGAGATCTTCGAGGACAGGTTCATAGAGGCCTTCAGGCCCGCGATAATCGTGGGGAAGGGAGGGATGGGAGAACGGACCGTGAGGGCATGCTCTCAGCATGGCTGCGTCTACGGGGCCTTCACGGGGGGCGCAGCCCTCCTCGCCGCCAAGGGGATAAAGGGGGTGAGGGAGGTCCACTGGCTCGAGGAGCTGGGGATGCCGGAATGTCTATGGGTCTTCGAGGTTGAGGGTTTCGGCCCCCTCATCGTCACTATAGACACCCATGGGAGAAACCTGACGAGGGAGGTCATGGATAGGGTTGCCTCAAGGATGGAGGCCATTACGGCAACCTTGGAGGGTTGAGGGAGATGAGCGGCCTCGAGCGGGTTCTTGAAGAGACCGCGGTGGAGCTCCTGAGAAGGGCTGCAACAGAGCTTCCAAGGGAATATGTAGAAGCCCTTCACAGGGCGATGGAAACGTGTGAAGGCTCCATTGGAAGGTCTCAGCTGGAGGCCATCATCAGGAACACAGAATTGGCGAGGAGGAGTTCAGAACCCATCTGCCAGGACACGGGGATAATAGGCTTCATGGCGAGGCTTGGGGAGGAGTTCCCGGTCCGAGCTGGGCTGAGGGATATCCTCATAAGGGCCACTAGGAGGGCGACGGAGGAGGTCCCCCTCAGGCCCAACGCCGTGGACCTCTTCAGGGGAAACACGGGCGATAATGTCGGGGTGGGGGTCCCGATCCTCCACCTGGAGATGGTGGAGGGAGATGAATTGGAGCTGACAGCCCTCCCTAAAGGCGGGGGGAGCAGCAACGTGGCCGCCCATGCGATGATAACCCCAGGCCTTGGCCTGAGGGGTGTGAAGAGGTTCGTGATAGAGTCCGTGGCTAGGGCGGGCTCCCTAGGATGCCCTCCATACTTTATAGGCGTGGGGGTCGGAGGGACAGAGGATTACTGCATGCTCCTCGCCAAGAAGGCCCTCATAAAGCCCTTTGGAATGAGAAACCCGGACCCTAACATAGGGGCGTTGGAGGAGGAGCTCCTCAAGAGGATAAACGAGCTCGGTATCGGTGTCATGGGCCTGGGGGAGGGGCCCACCGCACTAGACCTCCACGTCGAGGTCGCGGCAAGGCATCCGGCTACGATGCCCGTGGGGGTCGTCATGAGCTGCTGGGCCCTGAGGCACGCGACGGCCAAGCTCACAAGAGAGGGGAAGGTCACCTTCCATCGGTATAGAGAGCCCTCCGAGGGGCTATCCTCCACCTATCGGAGGTAGGAGGGATAGGATGTCCCCATCCCTAATAGGGGTCTCGAAGCCTTCTAAGCTGTTTATGTTAACCCCATTAAGCATATAGGAGAGGTAGCCCCTCACCCTCTTCTCGCCGTCGTAGATATACCTCTCAAAGCCTTCGCCATACCTTTCCACCAGCAGGTCTATGAGATCCCTCACAGTCGAGCCCTCAGGGAGAGCCACCCTCTCAAACCTCTTCCCAGCTATCTCCCTCAGCATCGCGTAGTATCTGACCTCTACCTCCATCCCCATCCCTTTGATTCTAGGGCACAGATTTATACATTACGAGCAGAGGCTAAAACCCCTGAGGGTATTCGATTGGCCCAAGTCAAGGTCAGGATGATGGGAACCCTGAGCAGGAGGCTTTCGGGAGGGGAGGTCGAGCTGAGTCTAGAGCCTCCGGTTGAGGTTGGCCAGGCCATCCGAGTGCTCTTCGAGAGGCTGGGAGGGGGGGAGGCCCTCCTCGACCCGGAGAGCCTCTCAGCCGAGGCCCTAATCCTCATCAACGGGGTGGAGATAGCCAACCTAGAGGGGTTGAAGACCCCGGTGGAGGATGGAGACCTGCTCATCATCCTGCCGGTGACCCATGGGGGATAACCGTAAAGGGTGATATGAATATCCGATCCCAATCCCTCAGGTCTGGGGAGGACCCCTCCGAGATGCACGAGGTGCGGGCGGAGGAGATCCATCTATTATAGGCCCTACTCCGGTGAGAGGCTCTGCGCCTCATGCCTCTCGGAATCTATTAAGGAGAGGGTGCAGGCGACCATATCCAGGTTTGAGATGTTCGAGTACGATAGCAGGATAGCCGTTGGGCTCTCAGGGGGTAAGGATAGCCTAAACATGCTTCACATCCTCTCAGAGATAGAGGAGGAGTATCCGAAGGCGGAGCTCATAGCCCTTTCCATCGATGAGGGGATAGGTGGTTACAGGGATGAAGCCCTAGATTATGCCAGGAAGGCCTGCAGAACCTTAGGTGTAGAGCACCTGACACTATCCTTTAAGGAGCTGTACGGTCTCACCCTCGACGAGATGGTTGAGAGGACGGCGGGAGGAGAGCTCAAGCCCTGCTCATATTGTGGGGTCCTCAGGAGGAGGGCCTTAAACGTGGCGGCCATGAGGGTTGGGGCTGACAGGTTGGCAACCGCCCACACCCTCGACGATATGGCTCAGACAGCCCTCCTCAACCTGATGAGAGGAGACCTCAGGCTCCTCGCCTCTAGCCACCCCTCAGGTAGGAGCCTACCCGGATTCGTTAGGAGGGTGAAACCCTATTGTGAGGTCCCAGAGAGGGAGTCCGCCCTCCTCTCACACCTTAAAGGCATCGCGTTCCAGAGCTTCCCCTGCCCATATGCGGAGAGGGGTATGAGGAGCGATATCCGCCGCTTCCTGAACCAGATGGAGGCAAGGCGTCCTGGAACCCTCTACATAATCTACAGGACATCTATAGAGTTGGCCTCTCGCCCAATTAGAAACCCAGAAACCTTGAGGGTATGCAGCTCCTGCGGCGAGCCCACCTCAGGGGGCCTGTGCAGGGCGTGCCAGCTCCTAATGGAGATGGGAGCAATAGATAGAAAAGGATCCTCCGCAGATAGCATCTAAAAACGGGGGTTGAACCTTGCCTGGGGAGATCAGGGTCGCCATCGCAGGCCTTGGAAACTGCGCCTCAGCCCTCATCCAGGGAGTCGAGTACTACAGAGAGAGGTTGGAGGGGGATATACCAGGGGTCATGCATGCGGAGCTTGGGGGATACTATGTCAGGGACATAAAGTTCGTCGCGGCCTTCGAGGTGAACGCCTTGAAGATCGGTAGAGACCTCTCCGAGGCCATCTGGGCCGACCCAAACTGCTGCGCAAGGTTCTGCGATGTTCCATCTCAGAACGTGAGGGTCCTTCCAGGCCCCATATCCGACGGCGTTGCCCCCCACATGAGAGGCCCGTTCCATCAATATGATGCGCTGGAGCCGGTCGATGTCGCCGAGGTTTTAAGGGAGTGCGATGCCGATATGCTGGTTAACTTTCTTCCGGTTGGGAGCTATGAGGGGAGCAGGATATATGCCAAAGCGGCCATAGAGGCCGGATGCGGCTTCGTAAACTGCATACCGGAGTTCATCGCCTCCGACCCAGATTGGGGGAGGAGGTTCGAGGAGGCGGGGGTTCCAGTAGCAGGAGATGATGTCAAGAGTCAGCTCGGGGCAACGATCCTTCACAGGGTTCTCATCGAACTCTTCCACGAGAGGGGGATCATGGTGGACTCGACCTA
>JBBIVO010000006.1:2947-29916 GCA_037439685.1 Candidatus Bathyarchaeota archaeon | reverse complement strand
AACTTGGGGGGAAACACGGATTTCCTAAACATGACGAGGGAAGAGAGGCTCAGCTCTAAGAGGATAAGCAAGACGATGGCCGTTAAAAGCATCCTCCCATACCCAGTTCCCACCCGAATAGGCCCATCCGACTACGTCCCCTTCCTGGGGGACAAGAAGATCTGCTACATAAAGATAGATGGGAGAGGCTTCGGAGGGCTGCCCATGACCCTAGAGGCGAAGCTGACGGTGGAGGACTCCCCAAACAGCGCGGGGGTGGTCATAGATGTCATAAGGGCTGTCAAGCTGGCCCTAGACAGGGGGATCTCGGGCCCTCTGATAAGCATCTCCTCCTACTACTTCAAGCATCCACCGGTCCAGGTCAGCGACAAGGTCGCAAGGAGATGGGTCGAGGAGTTCATAGAGGGAAAAAGAGAGAGATGAAATCCCCAGAAATATTTTGGAGATGGGCTTCATAAACAATTAAAAGATCGATATAACTAAAGGTTATTTTTATGGAGTTTTAAGAATATATCAACTCCAAAAATCCATTTATGAGGAAGATTAATCCGAATAAAATGAATAGGATAGATGTTATGTATCTTAGATAGCGCTTAGGGATAAACCTCATGAGATTTCTGCCTATGAAGACTGCACATCCTGTGAGGATCATCGACGCTGAGATCACCCCAACGAACACCATAATGGGGTTTGAGTATCTCGCCGAGAGCATCATGGATACCAGTTGTGTTTTATCCCCAAGCTCCATTAGGAGTATTACGCTGAAGGCGTAGGCGGCCGTACATCTACGAATAGGCTCAGGCCCCCTCCCTTCATCTCGGAGGAGGCAGAGGAGGCCGAGGAGGAGAAACAAGATGCCCGAGCCGAGATTGATCCAGAGCGATGGGATCAGGGTGGCCAGAACCCCTCCAAGGGCTATACTGACCCCATCTATAAGCGCGAAGGCGGCTATAGCGCCTATGAAGATATCCGAAGGCTTACCACTCACAGACATGGCAACAACGGCCATCTGGGTCTTGTCCCCTAGCTCCATCATGATGAAGAGGAGGAAGGCGGCAACTAGAGGGGTTAAATCCATTTATGGAACCCACCAACCAAGGGGCTAAAAAGGCTTTCCCAATAAATCTTATCTTTTTAAGGCCGGATAAAGTGGAGGCTCTCCGTCCGGGTAGATAAGTGTAATATGGAACCGCTCCAATCAGATTTGTTAGGGGCTTTTACAGTGTGGAGGGAGGAGGAGGGAGAGGATCTACGCACGATCATGTACATCATCATCCTCTTTGTGGCGGTTCTGATCGGAAGGGAGCTCGGAAACCTCTACAACAGCCATCAGGAGGTCTCAAGGCTCAACGTCTACCTCGAGCTGGAGGAGGGGGAGGCTGCCCGCTATTTGAGGGGCGCTCTCAACGGCTCATCGGCGGAGCTGAAGGTCGGCCTGGGGCTGTCGGCCCCCCTGCCCTCAAGGGTTGATGGGCCCGTGACCCAGACCCCCGAGTACGTGCGTAGGTGGCTTATAAGCGTCATCCTCAGCCCCATAACCGTCCAACAGCCCGAGATCTCCGATCTGGAGGTGAGGCTTTATCTAGAGGAGAACCTGATAGCCGAAGGCTCCTTCAGCTTCGGCAGAGAGAAGGTCTCGAGCTTAAGGCTGTTGGAGAGGACTCTCATCCTCCCAGTCGATGACGAGGCCAGATTCAGAGGGTTGATAATGGAGGCCTCTGAGAGGCACGGCGGCGAGGTGGAAGTGAAACTTGTGGGCAGAGCCCTAGTACACATAGCCTTCCTCAATGCATGGCTGCCCTTCTCCACCACGCGATATCCACTGGTGAGGGTCCCACACCTTATCCATATACCCTCTAGGTGGACAGACCTCGGAGGCAGGGAGATAGACGCGTGTAGGGTTGGGGAGACATGCTATATTGCTGTGACCCTATACAACCCCACCAGGTTCCACACCATTTGGGAGAATCTTACCGCAAGAGTCTATGAAGAGGGGGAGATGGAGCCCGTAGCCAAGATCGAGAAGATGGTGGGGGTTGCCGCGGGAACCAAGGCGACATACTTCTTCCCCTTCACCCCAGCGAGGGGAGGGGTCTACCGCTACATGCTTGAGGCTCTGGGAGGATTCAGTGTAGGCTTCGATAAAACGCTCCCAATAGAGGTGAGGAGGCCATAACTCTTCCGTGAAGATGCCATCACTCTTTACGGCGGTAAGAGTGAGGGTGAGGAGATCATGCCTTTCTCTCTACGGCTATCTTGCACCTTGTCACCATCGCCGCGATAACCCCTAAGGCGGCGAGATAGGGGGCGAGTAGGGCTCCAAGGAGGCCGACCGTGACTGGGATCTCCAGCAGGGTATCACCGTCCTCATTTCTGACAACTATCCTCCTTATGTTACCCTCATGGATCAACGCCTTAACCCTCCCTATCAGGTCGTCGGCAGATACTTGAAACTCCTCCACCCCGCTCGTCTCGACCCTAGCCCCACACTGGGGGCAGAACTTGGCATCCTCTGGGATCTCTTTCCCACATCTCTGACAGCTCATATCAACTTTTAATCTCAATTTCTTAAATATAAATTACTTGTTTTTGGTAAGGCAGGCTTAGACCTCTCTGCTCTCCACGTCCATGGCTGCCCAGATGTGGAGCTGCCCGCCCTCCAGTTGAGGTTCGCCTCGTCCACGGCCACCATCCGCCTCTGCTCCCGTTTCCGGGGAGGCTTCCCCCAGCCTGTGCAACCAAAGCCTCACAGCCTCATGGCTGAAGCTGGCTAAACCCTCAAGGCGCTGGCTACAACCCCATAAGAGAGGCCGTGATAAGGCAGGGCGGATAGGGCCTTAGTCCTGAGGGGCCTCCTGTTCCAGCTGAACACCCAAGCCCTCAACCCCATCGAGCAACACAGAGATGGGTTCACCAACCTCACCAGATAACTAAGAGAGGGGCACGGAAAAACTTGACAATATCCGGTAAAGGATGAAGGGGGTTAGAGGGCTTTAAATCCTCCTCTTTTAGGCTCCTGGACCCCAGCGTCTTGTAGATAGATTTATGGTAGACTCGCCAAGATGTTTAATCTATATCTAATCTTCTCATCTACTTGTAACTCTCATGTATTTTCCCTCTGAGATTCTCTTGAGAAGTATTGCAGTAGGCCTCTGAGGATTAGATAACATAAAACTATTGTTAAAATCAAAGATGTAACTGATTTCTCTATTGGCCTCAACATATATCATTATCAGGATATAGCTAGGGTTTCCCTGGATATTGAATTCCATCAGCATCGATTCATATCCTTCATCACTTGGTTCCAAAGTCATAGGTATGAGGATCTCCCCCTCTTCTCTCTCTTTATATGCATGGGGGTAGGGCTCCCTCAGGGAGGCATTATAGAATCTTACCACCAACCATACCGCTGCCTTAGAGAGGCCTCTATTAGCCAGTTTAACTTCTACATCCAAATCTCCTTGGGAGAAGTCGATGATCTCATTATAGTTGAGGGGGGCATCTAGAGTGTAATATATAATAGGCCTAGCGATGAGGCCCCATAGAAATGTGGTATTTACTAATGTAGCAACTATAACGAGGAGGGCCGATTCAAACCTCAAACCCTTCAAATCCCTCAAGGCTGAGACCTTAAGTGGTTAAGGGCCTCTCTAACTAAAGCCTTACTGAAAACCGGACTGGCCTCAAACCCCAAAAGCCGCCGTCATATCGGTTTTTGAACTCGTTGGTGGTGCGGCCGCCGGGATTTGAACCCGGGTCTTCAGCTCTCCCCGAGGATCTTGGGGGGCTGAAATCTTACCAGGCTGGACTCCGCCGAGGCTTCGCCTACGGCCGCCTATGGACCTCCGGCCGCACGGCCTCTAAAATATCTCCACAGGTCTTCTAATAAGGCTTTTCCACACCGTGGGTAACATCAGAGGCCCCAGGCCTTGGAATCTGGCCTATATAAATCATCTTGTTAATTTAGCCCCTGGATTCCCGTCCGAACAATTTAAATCTTTAAAGGTTCAGGGGATATCGTAGGGCCTGTAGCTCAGCAAGGTAGAGCGCCGGGCTTTTAAGACGAAGAGTCGAGGATACCCGAGGGTCAGGGGTTCAAATCCCCTCAGGCCCGTAGAGTGATGAGATGGGGTTGAAGAGATGGAGACGAGGGTTAGAGAGCTCAGGTACAGAATGATGATAACCGACCTTTTAAGGGTCGCCAGTAAGAGCCAGACCTACCAGGAGCTCTCAAACCACTTAGGCCTCAGCCCTCCAATCCTCAGCAGGTATATGAGGGGGCATGTCCTCCCAAGCTTCGAGAGGGCGCAGGAGCTTTATGAGAAGTTGATGGAGATTACGAACATAAAGGAGGCCTTGAAGAGGAGGATAACCTTCGACGAGGATGGATATATCGATAACACGCCACTGGTCTCAGAGATAACATGGCTTAAGATAGCCTCGAACTACGCCCTTGAGAGGTTCGCGGGGCGCAGAGTCTCCAGGGTGCTGACCTCCGCTGTGGACGGGGTTCCAGTGGCAACCCTCGTTGCAAGCCTTCTAGAGGTCAACCTCGTCGTGGCTAAGGAGAGGAAAGAGGTGGGAATAAGTGAGTACTTAGAGAGAAGCTATATTCCAAGAGGTTCAGCCATCAAGAGATCCCTTTACATACCAAAGGCCTCGCTGAAGAGGAAGGAGGACGTACTGATCATCGACGATGTGGTCAGGACGGGCGAGAAGTTGAAGTGCCTAATCGAGATGGTTAAGGAGGCGAAAGCCGAAGTGGCTGGTATTTATGTCGTCATCGCGGTGGGAGAGGAGTGGAGGGAGAGCTTAAAGGAAGAGGTCGCTCAGCACCCCTTCGAGGTCTTCCTAGAACTCAAACAACCTCAGCGTCAGTGAACCCATCCAAGGGGGATCTCCCAAATCCAGCCGTGGGTTACACCCACGCCACAGCCGACCGTTTTGACCTCACAGCCCCCCAACGCTTAGATTACGCAGCCCAAGGGCTATGCATGAATTTCTTTATCTTCAAATCTTGGTTGATATGAATTAACTATAGAAATATATTATTTCTTTATTCTTCAATCTTCGTCATTGTTCCTAATGATAATGCTTTGATTTATCTCACTTAATTTTAACTCCTGCTTACTTTAACTGTCATAGATGCAGTCCTATAATCTCTTTAAATCTTCTTTTAATTAGATTTCCCTACACTTTTTATCGTGATCTTTCTCCAAAACCACCTTGGCAATTTTTTAATCTAAAAGGACAAACACAAAGAAAAACTTTATATGTAACAAAGCACAATATTTTTTTTAAGGCATAAATATGAAGAAGAAAATTATTTCATTGTTGTTTATGATTATAGCTTTTATATCTATACTTGTTCATGTAGGGCCAGGACAATCAATAAAGACTATGAATGAGACTCCACCTCTGCCAGCTGTTGAATTAGAGATCTTTGGAGATGGTACAGCTGGATGGGTAACAGATGTAGTACACAATGGAACCTATTCGGTTAGGTTGCTTATTCCTGAGGGAGCTTCGACCAGCTCGTTGGCCATCGTCAAAGTACCTTATGGAAATGCTTTGGATACTTTAGAGAGTTTTTCATTTTATGTTAAGTATATAATGGCACTACCCCGTTTTGTAGTTTACTTAGACAAAGACAGAGATGGTACCGTAGACGGTCTATTGCTAAGTGATTACCTCGACTTTGGAAGTGGTGAATGGGTCGTAGGAGTAGGCGGTCTCAGATGGGGATGGACTGAAGCAACATATCCTATCACCGAGTATGGTAGGATATGGAAACCATTTGAGGATTGGCAAGGGTTATATGGAAATGCCACAGCCCTTTACGTAGCCGCTGCCCTTGAATACTGGGCAGCCGAACCAGAGGGGCTCGGAGAGCCTCTTTATGTCGACACAGTGACGATAAACGGAATTACATACGACTTAGAACCTGCAAAGAAACAGCAACCGTGCGTTGGTGGAGCGCTATTGGATCGCTTGAGGCTTTTGGAAAGAGGCGCAGTTGCAGATAGAGCTGCCCGATAGATATGTTAAGCTTAAGTATTTTACCATCTCACACGCCCTCCTACCTCTTTCCTATTTATTCATTCCAGCTAAGGACAACGGCAGCTCTATATTCTCTAAAACGGTTAAGGATGGGATAAGGTTGAAGAACTGAAATATGAAGCCTATGGTGCGCAGCCTCAACTTCGATTTCTCATCGTCACCAAGCCTGTTTAGGGTCCCGCTGAAAAGCTTCACCTCTCCCTTGTCCGGCGGCTCCAATAAGCCCAAATTTTAAGCAGGGTCGTTTTCGACGCCCGACTTGCCCAGGATCGATATGAACTCGCCCTCCCTTGACCTTCAGGTCCACGCCCCTCAAAACCTGGGTGGCACCGTATCTCTTCAAGGCCTCTGAAAGTTCTATCAGGCTTCCCCACCACTATTAATGTTGTTTGCCATTGGGATATATCAAGGTGGATCGTATCTGCAGGTTCCAACAGGTAGGATTAATAGATACCTGTTCATTCCATGTCGGCTCTTAAGATGCCTATTGAGACATGCGTGAAGACTAGGGGTAAGTTTAGGGCTATGATGGGCGGGTCGGTCTAGATTGTTACCGTATGAGATAGGGCTTGTAAGAGGTCGTATCCCTGAGCTATCCTTAAGACCGCTATTGGAAGGGCATCTTCTATAGATGAAGCGATTAGAGACCAGGGCAGAAGTTTTAGAATATCTCCCTTCAACAACTTTCTGGATGCATCGAGGGATCTTAAGATGTTTACTTCGCCCTTGTGTTGGTCTAGAATGGTTTCGGAGGCTGCGGGTACGGTTGCGCTTGAGAAGAGGAAGACCGTGACTGAGAGGGTCAGCAGGGCCTCCTCGGTTACTCCGTACCTGTCCAGGTAGCTCTTCATGAGGCTCTGAGCCTCCTCAACGCCTATATTCCTCGATTCTGAAACTTGCCCTTAGCCACGGCATGATAGACTCTTCAATCGGCTTCTGCCCACCCTCCTGGCTCGGGCTTGGCTTAGGCCTCCTCTGCAACCTCATGATCGCGGCTGAAATTACCGCGCTCCTGTCTATTTTCACCCTTACGAGGGCGACGTGACCATAATCTGCTCCTAGCAGCCACTGTCCCACGTATAAGGGTGTGAGAACTCATCGTTTATGACAGAACGCTATTCGTAGATTCCCTTGACCTGCAGCTCCAGATATCGATCCGTTAAGACGCCTAGAATGAGGATCTCGCCGCCAGGCTTAATGCTGAGCCTTACGGCGGCGTTTCTCACCACGATCACAGAGTTCACATCGTCCAGCTCAAGCATGCTGCCTTCCACCATGATCAGTTTCTTCAGATTCACAAAGTCTTCCGGCACGATTCCTCTCACGAAGATTGATTCGCCCTTCAAGGTGCATGGAGCGACCGCTTCGGGGCTGCTGGCTGAAACCCTGTTTAAGGCGCCTATTTTTTCGGATAGGTAAACTGGAACCAAACCCGTGAATAGCGTGGGGCTTTTCCCGCCATAGACCACAACGATATCCCCTCCCTCGCCCATGTAAGCAGTGAAACCCATATAGAAGCCAAGGAGGCTTAGGGCCGTTACTGAGAAAAGCATAGAAGAGAGAATATATGATTATTTAAGGCAAGGGTTAAGATGTATTGCCACTTCAGGTATTTGAAGCTTGTAAGTTTCAAGGCTGAAAGCCCTCACTTATAGGCTTTTTCTCTTGGCCCCATAAAATGGATTAGTATTCTTTTTCCGCCCCAGTTTACTTCATATGTTATTCTTAAGGATCCAATTCTAATGCGGTATGTGTTCTCGTAGCCTTTAAGCTTGACGACATCAAACCTTTTAAAGGGTATGGGATCCATCCTCAGAGCTGTTATAACCTGTTTAATCTTATTCTTCCTTTCGCCGCTGAGCTTTTTTAACGATTTTTAACGTCCTTTTCTTGGCTTCTACTTTAAACATGTCAGCTTAAGGCTTCCATTATCTCTTTTTCGCCGACGATTTCATCGCTGCTTTCGATGGCTTCCTTTTCGTCTTCCAAGGGCTCCTCTACGGGCACAAGCCTTTCAACCAGCCCCTTATATAACAGCTTTAGCTCCTTAAGCTCTTCCCTTATCTCCTTAAGCAGCACCGCAATCTCAGACGTCGCCATAACCAACAAAAAGGCTCCTCTAGAGATTTAAATATTTTCCATGATTACAAGCATGTGCAGTTTAAATGCCTCATAACAATGGTTGCTTCATGCATCTTGTTCTCGTCGATTTTATGGCTGGGTATATGCATATTAAAACTGATAAAAAAAAGAAGATGATTTTTGGATATAAAAAAAGAGGGCCTAGCCAAACTGAAAGAAACTAATATTGATGAATTAGTGGAACTTATCTACACATTTGGGATCTTTACTGCAGACAAAGGCCTACTTATTCTACAAAATTGGATAATATAAAAGAGGGGCTTACGGGGGATACCTCCACCGTGGGGGACTAAACGCTTTTATCTTCCGTCTAATGCTTTAGTTGAAGCGGTTCGGGCATGTTTAACATCCTAACCCTGAGGGATACCATTCGCATAGGCCCGTCGAAGTTCGGGCAGCCCCTTGAGGCCGCGGCCTTGGAGGAGCTGCGGCGGAAGTATGAGGGGCTTGTAGATGAGGAGCTGGGCTATGTGATAAAGGTGGTAGACCTTGAGGTGAATCCTGTGGGGAGGATCCTGCCCGGTGATGGTGGGACCTACCACCAGGTCCTCTTCTCCCTACTGACCTTTTTCCCCGAGCTGCATGAGGTGGTGGAGGGGGAGGTAGTGGAGGTGGCGGACTTCGGGGTCTTCCTGAGGATCGGCCCAGTGGACGCCCTGCTCCACGTTTCACAGCTGATGGACGACTTCATCTCCTACGACGAGAAGCAGGGGATCCTCAGGGGTAAGGAGAGCGGGAGGGCAGTCACGAAGGGTGATATCCTGAGGGTGAGGATAGTAGCAGCCTCCTTCCCGAGTGGAAGGAGCTCCGGGAAGATCGGGGTCACGGCCCGCCAACCCTTTCTGGGAAAACCCGATTGGATAATGGAGGAGGTCAAGAAGGCTAGAGGTTCATGAGCCTGAGAGCTTGTAGGCAGTGCAACGCGATCACCGAGGGGAAGGTTTGCCCAAACTGTAGGGGCTCAGACCTGAGCGAGGACTACTCTGGGGTTCTGATCTTACTAGACCCGGATAGGTCCAAGATAGCCGAGAGGAGGGGATTGAAGAGGGGGGGGCTATATGCGCTCAAGGTCAGATAGGCGGAGACTCGAAGCAAAAGGTACCTGGAGGAGGACCCTAACCCTACCAGAGGAGATGCGGGAGGATTTGAGGAGGCCAATAGGTTTACTGATAGAGGGCAGGCCCGAAGAGACGATCATAAGGTTGGAGGAGATATACTCCAAATCGAAGCCCCCCATGTCGGCATCTGTCGGAGACTTCGTCTCAAGAAACCTCCTGGCCCATGGGTTGGAGCCTGACATAATCGTCATAGATGGGAGGATAATGAGGAGGGATGTGAACCTCTTAGCGCCGGAGGGCAGGCTCGAGATAAAGACTAGAAACAGGCCTGGGATGATCGAGGAGGGAGCCTGGGAGGCCCTAAGGAGGGCAGTAACGCTTAAAAGGAGGGTGGCTGTGCTCGTTGAGGGAGAGGAAGACCTGATGGTCATCCCCCTCATCCTACTGATGCCCATGGGCTCGGTCATAGTCTACGGCCAGCCGAACGTCGGAGTCGTCATGGTCAAGGTGGATAAGGAGAGAAAGGAATGGGCTGAGGAGATCCTCAAACGGATGGAGGAGAGAGAAGATGGAGATAAGGATGACCTCAAATAGGGTGAACCCCCTAATCGGAAGAAGAGAGCTCATCTTCGAGATAGTGAATGAGGTAACCCCGAGCAGGGAGAGGGTGAGAAGCGAGCTGGCAGCAGCCCTCAAAGTCGACATGGAGAGGGTGTGGATTAGGAGGCTAAAAACCAACGCCGGAACCCATAGGACGGTTGGCCTAGCCCACGTATATGAGAACGGGGGGAGAGCCCCTCTCATCGAGCCTAAATACATTATACAGCGTAATAAGCCTGAGATGAGAGGCGAGGAGGAGAATTAATGTCAAAGGAAGGGATATATAGGCTTTATATCATCAAGGATGGAAAGCTGGAGAGGAGGCTCCCCTTCTGCAACAGGTGTGGAAGGGGCTACTTCATGGCAGACCATGGAGATAGGTACACCTGCGGCCGTTGTAGCCTAACCATCTTCAAGTCCGATAAGAAAAGGAGAAGAGGCTGAACGCTTAGAACACCAAACGGATGAAAATCTTATTATAACGATTCATGCGTTATTATGATGAGGGCCCGTGGCCAAGTCAGGAGAAGGCACCGAGCCGAGGCCTCATAGGCCTCGGCGTGTAGGCCTTCTAAGCCGGAGATCGAGGGTTCAAATCCCCCCGGGCCCGCCAGATTCTTAGGCTCAGATTATTCAAAAGACCTATTTGGACTCGTCATTTATCTTTGAGATTTTGAAGTTCTTTCAGTATTCCCCTCTTCTTTACCAATTTTATCCAGAATGATTAAGGCTTCATACTAAGCTGATTCGTAAGGTGGATATAAGGAGCAACAAACGCAGTGGATCAATGAAATTCCGCGCTTCCCCCCTTCAGGTAGGATGCTCAAAACGAGAGAGCCTCAGATAGGGTGAGAGAAGATACTCTGTGAAGGGTAGAGTCGAAACTTTGGCCGAGAACATCATAGAGTATATCTTACCTCTTATTCACAATCAGTTATCCTTATAAATGTCTTATAAATTTTAATGGATTTGTTTGGGGGTTCAGATGGAAGGGGTTATGAGGGTCTTCGTCGCGATCGACTTTCCTGATGGGGAGGTGAAGGGGAGGGTCTTGGAGCTTCAGGAGGCCCTCTCCGAGAGCGGTGCGGACCTTAAACTTGTCGAGGCCGAGAACCTCCATATAACCTTGCGCTTCCTCGGCGAGACTGAGATAAACTTGGTTGAGAGGGTGAGGATGGAGCTCTCAGGGATCCGTTTCCAGCCCTTCAAGGTTTTATTTGAGGGGGTCGGCGCCTTCCCCGACCTCAAAAGGATAAACGTCATCTGGATAGATATTGTTGAGGGGAACGTGGAGCTTGCAGACCTCTATGGAAAGATAAATCAGGCCCTCTTGAGGTGCGGCTTTCCCCCTGAGAGGAGGGGCTTCTCCCCACACCTCACCGTGGCACGTGTCCGCTCGAAGAGGAACATGGAGAGGCTATCCAGAAGGATAGCAGAGCTGAACGGGATAGAGATAGGGGGTTTTGAGGTCGACTCCTTCAGGTTGAAGAGGAGCACCTTGACCCAAGGCGGGCCCGTCTACAGCACCCTCTTAGAGGTCCCCGCCTCGAGGTAGCTCATCTCGTAAGACTTTTAAGCAACTTTTGTCGGGACCATCCCAATAATCTCTCCGCCTTATTTGGAGGGTAATGGGATGGGGGGGGAGGAGGATGGAGGGCAGAAGGCCCTTGAGGAGAGCCGGCCTACTGAGGAGAGGGGCGGTTTGGGGAAGGCTGATCCTCGGGAGTCTCTCAAGGGCTTTAAGGGGAGTTTTGAGGGGCATCAGGAGGGTGGGGGAGCTCCGCCACTCCAACTTCGCCGAGGCCCTCCTGGCCTTCACCATAAACCTTCTCGGGCTCTTTGGGGGAGGGATAGTCACAACCCTCAGCTATAGGTTCGTCGAGTACCCTTGGATTCTAACTCTATATCCTCCCATCCTCACGGTCAGGGGTAACCTCAGCGGCCTCTACTCCGGCAACCTCTCGACGATGCTCCACCTCGGCCTCATACTGCCGAGGATGAGGAGAAACACAGATTATTACTTGAATCTAAATAGGGCAATATTTTTTCTGACCTTCATCGACACGGTCATCATAGGAATCGTCTCTTTCATGTTTGGCCTGCTCTTCAATATCTCATCTTTTGAACAACTCCTGATTTATTGCATGGTTCCAACAATCTCATGTACCATCGCCAACTCCCTCGCGATCCCCATAACCCTCTTCGTGGGCATAGAGGCCTATAAGAAGGGACTAGACCCAGACATATTGGTATACCCCATCTTATCATCGGTTAATGATGTCCTAGTATCCTTCTCCTTCGTGGCTGTTTCGATGCTGATCCTAGCCGGTGGGTGGGGGTTCTACCTCGCCGCAAGCCTATTCCTCATGATAATGGTCTACTCCACCTCCCTCTTCGCAGCCCATCGAAGGAACCAGTTCTTCTCGAAGACTACTCGGGAGGGGGTGGTATCGATAGGGTTGGCCAGCATCCTCGGAAGCCTTAACGGGATATTCATGTCCGGGAGGGCTGAGCAGATGAGTGAGGACCCTGGGCTTGTCATGCTATACCCCATAATAATCGATGGGCTGGGCGACGTGGGCTCGGCGACTGGGTCGATGACGACCACCAGCCTCGCACTGGGATACGTAAGGAGCCTCGGAGAGGTGTTGAGGAGGGGATTCAAGGAGTTATGCCAGATAGAGGCGGCGGCCATCCTCATGCACGTCGTCTATGGTTCTTTCGCGTATCTGATATCGGCCTTCATGTATGGAGGGGCTAGCCCACTCTTCCTCATCGGCGTGGCGGTAGCCTCAAACCTCCTCGGATTCCTATCAATATCCTTTACGGCTTATCTAACGGCCTACCTGACCTACAGGAAGGGACTGAACCCCGATAACTTTGTCATCCCAGCCATAGCATCTCTATCAGACTTCACCGCCACAAACTCGATGCTATTCTCGGCCTCCATCCTCAGATCCATCTTTCCATAGGGCGAACTGGGAAGGTAAAGAGATATGAAAGGTTTTTATTCTATCCCTTAGGCTTAAGGTTTGCTTAAGGGGGAAGCTGGAGCCTGGGCATGATCATCCCCGTCAGGTGCTTCTCCTGCGGAAAGGTGATAGGGGACAAGTGGGAGGAGTTCGCGAGACGGGTCTCCGCTGGGGAGCCTCCTGGAGCAGTGCTCGACGACCTGGGCGTCACGAGATATTGCTGTAGGAGGATGCTCCTATCCCATGTAGAGCTTATAGACGAGATCCTCAGGTTTTATATGGAGAGAAGAGCCCTAGGGAATGTGGAGGGGTAAGGGTTGGAAACTCAAGAGACTGAGAACCTGCTACTGCCGCAGGAGATTCTCCTCTCGGCCGGGGTGCATATAGGGACGAGGATCAAGACGAAGGATATGAGGCCCTACATCTTCAAGGTGAGGCCGGACGGCCTCTTCATCCTCGACATTGAGAAGATGAATTCCAAGATAAGGGTGGCCGCGAGGTTCCTTGCGAGGCAGGACCTCTCAAGGGTCGCCGTGGCCTCATCAAAGCGTTATGGGAGGACGCCTGTCCAAAGGTTCTGCGAGCTTACAGGGGCCGCCCCATATGTGGGGCGCTTCACATCGGGGACCTTCACAAACCCCCTCCTCCCTACCTACTTCGAGCCGGTCGCTCTGGTCGTCACCGACCCCCTTGCGGATAGGCAGGCGGTGGATGAGGCGATGAAGATAGGCGTGCCCATCATCGCCTTCTGCAGCACGGACAACTCCCTATCGGGGATCGACCTCGTCATACCCATAAATAATAAGGGGAGGAGGTCCCTAGCCGTGGCCTACTGGCTCCTCTGCAGGGAGGTCAAGAGGGAGAGGGGCGAGATCCCACCCGAAGGGGATCTCTCCACATCCATAGACGACTTTGAAACACCCCTTTAAGGGTTGATGTTTATGAGGGTTAGGAGGCCCTACGTGGCAGGGTCGTTCTATCCAGCCACTCAAGAGGCTCTTAGAAGGGCCATATATGAGGCCTTTAAACACCCTCTTGGCCCTGGAAGGACGCCGGAGAGGACCGTGGAGGAGAGGCAGACCGTCTCGGTCGTCTGCCCCCATGCGGGATACATCTACTCGGGCCCGGTGGCGGCCCACAGCTACTACATCCTGGGCTGCGAGGCTAAGCCAACATCCATCATAATAATAGGCCCTAACCACACCGGGCTGGGGAGCCCGATATCCATCATGGCGGAGGGGGCATGGAGAACCCCGCTCGGAGACGTTGAGATAGACGAGGAGCTGGCCGGGGCCATCCTCAGATCCTCTGAGATGATAGATGTAGACGAGATGGCCCACTCCAGGGAGCACTCGATAGAGGTCCAGCTTCCCTTCCTCCAGTACATCTACGGCGAGTTCAGGTTTGTCCCCATATCCATGGGCCTCCAAGACCTGGACTCCAGCAGGGAGGTCGGCAGGGCCATAGGGGAAGCATCCTATAACAGGGATGCGGTGATAGTGGCCTCCACCGACCTAACCCACTATGAGCCCCAAGCCTCTGCTAAGAGGAAGGATATGATGGTGATAGAGAGCATCCTATCCTTGGACGAGGCCTCCCTCCAGGAGGGGGTCTATAGAAACAGGATAAGCATGTGCGGATATGGCCCTGTCTCAGCCTCTATAGTGGCCTCTAAGGCGGCTGGCTCGAGGAGGGCTGAGCTTCTGGCATACCACACCAGCGGAGATGTGACTGGGGACTACTCCGCGGTCGTGGGATACGCCTCCATCAGACTATTACGATGAGATTAGCCGCGAGGCCGGTCGATAAAGAGATGGCTGTGGAGGCCTCGGCGCCAGGTAAGGCCATCCTATTCGGGGAGCACAGCGTCGTCTACAGGGGCCCGGCAGTGGCCGTAGCCATCGACAGGAGGGCCAGGGTGAGGGCTGAGGGGAGGGGAGACGAGAGGATCCTAATAGAAGCGGTTGACCTAGGGATAACCGGCTTCTTCGACGATGGGGATTATACCCCAGTTAGGGGCGGTATGAGGGGGATGGTCAGCCTAAGGGCCATAGACGCAGTGGCTCGTCGCACCATGGGAGACATGGGCCGAAGGGGGGGAGTGAACCTGAAGGTCTCCTCCGATATACCCATAGCCGCGGGCCTGGGCTCCTCAGCCGCCATCTGCGTGGCAACGGCCGCAGCCCTGAACGAGCTGTTCGAAGGCGGCCTCTCGAGGGAGGAGATATGTAACCTCGCACTTGAGGGGGAGAAGATAGTCCACGGCCTCCCAAGCGGCATCGACAACAGCGTCTCCACCTATGGAGGGGTGCTGAGGTATGAGCGGGGAAGAGGGCATGAGAGGTACGAGCTGGAGGGGGAGATACCCCTCATATTGGGGAATACAGGGGTCAGAAGGTCCACCCGCCAAATGGTGGAAAGGGTCAGAGGCCTATTGGAGCTGGAGGGGGAGGCCGTGGAAGAGGTGATAGACCTCCTAAGCCGCATATCCATCCAAGGGCTAGACAGGCTGCTTAGAGGAGACCTCCGAAGGATGGGCGCCCTGATGAACATCAGCCACGGCCTCCTCTCCTCCCTTGGGGTCTCAAGCCCGGAGCTAGACCTCCTCGTACACGCCTCGAGGAGGGCTGGAGCCCTAGGGGCTAAGCTCACCGGAGCGGGAGGGGGAGGCTGCATGTTAGCCCTCGCGAGGGAGAACGATTTGGGGAAGGTGGAGGAGGCCATCGAGAGGTCAGGAGGCAGGCCCATCAGGATAAAGATATCCTCTGAAGGGGTGAGGGTTAGGAGGATCGGCTGATTGATAGTTCTCAAGCTCGGAGGAAGCGTCATCACCTTCAAAGAGAAGGCCATGGCTGCCGATGAGGAGAACCTGAAGAGGCTAGCTGGGGAGATCGCATCATCCCGGGCCAGGGGGCTCATCGTCGTCCATGGTGGAGGCTCCTTCGGCCACCCCCTCGCAAAACAGTATAGGATAGATGAGGGCTACTGCTCAGAGGCCCAGCTCCTCGGGGTCTCGAGGATCCATGGGGCGATGGTTAAACTCAACGGGATGGTGGTGGAGGCCCTGACGGGCCATGGGGTGCCAGCCATCGGGGTATCCCCCTCCTCCTTCATAGCCACCGAAAGGGGCAGGATAGGATCTGCCGACTTCGGAATGGTCGCAGGCCTGGTGGATAGGGGAATGGTCCCGGTCCTCTATGGGGATGTGGTTCTGGACCGTGTTAAGGGCTTCTCCATATTATCGGGGGACCAGCTCGCCTCCCGCCTCGCCATAGAGCTTAAAGCCCTCAGGCTCTTGTTCGGCGTCGATGTAGATGGGGTTTACACCTCCAACCCAAGGATCGTGCCGGAGGCCCGCCTCATAGAGCGCCTTCCAACCTCCAAGCTTAGGGAGATACTGGCGGTTGGAGAGGCCCTGACAACCGATGTGACGGGAGGGATGCTTGGAAAGGTCTCGGAGGCCTCGAAGGCGGCGGAGGCGGGCGTAGAGGTCCTGATATTCAACGCCTCTAAACCCCAAAACACCTATAGAGCCCTGAGGGGTGATAGGGTTAGGGGCACAGTGATAGTGGGGTGAAGGCCTCGAAGGAGATAGAGGACAGGAAGAGGAGGCATCTGAGGATCGTACTTGAAGAGGATGTCCAGAACGAGGCATCGTCAGGCCTCCAGGACATCTCCCTGATCCACAGAGCCCTCCCTGAGATCGACCTCGAGGAGGTCTCGACTGAGACCAGCCTCTTCGGCAAGCGGCTCTCAGCCCCCATCATAATCTCCGCCATGACCGGTGGGATAGAGGAGGCTGAGGGGATAAACGAGGCCCTGGCCGAGGTGGCAGAGGCATACGGGCTGGGGATCGGGGTTGGAAGCCAGAGGATAGCCCTAGAGGAACCCGGCAGGGAGAGGACCTTCAGGATAGTCAGGGATAGGGCCCCCAAGGCCCTCGTAATAGGGAACCTGGGATGCCCCCAGCTCTCTATGGGGTGGGGGCCAAGGGAGGCGAGGAGATGCATCGAGATGATCGACGCAGATGCACTGGCCATCCACATGAACCCCCTACAGGAGGTGGTCCAGGTCGGAGGAGAGGCGAGGTATCGAGGCCTCCTGAGGAAGATCCGGGAGATAGCCAGCGAGGTGGAGAAGCCCATCATAATGAAGGAGACGGGGTGCGGGGTCCCCCTGGAGGATGCCGTGGAGATCGAGAGGGCCGGGGCTGAGGGGATAGATGTCAGCGGCTCCGGCGGAACCAGCTGGGCCGCCGTAGAACATCACATAGCTAGGGATGAGGGGGAGAGGCTCAAGGAGGCCCTCGGCAGAGACCTCAGATACTGGGGGATCCCGACGGCCATCAGCGTCGTCGAGGTCAGCAGATCCACAAGCCTCAAGGTCATCGCCTCAGGGGGAATCCGCACCGGGCTCGACGCCGCTAAGGCCATCGCATTGGGAGCCGACGCCGTAGGCCTAGCCAAGCCCTTCCTGGAGAGGGCCATCAGGGGCAGAGGGACCCTAGAGGAATATGTGGATGAGCTGCTACTGGAGCTCAGGGTCGTCATGTTCCTCACAGGCTCTAGGAGGGTGGAGGAGCTGAGGAGGGCACCCCTCATCATCCAGGGGAGGACGGCGGAGTGGCTCCGGCTTAGGGGCTTCAGGCCGGAGGACTACTCCCTGAGGGGCGGAAAAAACCCCTAAAGGGCCAAAGGGGAAACCATTACAGAACCCTTTATCTACCTCATGGGCTGAGTATCCCTTGTGAAGAGCATTCCCAGGGTACTTAGGGAGATGGAGGAGGCCTCCACGCGGGTCGACGCCCTCATATACCGGCTGGTGGGATTCAGGGAGCCCGAGGCCCTCTACCTCGCGGCTAGGCACCTCATCGAGGCCGGGGGGAAGAGGCTTAGGCCCTACCTAGTCTTGAAGTCCTGTGAGCTGGTGGGGGGTGAGGAGGAGGCCGCCCTACCCTTCGCGGCAGCCGTAGAGATGCTCCACACCTTCACCCTGATCCATGACGATATCATGGACAGCGACCATCTGAGGAGGGGGGTGCCCACGGTCCATGTGAGGTGGGGCCTCCCCATCGGAATAGCGGCGGGCGACCTCCTCTTCGCAAAGGTCTACGAGGCCCTGATAAGGAGCCCATCGCCCCCAACCACCATCCTAAGCTGCATGGAGCGCTTGACGGAGGCCGCCATCGCCATATGCGAGGGGCAGACCCTCGACATCTCCTTCCCATCGGCATCCGAGGTCTCAGAGGAGGATTACCTCAGGATGATAGGGCTTAAGACCGCGACCCTATTCAAGGCCTGCGCCGAGATCGGGGCGATAATAGGCGGAGGAACACCGGAGGCCGCCGACCTCCTGGGAGGATACGCCTATAACCTGGGCCTGGCCTTCCAGCTCGTAGACGACTGCCTGGGGCTGACATCGAGGGAGGAGGAGCTCGGAAAGCCCGTGGGAAGCGACATAAGGGAGGGTAAAAAGACGCTGATCGTAATCAACGCCTATAAAAAAGCCTCACCCTCAGAAAGGGAGGCTATAAAGAGGGTTCTTGGAAATAGAGAGGCCTCAGTTGAGGAGTTAGAGGAGGTGAAGAAGGTCCTGGAAAGGCTAGGATCCATAGAGTACACCCTCAGCGAGGCCCGTAGGCATGCGGAGAGGGCTAGAGGCCTCCTAGAGGCCTTCCAGAGCTCCGATGCGCGGGAGGCCCTGATGAGCCTCGCCGAGTATGTGGTGGAGAGGAGGAGGTGAGGATAAACCTATATCGGGAGCCTTCGGGATCAAGGATCAACCATCCTAGAGGCGAGGGTGTTCAGGGGAGATGAGGGAGGGGGAGATCGAGGAGGGCCTCCTCAAGTACGCCATCCTCAACGCCTATCTCCACGGTGGGAAGGCACAGACGGGGCCGGTCATAAGCAAGCTCATCGCTGAGCGCCCGGAGCTCAGGTCGAGGGTGAGAGAGCTCCTCCCACTCGCTGATAGGATAGTCGGGGAGGTGAACACGTGGACCCTCGAGAGGCAGGGGGCCACCCTCATGGAGCGTTGGCCCACCCTACTATCCCCAAAGATAGAGGCCGAGAAGAGGGGGTTACCGCCCCTGCCGAACGTTGAGAGGTTCAGGGAGGTGAGGACCAGGTTCGCCCCCAACCCCGATGGGCCACTCCACCTTGGAAGTGCAAGGCCCATAATCCTGTGCAGCGAGTACTCTAAGATGTATGGGGGGAGGTTCATCTTAAGGTTTGAGGATACCTCACCAGAGGTCAAGGCCCCCCTCCCGGAGATGTACGACTCTATCCTTGAGGACCTCAGGTGGCTAGGCGCCGAGCCCGATGAGGTCTACATCCAGTCGGATAGGATGGAGATATACTACTCCCATGCGAGGAGGATGCTCTCGAAGGGGGCCGCCTACGTCTGCACGTGCCCCCCAGCGGAGTTCAAGAGGCGATATCTGGCCGGGGTCCCATGCCCTTGCAGGGACCTGCCGCCAGAGGCCAGCCTCGAGAGGTGGGATAGGATGCTCGACGGCTCCTATGATAAGGGGTAGGCCGTGGTCAGGATAAAGACGGACCTCCATCATCCAAACCCCTCGGTGAGGGACTGGCCCGCCCTCAGGATATCCACGACCCCCCATCCGAGGGTGGGGAGAAGGTATAGGGTCTGGCCCCTCTACAACTTCAGCTGCGCCATCGATGACCGCGAGATGAGGATATCCCACGTGATCAGGGGGAAGGAGCATGAGGTGAACACGATAAGGCAGAGGTTCCTCTTCGAACACATGGGATGGGAGTTCCCCGAGGTATTAAGCGTGGGGCGGCTGGGGCTGGAGGTGGGCGTCCTCAGCAAGTCGAAGATAAGGGCTGGAGTCCAAGGAGGGACATATCTTGGATGGGACGACCCGAGGCTTGGAACCCTGAAGGCGCTCAGGAGAAGGGGCATCCAGCCCGAGGCGATAAGGAGGCTGATGATAGAGGTGGGGCCTAAGCCGAGCGATGCCACCATAAGCTGGGGGATCCTCGCCACGATGAACAGAAGGATCGTTGAGCCCATCGCCAACCGATACTTCTTCGTCGCAGACCCAGCCCCAATCAGAATAATCGAGTCGGCGGAGGAGGAACACTCTGCGGCGCTCCCCCTCCACCCGGACCATCCAGAGAGGGGGGTGAGGACGATGAGGGCTAAGAGGAGGGAAGGCGCCATCAAGGCCTGGATATCCGAGGCCGACGTGAGGGGCCTAAAGGAGGGGGATATGGTGAGGCTGATGGGCCTATTCAACGTCCAGATCCTAAGCCTGAGAGCGGGGGAGGTTGAGGCGAGGTACCACTCCAGAGACCCCAGAGATGCGAGGATTATCGGGGCCCGATTCATCCACTGGCTCCCATGGGAGGAGAACTTGGAGGCGAGGGTGATAATGCCTGACGCCTCGGTTAAACGGGGCCTGGCAGAGGCCTCCTGCTCGATGCTGAGGCCGGGGGAGATGATCCAGTTCGAGCGATTCGGCTTCGTCAGGGTTGAAGACCCCCACCCCTTCCTCGCATACTACGCCCACGACTGAGCACAAGGTTTAAAAGGGATCCCTCTCGTATGAGAGGTACACTGGAAGGAGATGAGATGTCTAGGAGAGATGTTGATCCTTCGAAGCCCTTCTACGTGAGGTTCAACGTCCCGAAGGAGATAGCCGAGGCCGCATATGAGGCCCTCAAGATAGCCTCAGATACGGGGAAGATAAGGAAGGGGGTGAACGAGACGACGAAGTCCGTTGAGAGGGGGAGGGCTAAACTGGTGGTGATGGCGGAGAACGTGGATCCCACTGAGGTGGTCGCCCACCTACCCCTCCTATGCGAGGAGAGGAAGACCCCATACGTCTACGTCCCGGATAAGAGGCGGATCGGCGAGGCCGTCGGCCTAGGAGTCAACGCCTCAGCGGCCTCCATAGAGGAGGTTGGAGAGGCGAAGGCCCTCATAGAGGAGATAGTATCGAAGCTCAGGGGGATGGTCAAATAGTTGTCAGAGGAGGTCCTCACACCTGCCGAGGTGATACAGATCCTAGGCAGAACCGGGTTGACAGGGGAGGTCATACAGGTTAGGGTCCGCATCCTCGAGGGGAAGGATAAGGGTAGGATAATCTCGAGGAATGTTAAGGGCCCCGTCCGCCTGAACGACATACTACTCCTCAGGGAGACTGAGAGGGAGGCTAGAAGGATAAGGTAGGTCTTCCAGATGCCGCAGGTCTATCCATGTGACTTCTGTGGGAGAGGGATACCGCCTGGAACAGGCTCGAGCCTTGTAAGGAGAGACGGGAGGGTCCTAAGGTTCTGCTCCAGCAAGTGTAGGAAGAGCATGATCAACCAAAAGAGGGATCCGAGAAGATTCAAGTGGACATTGAAGTATGTTGCAAAGTGACCCGACAGGCGAGGAGCATGTGGGAGGAGACGTTGGTACTCCTCAAGCCGGACGCCCTTGAGCGCCGACTCGTAGGAGAGATAATCCGGAGGTATGAGATGGCTGGGCTGAGGATCCTCGACATAAGGTTCTATAAAGGGGTGGAGGAGGACTTGGCGAGGAGGCAGTATCCAGATTCGATGGCACCCCAGCTGGGTAGGAAGGCCCAGGAGGCCGTCGAGGGGATCATCGACGAGGAGGCCCACGGCCTAAAGGTTCTCGGATGGCTTAGGAGCTACCTCTCCAGAGGCCCCATCATAGCTCTGAGGCTTGGGGGGAAGGACGCCATCGAGGTCGCTAGGAGGGTGACAGGATACACCGACCCCTCTAAGGCGGAGGAGGGGACGATAAGGGGAGACCTTGGGATAGACTCCATCAGGAGGAGCACCGAGGAGGAGAGGGCGTGCGAGAACCTGGTCCACGCATCTGGATCGAGGGAGGAGGCGGAGAGGGAGCTATCCATCTGGTTTCGAGACGAGAACCAGAATTAGAAATTAGATGCCTACATATGATAGATTTTGCGTGTGGTCTGGATTGGCATTGGATGCGCCGTTTCCAGCCCATAAACCTTCAGGGGACCAGAAATCCTCATCAAATCTGTATAAGGATGAAGGGGCTAAAGGGTCAAGGAGCGCAAATCGTCCGCTTCAGCAGCTAATCCATAAAGCAAAAATTGTTAATTTTAAATGATCAATGGTGTTTGTTATCCTTACCTCTTCTTCTCTTCTTCATCCACGACCTTGTACTCGGCGTCCACCTTCCTCTTCTCCTCCCCTCCAGGAGGCTTTTCCCCCTCCCGTTGGGCGTACTCTGCGGCCGCCCTCTGGTAGACCTCAGCCCCAGCCTCTTGGACCACCTTTCTCAGCTCTTCAGCCTTTTTGTTGATCTCCTCAGCCCTCTCCGTCTTCATGGCCTCCTTCAGCTCTTCTACAGCCTTCCTAATCCTGTTCTTATGCTCCTCTTTGAGCTTCTCTCCAAGCTCGCTGAGGGTCTTCTCCGTCGTATATATCAAAGAGTCGGCCAGATTCCTCGCCTCGGCGAGCTCCCTAGCCCTCCTATCCTGCTCTGCATACTGCTCCGCCTCTCTGATCATCCTCTCCTTCTCCTCTCTGCTCAGCTTAGTGGATGCGGTGATGGTTATCCCCATCTGCTTTCCAGTGGCCAGATCCTTCGCCGTAACGTTGAGAACGCCGTCGGCGTTTATGTCGAAGGTCACCTCTATCTGGGGAACCCCCCTCGGGGCGGGGGGGATCCCGGTCAGGTCGAAGCGGCCGAGGCTTATGTTATCCCTCGCCATAGCCCTCTCCCCCTGCAATACGTGGATGGTGACGGCTGTCTGGAAGTCCGCCGCCGTGGTGAAGATCTGGCTCCTCTTGACAGGTATCGTGGTGTTCCTCTCTATTATCTTCGTGAAGACGCCTCCAAGGGTCTCAACGCCTAGGGAGAGGGGTGTGACGTCGAGGAGGAGTATATCCGTTATCTCACCCGCCAGCACGGCCCCCTGGATGGCGGCCCCTATGGCCACACACTCCATGGGGTCGATACCCCTCTCAGGCTTCTTCCCCATGACCTCCTCCATGTACTGTTGGACCAGGGGCATCTTCGTCTGTCCCCCTATCAGGATTATCTTGTCGATCTCCTTGGGCGTCAGCTTGGCGTCTGCGAGGGTCCTAATAATCGGCTCCCTTATCCTCTCCACGATGGGCCTGGCCAACTGCTCGAGCTTCGCCCTTGTGAGGGTGATTTGGAGGTGCTTGGGGCCCGTGGCATCCGAGGTTATATAGGGCAGGTCGATGTCGGTGGTCAAGAGGTTGGAGAGCTCTATCTTGGCCTTCTCAGCCGCCTCCTTCAGCCTAGCCATGGCCCTTATATCCCCCCTGAGGCTTATCCCGGTCTCGCGCCTGAACTCCTCCACCAGGTAGTCGACTATGGCGTTGTCGATGTCGGCCCCCCCGGTCTTGGTGTCTCCACTTGTGGCTAGGACCTGGAAGACGCCTCCGCTTATCTCCATCACAGTCGTATCGTTGGTTCCCCCTCCGAAGCTGAAGACCATTATCTTCATCTCCTTATCCGCCTTATCCAGGCCATAGGCGAGGGCTGCAGCGGTAGGCTCGTTGACTATCCTAGTCACCTTCAGCCCTGCTATCTCTCCAGCATCTATAGTTGCCTGCCTCTGATTATCGTTGAAGTGGGCGGGGACTGTGATAACCGCCTTTGTTATCTTCTCTCCGAGGTAGTCCTCCGCATCCTTCAGGATCTTCTTGAGGATGAATGCGGATATCTGCTGTGGGGTGTACTCCTTACCGAAGACCTCCACCTTGTAATCGGTTCCCATCATCCTCTTTATCTCCCGGATGGTCCCCTCAGGGTTAGTGAGCGCCTGCCTCCTGGCCGGCTCCCCCACGAGGATCTGCCCATCCCTGGTGAAGGCGACTACCGAGGGGAACATCTTCCCAGCCACCGTAGGCCCCTCGGCGCTGGGTATTACCACCGGCTTCCCGCCCATCATCACGGCGGCGGCTGAGTTCGTGGTGCCCAGGTCTATGCCGAGGATCTTCTCCCTCTTCTCACCGCTCATCCACTCACCTCCCCAACCCTCTTAGAGCCCGGATTGCGCGCCACCTTAACCATGCTCGGCCTGAGAACCCTCCCCCTGAGGAGGTAGCCCCTCCTCACCTCCTCGACGACCATCCCATCCTCCCGCTCAGGGGCCTCCACCTCCATGACGGCCTCGTGGAGGTTTGGGTCGAAGGGCCTCCCCAAGGCCTCTATGGGCGAGACACCCTCCCTCTCGAGCACCCTCCCCAGCTTCCTTCTTATGATCTCCACACCTTGGAGGAGCTGAGAGGCTCCCCCCTTATGGGCTGACTCTAATGCTAGGTCCAGCTCCTCGACCAAGGGTAGAAGCTGCAGTAGGAGGTGGGACCTCCACCTCTCCACCTCCTCATCTATCCTCCTCTGCATCTGCTTCCTTAGGTTCTCGATATCGGCCTGGGCGTACTTCAGCTGGTTCTGGTAGGAGTCGGCCCTCTGCTTCTCCTCCCTATAGGCTGCCTCCACCTCCGCCAACCTCCTTACTGGATCCTCCTGAACGGGTCTCTCCTCATCCTTTGCTTGGGACATGGCGACACGCCCGAGGCTCCTGAAACAACTAGGAGGGGTTATTTATCTCCTTTACTCGTCTAGCCAGAGCTCTCTAAGGGCCCGGGTCACCCTCTCGACCTGCTCCACGGCCGTCCCGATGTACCCCTCTGGATCAAGCCACTCCTCGAGCTCCTCCCTGCCGATGAGGGATGAGGCCGCCTCATCCTCGATTATCGCCTCTCTGAGGCTCCGCCTCTCCCTCAAGCATCTCATGGCTAGGCGCCTGAGCATCTCATGGGCCTCCTGCCTACCCATACCCTTCCTCACGAGCTCTATCATGACCCTCTCAGTCATAGGAAGACCGAGGGAGAGGTGGAGGTTTCTGGTTATCTTTTCATAGTCGAACTCCAACCCTCTAATTATGGAGTTCATCTGCCTCAAGATATAGTCGGTCAGGATGAAGCCCTCAGGGATGGTTATCCTCTCGATGGAGGAGTTCGTCAGGTCCCTCTCATGCTCCAGGGCTATCGTCTCGAGGGATGGGAGGACGCTCGCCCTGATTATCCTCGCGAGGCCGCAGACCCTCTCACACTTGTGGGGGTTCCTCTTGTGGGGCATCGTTGAGGACCCAACCTGCCGGGCTGAGAAGGGCTCGTAGACCTCGGAGATCTCGGTCCTCTGCAGGTTCCTTATCTCCCTCCCCATCTTGTCAAGGGTTCCAGCTATTAGGGCGAGGAGGCACTGGAGCTCCGCGTGGATATCCCTCTGGATCACCTGGTTGGCTATATCGGCCGGCCTGAGGCCCAGCCTCTCCATCGTCAACCTCTGGATCTCGAACCCCTCAGGCCCGAACCCGGCCATGGTCCCCACAGCGCCGCTCATCTTCCCTACGAGGGCCCTCCTCCTGCACTCCCCGAGCCTCTCAAGATGCCTCGAGACCTCGCATGCCCAGATGGCGAACTTCATCCCATATGTCGTGGGGATAGCGTGCTGTCCATGGGTTCTCCCCATACAGACGGTCTTCTTATGCCTCTCGGCCTGCGAAACTAGAGACCCCAGCAGCCCCTTCAGGTCCTCCTCCAAGAGGTCTAGGGCATCCCTAATCTGGAGGGCTTGGGCGGTGTCGACGATGTCGTAGCTCGTCGCCCCCAGGTGGACATACCTACCCGCCTCCCCCTCGCAGGCCTCTGAGAGGGCTGAGACGACGGCCATCGTCTCATGGTCCAATAGGCGCTCAAGCTCCTTCACCCTCTCAAGCCTGACATACGCCGTATCGGCCTTCCTACAGATCTCCTCAGAGGCCTCTCGCGGGATCACCCCTAGCTGGGCCTGGGCCCAGGATAGGGCGGCCTCCACGTCGAGCATCTTCTGGAGCCTCGCCTCCTCGGTGAAGACCCCCCTCATCTCCGGGTAATAGTACCGGCTCTCGATCGGGTGGACAGACATCTCTTCCCTCACGCTCCCTAAGGGGCGATGTACATTAAGGGTTTTTCCCTTGAGGAGGCCGAGACTATTTTTAAATCAGTTCAGAGACTTCATAGGGAGTATGCCGAGAGGGGATAGATCCACTTGAGTCGAGGCTTGAACATAATAGTATGCATCAAGCAGGTTCCGGAGACGACGGAGGTGGAGATAGACCCGGAGACTGGGAGGCTCAAGAGGGAGGGGGTTGCGGCGATAATCAACCCCTTCGACGAGTACGCCCTCGAGGAGGGGATAAGGCTGAGGGAGAGGTATGGTGGAAGGGTGAAGGCCCTCACGATGGGCCCCCCCATGGCTGAGGAGGCGCTGAGAGAGGCCTTGGCGATGGGCTGCGACGAGGCCTGGCTCGCCACGGATAGGGCCTTCGCAGGGGCTGACACGTGGGCCACGAGCTTCACCCTATCCCAGTGCATAAGGAGGATAGGCCCCTTCGACCTGATCATCTGCGGATTGAAGACGACGGATGGGGACACCGGACAGACAGGCCCGGAGCTAGCCCAGCATCTGGGGATACCCCACATCTGCTACGTGAATAGGATCCTGGAGGTCTCGGATGAGGAGATAAGGGTGAAGAGGACCCTAGACGATGGGGTCGAGACCCTAGAGGCCCCCCTCCCAGCCCTGATAACGGTGACGAAGGAGATAAACAATCCAAGGCTTGCAACCCTCAGCGGGAGGCTCAGGGCCAAGAGGGCGGAGATAAGGACCATAACCCTCAGGGACCTCGGAGGAGACCCAGGGAGCTTCGGGTTGGAGGCCTCCCCGACGAGGGTGATAAGGGTATTCACCCCCCCAAAGGCGATGGGAGGGGAGGTCATAGAGGGATCCCCAGAATACCTGGCAGAGGCGATCCTAAGGAGGCTCATAGAGCTGAAGGTGATATGATTGGACTCGCACAGCCCGATATGGGTGGAGAGGGATAGATGCACGGGCTGCGGCCTCTGCGCCTCAGCCTGCCCCTTCGGCTCAATAGAGATGGTGGAGGGCTACCCGGCCATAGGGGAGGACTGCAGGCTCTGCGCCGCATGCGTCGAGGCATGCCCCAACAAGGCCCTAATCATAGAGGGGAAAGACCTCCACGAGGAGGCCTCTGGTTACCGGGGGGTGCTGATCTTCGCCGAGCAGAGGAGGGGCGAGATCC
>JBBIVO010000006.1:0-2920 GCA_037439685.1 Candidatus Bathyarchaeota archaeon | reverse complement strand
GCTCCTAGGGGTTGGGAGGGGGCTGGCGGAGAAGCTTGGGGAGCCCCTGAGCTCCGTTATAATAGGGAGTGGCGTTGCAGAGGCGGCGTGGGAGCTGGTGGCGAGGGGCTCCGATAGTGTCTATGTCTACGATGACCCCATCCTCGCCGACTTCAGGGATGACCCATACTCAGCGCTCCTCGTCGACCTTGTGAGGGATGTCAAGCCGAGCATCTTCCTCTTCGGCGCGACCTCTATAGGCCGCTCGCTAGCCCCAAGGGTTGCAGCCTCATTGAAGACCGGCCTCACCGCCGACTGCACGGGCCTAGATATAGACCCGGAGACACGGCTCCTGGTTCAGACCAGGCCTGCCTTCGGAGGGAACGTGATGGCTACCATAATATGCCCCAATACCAGGCCGCAGATGGCTACCGTCAGGTATAAGGTGATGCCCGAGGCCCCGAGGGACCCAACCCGGAAGGGTGAGATAAGGATGATGAGGTTGGACGCGAAGCTCCCCGACAGGGTGAAGATCCTGGACTTCCAGCCCCTTAAGGAGGCGGTGAGCATCACGGAGGCGGATGTGGTGGTCTCAGGGGGTAAGGGCCTGGGAGGGCCTGAGGGCTTCAGGCTGTTGGAGGAGCTCGCAGACCTTCTGGGTGGGGCCGTCGGAGCCAGCAGGCCGACGGTTGACGAGGGATGGATCGGCTACTCCCACCAGGTAGGGCTGAGCGGGAGGACGGTCAGGCCCAAGCTCTACATAGCCTGCGGCATCTCAGGGGCTGTTCAGCACCTGGCCGGGATGAAGACCTCAGACTGCATAATAGCCATAAATAAGGACCGTGAGGCCCCCATCCTCTCAGTCGCATCCCTAGGCGTCGTGGGAGACCTCTACGAGGTCATCCCCCGCCTGATAGAGAAGATAAGGGAGTATAGGAAGGATGTCTAGGTATGGCCGCGTCACCCCCGAGGTCAGGTCAAAGCTCCTAGAGATAGTGGGGAAGGGCTCCCTCCTCGAGGATGAGGAGTCGCTCCAGAGGCACTCCCACGACGAGAGCCTTATGCCCCCCCACCCCCCAGAGGTGGTGGTGAGGCCCTCCAGCGCAGAGGAGGTCTCGAAGATCATGAGGCTCGCATATGAGGAGAGGATACCCGTAACCCCCCAGGGATCCAGAACCGGCCTCAGCGGGGGGGCCCACCCCATCTACGGGGGCATAGCCCTAACCCTTGAGGGGATGAACAGAATAATCGAGATAGATGAGGATAACCTCATGGCCGTCGTGGAGCCCGGAGTCCTCATCATGGACCTCCACCAAGAGACGGAGAAGAGGGGTCTCCTATACCCCCCAGACCCAGGGCAGGAGTCGGGAACCATCGGGGGGAACATATCAACCAACGCGGGAGGGGTTAGGGGGATGAAGTATGGGGTCACCAGGGACTTCGTATACGGGCTTGAGGCGGTCCTGCCGAATGGGGAAGCCATACGGCTGGGAGGGAAGGCCATCAAGAGCTCCACCGGCTACGAGCTTATAGACCTCATCATCGGCTCAGAGGGGACACTGGCGGTCGTGACCGGAGCAACCCTAAAGCTCGTCCCGAAGCCCCTCCACACCGCCCTCGCCTACATCCCCTTCAAGGATGTGAGGGGGGCAGCAAGGTCCGTCTCCGAGATAGTTAGGAGGAAGGTGGTCCCCTACGCCCTGGAGTACATGGGCCAGCACGCCGTCCAAACAGCGGAGAGATATCTCGGGAGGAGGCTGCCGGACAGCGACCACCCAGCATACCTCCTGGTCGGGGTGGAGGGGAACAGGGAGGAGGAGGTGGAGAGGGAGCTGGAGCTGGTGGGAGAGATATGCATCGAGATGGGAGGGGTCGAGGTCTACCTCGCCGACACCCAGGCGAGGCAGAGGCAGCTCTGGGAGGCGAGGAAGTGCCTATTCGACGCCTACAAGGCCTTCTGGGAGATAGATGAGGTGGACATCTCGGTGCCGAGGAGCCGTATACCAGATTACATAGAGGGGGTTGAGAGGATCATGGAGAGCCATGGGGTGCTCATCTCCAACATAGGCCACGCCGGAGACGGAAACATCCACAGCATAATGGTGAGGGGGGAGCTCGAGAGGGGTGAATGGCTCCGCCTCCTAGAAAGGGTGACGGATGGGCTCATAGAGCTTGGAATAGGCCTCGGGGGAACCATATCAGGAGAGCATGGAATAGGATATACGAAGAAGAAGTACCTCCAATATAAGGTGGGAAGAGCCCAGGTGGAGCTGATGAAGGCGATAAAGAGGGCCTTCGACCCACAGAACATCCTAAACCCGGGAAAGCTCTTCGACCCATAACCTGCCAGGGAGATCTTAAAGGCCTCTCAATTCAACCTCTATGAGTGCTAGAGAGGCCTCACACTTTATAAAGAGTCAATGGGAATAGTTGGGATGTTCGGTTGAGGAAGATGGATTGGAAGGGAGACCTCCCAAGGATAGCCGAGGCCCTGGGAGCAGACATGGCCCTCATAAACGGGAAGATCATAACCCTAGACGAGGAGGGGACGATAGCCCAGGCGGTCGCCATAAAGTATGGCAGGATCGCCAAGGTCGGATCCAACGCGGAGGTTTCCAGCCTCATAAGGGCTGGGACAGAGGCCATCGACCTCCAAGGTAGGGCGGTCACCCCAGGCCTGATCTCAACCCACGACCACTTCCTAGAGTATGGACTAAACGCCAGGTTCGGCATAGACCTCTGGTATCCAAAGGTCAAAAGCATCTCGGAGATCGTCAAGGCCGTTGAGATGAAGGCCAAGGAGACGCCGAAGGGGGAGTGGATAATAGGCTTTGGATGGGACGAGAACCTCCTAGAGGAGGGGAGGCCCCCAAACCGATGGGACCTAGACCCCGTCTCCCCAGAAAATCCCGTATACCTGGGGAGGGTCTACCAGATGGTC